>CAZYTF010000065.1:0-1845 GCA_964649535.1 uncultured Candidatus Saccharibacteria bacterium | reverse complement strand
CGAGTCTTCTGTCCATAATGATATCGAGCTTTGATTTGTCTAGGATTCCTTTTGCCATGTCTTCGACAATGTTTCGAGGATTTTCATCGTAGGGGTCTTCATTGGTGAGAATGATTTGTTCGCAATATTTTTCAGCAATTGCCGCCATCTCTGGTCGTTTCCAAGTGTCACGTCCACCACCAGTGTTCCCAAGAATCCCAATTTTTCTGATGTCTTTAAATGCTTGGTAGAGCTTTTCAAGAGAATCTGGCGTGTGCGCGTAGTCGACGATTATTGTGATTTGTTTTTTTGCATCTTTAGGACTGAAGAAATGTTCGACACGTCCTTTCACTGGGGGGAGATCACGAAGTATTGTTTGGATAGTTGAAAGAGAGACGTCGAGTGCACGAGTAAGTGTGATGGCTGCGAGCGTATTGTATATATTAAATAGTCCAACCAAGGGGACTCGTATAGTTACTTCCTCATCACCGTCGGCGAAGATGAGTCCAATACCATCTTTGTGAAGAGTATGAAGTTTTAAATCTGAAAGGCTGTAGGGGAGTTTCTCTTCAACTTTGATTTTTAGGAAGTCCGTTCCATGTTCATCATCGATGTTTGCAACTATATAGCGCGGTTGTTTTGCTGAAATTTCTAGTTGTTTTGCAATTTCTAATTTAGCTTGTTTGTATTTTTCAAACGAGCCGTGTGATTCAATATGTTCTGGACTAAGGTTGGTAAAAACTAGTGCATCCATTTCGATGAACTTGTGGCGAAACTGGCGGGCACCCTCCGAAGTCATTTCTACGACAGCATGCGTACATCCAGCAGTAACCGCTTCGCGTAGAAATTTCTGAGTGAAGAAGCGGCCCGGTAGAGTCATTTTAAATAGATTGCGCCGAACGTCGTCACCAATTCTAAACTGGATAGTAGAAAGTGAAGCGACTTTCTTCCCATCGGCCTCAAGAATAGCTGTTATGAGTTCTGTGACGGTTGACTTACCTTTGGTGCCTGTCACCGCTATCACCATCAGTTCCTTTGAGGGATTCTTATACAAAACACTTCCAAGATAGGAGAGCGCATAATGATAAGGAGGACGGACACGATTTATAAGTGAGGTGGGTAAGAGTTGTTTAGTCCAATACAGTAATGTATTCATAATGGATTCATTATACCGCATAGTCAAACACGCTGGAAAGCTTTGCTTTCCAGCGTGTTTTGCTTGTTGTGGTTACGACCCCAGAATTCTGAGTGCTTCTTTTACGACATCGTTAACGTGGTTTATTTCTGGTTTCTCAGAAATAAGTTGGTGTACAACTTTTCGTGCATCGCTTTGTGGGTATCCAAGTGAAATAAGGGCGTCGATAGCGTCACTGGTCTGCAGATTATTTTTGCCATCAATTTCAGCATTTCCAGTCTTGTGTGCCCCAGTATAGTCTTCGAATTTGTCTTTAAGGCCAAGTACGATTTTCTCGGCTGTCTTTTTTCCGATGCCTGACATTTTAGAGAGGTAGGCAGAATCCTCGTTTCTAATCGCTGTTTTGAGTAATTCCTCATCAGCTTGTGACATTATTTGTATAGCTGACTTGGGTCCAATTTTAGGAAGCCCTAAGAGTAGTTCAAAAAGCCCCAACTCATCGCGAGTAGTGAAGCCATATAAATCAAGTGCTGTTTCTCTCACTGCAAGATGAGTAAAAAGTTTTACTTCAGTGTCAAGTGAGTAACTTGTAGCTGACGGTGTAAATATGTGATATCCAACCCCGTGGACATCAATCACTACTGAAGGTTCGTGTATGTCGGCGACTGTACCTGTAATCATTCGTATCATGTAACTACTATACTATAAATGAAGATTTCAGATAATTCTTT
>CAZYTF010000064.1:0-2322 GCA_964649535.1 uncultured Candidatus Saccharibacteria bacterium | reverse complement strand
GTGCAGTGTTCTAAAGACGGAGAGGTGCGTGTTGAGGTGATTGATGTTGAGGTTCTGTAGTTAGAAAAAAACGCCTCTCCAGGCGTTTTTTATTTTGTATAGATTTGTATATAAACAACTTTTGAAGCGATGTTAAATGCTATCATTTACATAACTATAGATAATAGCTCATGCATATGAATACTCGTTTTTTAATTTTACTCTTTTTTTCACTCACCGTTGCGGTGCACTTTTTTACAACTACTTCTGTTTTGGCAGAAGAAGAAGTTGCTGAAACCGTTCCGCCGGCAAAAGAATGTATAGTCGAAGAAGAAGATAAAAAAGACTGTAGACCTGATATAAAAGATAACTATGCAAGAATGATTGCTTGCCTACAGCCCGACCCTAAAGAGGATGACAAAGAAAAAAAATCTGAGTGGAGTTGTAAGACTGACCTCGAAAAAAAGCGAGCTATCATGCAGGACATAAACGACCGAGTGTATGTAGATCGTGAAAATGCAAAACAGTGGCTTAGTGATGCTCAGAAAGCGGCAGAAGGTGCAGCACCAAACAGTGAGGCTGCGGTACTTCTAAAACAAGCGAAAGAAAAGTTTGCTACAGCAGACAGTGCTTACAAAGCATACCAAGCAGCATTAAAAGAAGGTGACCTCGTACAAATGTACAATGAGGCATGGAATATAAACACGGCAACAAACGAAGCAAGCTTTATGACTGATGTTCTTGAAGGAGGAGCATCGAAAGTTGAGGGTTCGGCACTAGTCTCAAAAATCAACTACGGAATCAATACAAGCCCCACAATGAAGCCCCTCCTAGAAGCAACCGGAAAGCAATCGAGTCTCACAAAAGCCTATGCATCAGAACATATGGACGATCTTCTCAGTGGCCCGTATCAGCAACTGCAGGCAAGACTAAATAAGCCACTAGTTATCAATGATGCAATTGCTAAAAGTGGCACCGGGCGAGAATCAAGCACTAAAAATTCCGAACATTTCCACGGCAATGCTCTAGATATTAGTACAGTTGGCATGACGAATGCAGAGAAATTAGAACTTGTTGCTGCTGCAAAAGAAGTTGGGTTCCAAGGATACGGTTTCGGAGAAAACATACTACATCTTGACGTAGGTTCAAAACGTGCCTGGAGCTACGGGAACACAACTTACGGGGGAATGAACGTGAGCACCCTTATTGATAACATCAATGAGAGTTCAATCACCCAACCCAACATGGCAAATGTAGTACTGCCTACAAGCAACATTCCTATCCCTACAAGCAGCCAATACAGCAGCATCATGTTGGCTTCAACAGAAACACAACGTGGCGAAATAATTGACTCAGGAAATAATCAAGCAGCAATTGAGTATGCAAATGCTCAGACTCAAAATATAGTCAAGTCAGCACTTTCCATTCCCTCAGACAACGCAGCATCGGCAGAAGCACACAAAAATGCGTTGCAAGCAATCGAGAAATCATACGACATCACGCAAACAACAGACGTTGTTACTGTTGCGTCTATCTCTTCTGAAATGCAATCATTAGGAAACGACACCCAAAAACTTGCAGAGGTTTCAGGGTCATCAGGTACTTCAGTCCGCTTTACAAATACAGACTGTACCTCAGCATGCAACAACAATGTTGGACTCAGGCAAAACAATCCAGCAAATATTGAGTTTAATTCTGCACAGATGGCAAGTGACCCGTGGATAGGTGCGTCAGGAGATAAAAATGGAAGATTTTTGGAGTTTGAAACACCTGAATTAGGTATGCGTGCAATATATGAAGATGTTGAAACTAAAATGCAAAGAGGTGCCGACACTATTCGTGAGATTGTGCAACTATGGACTGACTCAGGCGAACACACGACAGCTGAAATTACTAACAAACTCAATACAATTTCTCAAACAATGGGAATCAATATTGACACATCTTTCGATATAGCCGACCCTCGTTTAGGACCTGCATTTGTAAAAGGACTAATCGCAACTGAAGTTGGCTCCGGTTTCTATTCTGACCAACAAATTTTAGATGGATACAAACTAGCTTTTAACTTCGACGATACTGATGTCGCTGGGATTAAGAGCGCAGCTGCTAAGATAGTTGGTGGTAATTCAAACAATACGGGGATTGTTATTTCAACGGGAGACACTCGTGGAGGCGCTGGAAATATAAGTATAAGCGCGGACTCCAATGGAGTCGTGAGTATAAGTACCAGTGGCATTGATTCTTCTACAATAGCAAACACTCTCAGCAGCGCTCTAAATAGTGACAGCAACACCCCCTCCTACGGAACCTCCGGCATCCTAAACAAAGTCATGGATGGACTCA
>CAZYTF010000063.1:0-2402 GCA_964649535.1 uncultured Candidatus Saccharibacteria bacterium | reverse complement strand
GAAGAGACACACAAGACATTTAAAATAAACCTAATAGAGAACAGTATCAATATCAAAAATTGAAACTATGGTGTGATTATAACGAATGCCATGCATGTCGAGTACTTTTTTCCTTGCTTGTTCTGCTGCATAGGAAGCATTTGAACCCTTACCAGACATTTCACCTGGAACATCTGCAGGGTGAAGGGTAGTAAGGAAAGAACCAAATGTATCCTTCCATTTTTCATGCATTTTTTTGCAAATCTCTTGTGCTCCTACTCCTGCACGATCTTCTGAAGCAAGTACAATAATAATACTTTTTTTGTCATAGCGTGCATTAGCAATAGACTCAAGTGTTGCATTCACTATCTCTTCCGATTCATCATAGAAAGGAAGTATGACCATGTGGTATAGATGACCACATTCAAAACGCTCAATCATTAACTCCCAGTCAACTTTCATATGATGGCGAAGACGTTTCCAATTGTGCCGCAAGTGAAACGACAAAAAAGCTGTCTTGAGAACCCAAAAAATAGCAAATCCAATGATAAAGTAGGCCGCTACAAACGGAGCATAGTTTGATAGTAGCAGGACACCGATTAATGTCGTCCACGATGCAAGTCCTGGTAATATTTCAAGGGCTCGATAAAACAACCTGTCCTTTCCGGAAAGTTCAGAAGCACGACCTACTTGGAAATCGTGCCTTTGTGCGTACGGCAGCAAATGCGATAAATGGGAATCCATACTATATATCTAAGGAGAATAGCACCAAATGAATGATAAAAAAAGTGGCTACACAACTATTTGCGTGGGTTTGTAAATGTATGTTCACTCAATCAACAGAAGGATGTTGATGCAAGCACTCCTGTAGTATCAAAATAGATAATGCAGCTACAAACTCATTCTTGAGAAAGCTCAAAAATAATTCAGCAGAAACTATTTTGCATTCTGGCCAGTATGTTTCATCTAAGAATTAATTTCTGGGAGCCACCTCTCGGATTCGAACCGAGGACCTACGGTTTACAAAACCGTTGCTCTAACCAGCTGAGCTAAGGTGGCTCTCAAAAATCAATTCACTCTAGAAACTTTTTAATACTGTCCCGAATTTCAACTTTACTTGTAAAGCTTAAATTAAGTCACGCTATTATTACAATTTTCATCAAAAAAGCAACCTCTATACTACCGTGCACGTAATTCATCCTTTTGCTTTTTACTTAAGGCGACTTCAGTTTTATGTTCTGCAATCTCATCGAGATGAGTTCGGTTTTGTTTTTGAACTTTTATATCTTTTGCAGCCTTTCTATTTCTTCGCACCGCGTGTTCAATACGCTGTTCAAGCCCACGTAAAAAATGGAGTACAGTCGCTAATACAGTGTGTACACTGTAGTGCATAATCAGACGAAGAAAACCATCACGAAAAAATATGCCTGAGAGTCCGAGTCGGTGACCTAATGCCTGAAGTGCAGCATCAAATGAATTGCGGGCTCGAGGAAGGAAAATCCTCTCGCCACGAACATCTTCAAAAAAATACAGTGCCGTGAGTGCCAACAAAACAGCAACACTGACTCCAAGATAAGTCAAAACCTCAAACATGATTACTTAACAGACACCCTACTAATTTGTGTAACAATTACGTTTTCACCAAACTTTTGAATACCTCCATTCACAAGCTCTTTAATAGTTGTTTCAGAATTCTTTACAAATGACTGCTCAAGCAAAATTTGTTCTTTGAAGTATGAGTTCAATTTACCCTCAAGGATTTTTTCCTGCATTTCTGCAGGCTTATCCTTTACTTCTTCAGCAAATACTTCCTTAGCTTTTGTAATGGCATTCTCATCCAAGTCTTCTCGTGAGATGTATTTTGGGTTCATTGCAGCAACATGCATCGCAATATCATTTGCAAGAGAAACAAACTCCTCATTTTTTGAAACGAAATCAGTTTCACATGAAAGTAAAACGAGAGCTGCAACTTCTTTCGTGTTATGCACATACGAGCCAACAGTACCCGCTCCGAGTTCTCGATCAGACTTTTTGTCAGCCGCCTCACTTCTCTTTTTCTTTAGGATGATAAGTGCTTTTTCTTTATCACCTCCCGCATCCTCAAGCGCCTTTTTACACTGCATCACTGAAATGCCAGTTTGATCACGCAATGCTTTTATATCTGCTGATGTAATTTCCATAGAAAAATTTTCTTAAACTAAATATGTAATGAGTAGCCTTAAAACATTTTACCTTAACGCCGTACTGGTGTGTTTGGCTTTCGGACTGGTGCAGGAGTATATGCTTTTTTACCTTCTGCAAATGCTTCTGTTAGTTCAGTAAGTACCAAATCTACACTTGTTGTAAGTGCATCGTTAAGCACAACTGGTTTTGTGACAAGCTTTACATCACAATCTGAACTCATGATTGCCACAATCGGAATA
>CAZYTF010000062.1:0-3059 GCA_964649535.1 uncultured Candidatus Saccharibacteria bacterium | reverse complement strand
ATTCTAGAAATTGCTGATCTTCTTGCATATGCGTTTTATATTGAGAACTTAATCTGATAAGCGTCCGCATCTCTCGTTACGCGGTAGCTCTGTAAATAATACGAGAGGTTTACTCATACGTCAACGGCCCCACGTGCAGTTAGCATGTGGGGCCGTTTCATTAAAAAAATGATTACGCTTTTGGTTCTTCTGTTTCTGCTGGAGTATCACTCTGAACATCATCAGTCGGAGTTGCTTCTGCAGGTTCTTCTGTTGCTGAAGTTTCACTCTGTGTATCTTCAGCATTGTCGCTTTCGCTCTGTGCTTCAGACACCTCAGCAACCTCTTCTTTTGGAGCTTCTGCAGATGCTTTCTCAGCTTCTGCTGCGACCTTTTCAGCTTCAGCTTTTGCTGCAGCTTCTTCTTCAGCCTTCTTGATAGCCTCTTCGTCGACAATCGGTGATTTACGTGGAAGAGGATTAACTTTCTTTCCATCAATCACTTTTTGTCCGACGAGAATATTGTGCACGGTATCTGAAGGCTGCACACCCTTTGAAAGCCAAACTTTAGCCGCCTCCACATCAAGCTGAATATGATCCATTTTCGGATTGTACGATCCAAGAATAGCGATATGCTTGTTGCTCTTAGGGCCAGTTCGCTTATCAGTCACCACAATACGATAACTAGGATCGTTTTTGCGGCCGACTCGTTGTAATCTCATCATTAACATAACGGGCAGAACAATACTATATATATGACAATTGTGCAATAGAAAAGACGGCAAGAGCGAAGCTCATGCCGTCTGAATGTATCACTGATTTGCATTCCACCGAAGAAACAAGCTGAGTGACTGAATGAACATTGGCTTACGTGGTGTATACACTTGCTCAGGAAGTTCCGGACACAAAGCCACCTGCACCGGAAGCGTTGGCAATGCAAGTGCTGGTTGTAGCAGCTCAAGCGCAGACTCAGTCATGAAGACCGGCACCTGTTTTGTGTGGCTACGTAAATACCTGAGAGTTTCCTCAGCAGATTCTGGAAAGGCACCCGAAAAATAACCTCCTCCTTCCCGGAAACAAATACTCCATTTGTCGTTGTATGAACACGGCTCCGCAATGAGAACAGCGTGCTGATTGCGAACACTCTTCATCTTTTTGACCAGACGTATATCTCTGAGGCTAAAGTCAACAATCGGCGCCGAAATAATTTTACTGATTTTTGCAAAATCGCTTTCGCCAATTATGAGCTCATCATCAGATTGAAAATTTTGCCTGAGGAGAAAATCGACAATATCATTACTTGGCAAACTGTGATACCAGTAGCTTGGAGCAACGTTGCTTGGCACATATGCAGAGACCCAACCCTTTGTTGACTTAAAGCTGCCCTGAAACCACTCCACTGCTTTATCAGGCTGCGATACCAGCAGAGTTATTTTGTTGTGCCTATCAGGAACTACCTTGAGTACGTTCGGCATTGTCATAGTGCGACCTCCTTTTTTATTAGGAACTTTGTACTTCGTAACCAACCATACTATGGCCATATTGGCTCGTCAATGGTAGGATGACCTTTAAATTATGACTCAAAATCAAACATTTGAAGGCGCGCTTATGGTGCGCGGAAAAGGCACGGGCTTTTTTAAACGACCAGAACAAAAAGATACAGAAGAGGATATTGTCATTACAACTGAAAATCTGTCCTTTGGACTAGATGGCGACATCGTTGAAATTGAGCTTTTAAAACTAGTCCCGGGAAAACGTCAAGAAGGAAAAGTTATTCGTGTTATTGAAGCAAAACACAGTGAATTTATTGGGACAGTTAAAAAAAATAAAACTGGCACAGGCTACTACTTGAGCCCCGACAACTCACGCATCCACGTCCGCCCAGTTTTGTCAGAAGCAACAACAGCAGATGAAGGAATGAAGGTTGCTGCTGAAATTACTGTCTGGAAAGACCCACATGTTGATCCTATCGCTGAAGTAACCGAAACTCTTGGAAGAGCTGGGGACCACGAAACAGAAATGCAGGCGATTATTCGTTCTGGCGGTTTTTCAGAAAACTTTCCTGAACTCATTTCAGAAGCAGGAAAAAAACTGTATGCGCAAAAAGAAGAAATTTTTGCACACGCGGTTGAAGATACAAAAGGAGAGAATCCTGTCCGCCGTGACATGCGTGACCGCACCACAATGACCATCGACCCTGCTGATGCAAAAGATTTTGATGATGCACTTTCTTTTCATGAACTTCCCAATGGAAATTATGAAATCGGTATTCATATCGCTGATGTCTCTCACTACGTACGTGAAGGTGACGACATTGACAAAGAAGCTCAGGAACGTGGCACATCTATTTACCTTGTTGACCGCGTTATCCCTATGCTTCCTGAAGTACTTTCAAATGACCTCTGCTCTCTTCGTCCACACGAAGACCGACTTGCATTCTCTGCTGTTTTTGAAATAGACAAAGGTGCAAATATTCATAATGAGTGGTACGGGCAGACTATCATTTACTCGGACAAGCGTTTTAGCTACGAAGATGCGCAGAAAGTTCTAGACGACCAATCCGGCGACCATCTTGATGTTCTCAATACCATGATGACCATAGGACGCATTTTCCGCAAACAACGAACTACAAACGGAGCAATTGCATTTGACCAGCCAGAGGTAAAGTTTGAACTTGATGAACACGGAAAGCCTATTGCAGTACATGCAAAAGTCCGCGTTGAGACAATGCTCATGATTGAGGATTTTATGCTTCTCGCTAATCGAAAAGTGTCAGAATACATCTACAATCTTTCTAAAAGCAAAGGGCGTGATGCCGCATTTATATACCGTATTCATGATGTGCCAAATCCAGATAAAATTGAAGAGCTTTCTATTTTTATCCATGCCCTTGGGTACGAATTCGAAACAAATAAAGGTGCGGTGGAGGCCCAAGACATTAACAAACTACTCAAAGAAATTGAAGGAACTCCTGAAGAAAATCTCATTAAAGTAGCAACCATTCGTTCAATGGCGAAGGCTATCTACTCAACAAAAAACATTGGTCACTTTGGATTAGCGTTCAAGTACTACACACACTTC
>CAZYTF010000061.1:0-3394 GCA_964649535.1 uncultured Candidatus Saccharibacteria bacterium | reverse complement strand
TAAATACTATTAAAAAATATAGGCGCCAATTTAATTATGAAACTAGCGCCTTTTTTGAATCCTCATCTCTTAGTGAGTCCACCCGATATACAATCGAACAGAAGTATTTATGTCATAGCGCCCAGAGGGTGGCGCTCATTCGGGAGCCAAAGTCATCTAGCGAATTCTCCGCGAGTTGGCGATGCTCCTCACCACCGTTGGTGGGAGCGAGTCCCGGTCAAAAGCCGGGGTTCGATCAGGCGATCGCGCCGGCCTGACTGAAGTGAAGTGAAGTCTGAATAAAATTATTTGCGCCATCTGCGGCGCCCATTTTTTGAATTCTTTTTCCATCCTGTTCCTTTCACCTCCGCGTTGATTCGCGGAGTGAAGACATCCAGCACACACTAGAAATTTGTCAATAGTAGACAAATGAATTTTTGCTATGTCAAATTGGTGTTATACTACGGCTACAATATGGAGCTTCATCAACACATTGAGGGAGTGCTTTTCTTTAAAACATCACCAGTCAAGAAAACTGAACTTGTAAAGCTTTTTGAATGTTCTGATGAAGAGCTACGCACCGCTTTGAAGACGCTCGAAGAGCGTCTTCAAAGCGGTGCTACACGCCTTATCGAAACAGAACGCGACATACAACTTGTAACCACTCCAGAAATCGATGAAATCATAGAATCTATCAGAAAAGACGAAATGAAACGTGATATCGGTAAAGCTGGTGCTGAGACGCTTGCTATTATTCTTTATAAAGGGTCAATCACTCGTTCTGAAATTGACCGTATCCGTGGCGTTAATTCGTCATTTATTTTGCGAAACCTCATGGTACGAGGACTCATCGAGCGAGGAGCCGATGTAAAAAGCAGAACATTCAGTATTACACCAGAGTTGCTTTCCCACTTAGGTATCACCAATAAAACAAAGCTGCCTAATTATGCTACAGTCCTAGACCAGCTTGAGAAATTTGAAGAAGAACAAGTTGAAAATGACAAAGTATGATTGACGAACCTATCTTAGACAACATAGAAGAAAATATCAAAATTCCAGTTTTCAGACAATTAGCACTGCTTGGAGTAGTTTTTTTGCTGATATTTGGTTCAGCATTGTCTCCAAAATTTATCAAAACACACGTACTTAAAAGTGAGGTAATAGTTGAAAAATCTACTAGTCAAAACTTAGTTACATCATCAGTCCTCAATATTCAAAACGATGATGACAAAGTTGCGTTTGAGGACACAAAGATTACAGCAAAATCAGCATACGTATGGGATATCTCTAGTCAAAGAGTGCTCTACAAAAAAAATGAATCAGAACAACTACCGCTTGCCTCAGTAACTAAGCTAATGACAGCACTTGTTGCTCAAGAACTACTTGATGAATCAGAAGATGTCCGCATAGGTGACATGGCAATTCGTCAGGATGGCGATAGTGGTCTTTTAGAAGGTGAGATATTTGAGCGTATGAAGCTAAATGGCCTTACACTAATTTCTTCTTCAAATGACGGCGCTTTTGCGCTTGCTGTTGCGGCGGGTGCAGTGCTTTCAGAAGCAAACCCAGCAAATGCATTTGTACAGGCAATGAATATTCGAGCAAAAGAAATTGGTCTTTCTGAAACATATTTTAAAAACCCCACAGGTTTAGACCTCTCGCTAACTGAAGGAGGTGCTTACGGCACGGCACGCGACATGGCTTTCCTTATGGAATATATTGTCATAAACGAACCTACAATTCTTGCGTACACAAAGGAAGAAGATGCAGCGGTATACAACCAAAACGGCACCTTGCACAATGCTGAAAACACAAACTACTACATACGTAGAATTCCTGGCCTTATTGGCTCAAAAACAGGCTATACAGACCTTGCAGGAGGGAATCTCGTAGTTGCATTCGACGCAGGGCTCAATCGACCTATTATTATCACCGTACTTGGTTCATCTGGCCAAGATCGCTTTACCGACGTGCTAACATTAGTAAAAGAGACACAAGCCTACGTAGCAAACGAATAATTCTCTATGGAATCAGCAATAATCAAAATCCTTATACCTGCTACCATGGCTTTTGTCATAGGTATTTTAATTACACCATTAGTCACACACTACCTATACGCCTACAAAGTTTGGAAAAAAGAGGGTGGAAAAAAAACTATGCACGGAGAGGATGCTGTTGAATTTAATCGACTCAAGGGCATCCATGAAACAAAGACACCTCGAATGGGTGGCATCATCATATGGGCAAGCGTACTTATTACTGTTGTTGTTCTATTTTTGCTCAAACATATTTTTCCTGAGTCGATTTTTTCGGAACTAGATTTTTTTAGTCGATCACAAACTTGGATCCCTATCAGCACTCTTGTCATTGGTGCATTTGTCGGCTTTATTAACGATTTCTATGATGTCGTGCACGGTGGTCAAGGGTTACTACTGAAATACCGAATCGTCATAATCTCCATACTCTCAGGAATGATTGGATGGTGGTTTTATGACAAACTTGATGTCACAAGCATTGGGATTCCTTTCGATGGAGCACTTGAAGTAGGTTTTCTGATTATTCCTTTCTTTATCCTTTTGACCAATGCACTCTATGCAAGTGGTGTGATAGACGGAATCGACGGTCTATCAGGCGGTGTATTTGCATCAATATTTTCATCTTATGCTGGCGTGGCGCTAATTCAACATCAATTCGACATTGCTGCACTGTCTGCAACTATCGCAGGAGCAATACTTGCATTTACTTGGTTCAATATACCTCCTGCTCGTTTCTGGATGACTGAAACAGGAACGATGTCCCTAACACTCGCACTTTCTGTAATAGTGTTTATGACCGATTCGCTAGGTGAAGGTCACGGTATTTCACTTCTCTTTATTATTGGTTTGCCGTTGGTTGCAACAGTCGCATCTAACGTTTTACAAATCACTTACCGGAAAGCGTTTGGTAAAAAATTATTTAGAATAGCTCCTTTGCACCATCACTTTGAAGCAATCGGTTGGCCAGCCTACAAAGTAACAATGCGCTACTGGATTATTAGTATTTTGTGTGCAATTTTGGGTATTATCTTTGCTGCAATTATTTAAGTATGGAGAAACACGTCGATAGAACACTGCTTGTAATAATTATTTTACTCGTAACAGCTGGCTTCTTTATTTTCTCTTCTGCGTCACTCGGCCTTTTGGCTCGAGAGGGAGCTTGTTTTTCTTCTGTAGCGTTTAACCAAATCGTATTCGGTATCATTGGAGGTAGTGTGGCCTTGTTTCTTACAAGTCAGATTTATTATCGCAACTGGAGAAAATTTGCTTTTTACATTTATATTTTCACTCTCTTACTGACACTTATGGTATTTATGCCTGGAATAGGTATGGAACATGGGGGAGCACATCGTTGGCTCCATATAGGCTCTTTTTCTCTA
>CAZYTF010000060.1:0-3530 GCA_964649535.1 uncultured Candidatus Saccharibacteria bacterium | reverse complement strand
GTTGTTGAAGTACAATCAACCGATGGCGATGCACACATGGGTGGCCGCGATATTGACCAAGAGATAGTGCGACATCTTATTGCTGAGTTTAAGAAAACTGAAGGAATAGATCTAGGCAAAGACAAGCTTGCGCTACAACGTCTAGACGAAGCAGCAGAAAAAGCAAAACTCGAGCTTTCTAGTTCAGGTGACACTGAAATTAATATTCCATTTATCACCTCAGGTGAAGAAGGTCCGAAGCACTTGCTCATAAACCTTAATCGCTCAAAACTGGAGGAACTAGCACGTGAATATATTGACCGTTCAATTGAGATTACCAAGCGAGCGATGGAGGCTTCATCATTTAAAGTTGAAGACATCAATGAAATCATTTTGGTTGGTGGACAAACAAGAATGCCTGCAATTGTTGAGGCAGTAAAAGGACTGTTTGGAAAAGAGCCAAATAAAACAGTTAACCCAGATGAAGTTGTAGCACTTGGAGCTGCAATTCAGGCAGGTATTTTCCAAGGAGACGTTAACGACATCACGCTTGTAGACGTAATCCCGCTTTCACTCGGGATTGAGACTATGGGTGGCGTTGCAACGAAGCTTATCGAAAAGAATACTCATATACCAACAAAGAAAGAGCAAGTATTTTCTACTGCAGCTGACAACCAAACATCTACAGAAATTCACGTAGTGCAAGGTGAACGAGCGCAAGCTACAGATAACAAGTCACTTGGACGTTTTGTACTTGATGGAATACCACCGGCACCCCGAGGAGTTCCGCAAATAGAAGTCGCATTTGATGTGGACAGCAACGGTGTCCTAAATGTCACTGCAAAGGACAAATCAACTGGCAAGGTACAAACAATCCGCATTGAGGCAAGTTCAGGTCTCACAGAAGAGGAGATAGAAAAAATGAAAACAGATGCTGAAACTCATGCCGACGAAGATGCTAAGAAGAAAGAGGTAATCGAAGCACGCAATAGTGCCGACCAACTTATCTACACTGCAGAAAAATCTGTTAAGGATTATGGCGAAAAAGCAGGTGAAGATGTAGTAAAAGCTATCAATGAAAAAATAGCTGCACTTAAAGAAGTAAAGGACAAAGATGAAAAGGAAAGTATTGCCAGTGCAACTGAGGCGCTTTCGACCGAGCTTCAAAAAATTGGTGAAGTAATGCAAAAAGCAGCCGAGGATACAAAATCATCTGAAGGAGACGCGGAGAAAGAAAATGATGAAGTTGTACGTGATGCTGAAGTATCAGAGGACGGGAAGAAGGATGAAGATATCAAGTAGCAAATTCTACATGTGCAAAAGCTTTGCTTTTGCACATACTAGAGTAAACTACGATCATTAACTAATTGACCATGGCACAAAAAGACTACTACCAAATATTAGGGCTACAAAAAGAAGCTTCCAAAGATGAAGTAAAGAAGGCTTTTCGTAAACTCGCTGCTCAGTATCACCCTGACAAAAAAACTGGTGATGAAGCAAAGTTTAAGGAAATTAGTGAGGCGTATGCAGTACTAGGAGATGAAAAAAAGAAAGCTGAGTATGACACGTATGGACATGCGTTCAATGGTGCAGGCGGTGGAGGAGGTCAACAAGGCGGCTTTGGCGGATTCAACTGGTCGGACTTCCAACAAGCCGGAAATGGACAAGGTTTTGAATTTGATTTCGGAGATATCTTTGGAGATGTTTTTGGTGGAGGTGGACGTCAGAAAACAGCTCGCGGTCGCGATATTTCTATAGATATTGAATTAGCTTTTAAAGACTCAGTGTTTGGAACAACACGAAAGGTTCTTCTTACAAAAAACAACACGTGTTCAGAGTGTTCAGGATCAGGTGCAAAGACAGGTACTGAAATGACCTCGTGCACCACTTGTAATGGAAACGGGCGCATCAGAGAAACTCGTCAAAGCGTTATGGGAAGTTTCCAAACTGTACGAGAATGTAATGAGTGTAACGGAACGGGAAAAGTGCCAAAAGAAAAATGTGGCCATTGTGCAGGAGCTGGAGTTCGGCGCACTGAAGAAGAAATTGAAATTAAAATTCCTGCTGGTATACAAAATGGCGAAATGATTCGCATGACTGGACGAGGTGAAGCGGTACAAGGTGGAACACCAGGAGATTTATATGTAAAAATACACGTCAAGAAACACGACACTATTACTCGAGACGGTGCCACACTGTATACAAATCTTCATATAAAGCTATCAGATGCTTTACTTGGGAATACATACCAAGTTGAGACACTTGATGGTGACGTTGCAATCAAAATACCTGCCGGTGTAAAACACGGTGAATTACTTCGCATTAAGAACAAAGGTGTGCAGCAAGGGAACAGTCGAGGAGATTTTATGGTAAAAATAGCTATCGACATTCCTCAAAAACTTTCTAGACAAGCAAAGAAGCTTATCGAAGAACTTAGAGGGGAGGGAATATAAAAAAGGGCGCTAATAGCGCCCTTTAAGTTTTTGAAAATCGCTCGAGGATTCAATCTCTACGATCTTATATTGCTGCAAAATTGCTGTATCATATTTATCAAATTTACTACTCTTAAGGAGGCTACCTCCAATAGCCATTCCATCATTTGATGCCTGTGTACAGAAGTATCCATAGCCCCGCAAAATGTATTCAGTGCCAATGTCAAGAACGCTGATGTCTTCCTCACAATACACATCCATTAACTGCTCTTTAACGAACAAATGAATGCCAGGCATAACATCAAACACTAAATCTGTAGACTTGTCGACAAGTGGATAAAGTACCTGGGGAATCAAATTTTGTTTTTCTCTTTCCATACAATCATTAGCATACATCTCCCGGTCAAAAATTCGAAGAATGCCATATTGAAGCTGGAAGTCAAGTTTGAAAATGTCATTAAGTGAGACATGTCCCCCTCGCTTAAGTTGGGACAAAATCGACATCTCATCGTCAGAGTCGCAATTGGCAACTAGCAGTGCACATAGCAGTTTTGGCTTAGTAAAGAACCGCGAACAGAACTCTTCTACAGTAATCGGTGCTAATTTCATCAGACCCTCCATTACATTTCTGATAGTATACACATTATGCTTCGACAATCAACACAATTTGATTTTGGAAACTCACGCAAACCAGTCGAGGATTTTATTCTATATGAAAAAATAATTGAAGATAGAGGAAGTCGATATTCAGTAAGTATTGGCAAAGTGCATGGAAAAGAAGATATACAAAACTTCTTAAAACAACTCAAAAAAAACAAGAAATACCTAAAAGCAACACACAATACATGGGCAGCTCGCATCACTCACGAAGGAGCTGTATACGATACAAAAAATGACGATGGTGAGACTGGTGCTGGCATGGTTATTCTGCGTATCCTGCAAAAAGAAAACATCACTGACTGCGTCATCTGTGTAACGAGATGGTTTGGTGGAGTAAAACTCATGGGTGACCGCTATAAACATGTACAAAATGCAACTAAGTATGCAATTGAAAAATTATAGTTATCCACCAATACAATAGCCCTAATAAATTCTAGCCTCTATAATGGTTTGACATGG
>CAZYTF010000059.1:0-4059 GCA_964649535.1 uncultured Candidatus Saccharibacteria bacterium | reverse complement strand
ATAGTATTCACATTTACGACCAACTACTACCGGAGAAAATATTGAAACACTTACTTTAGACAGCTCAATACCAATGACTATTTTTGATTGGTCTTTTGTAGCTTTTTTTACTTCTTTATCTTCAATCGATTTTAAAATAATGCCGAGAATTTCATCTTGCGAAAGTTTCTGAATAGGCACATCTACGTCTAAACAATATGGCTGACCTACGCGAGCATATAAAATACGCAAATAATCATATATTTCGGTAATGGTGGCAACCGTCGAGCGGGGATTGCGCGACGCAGACTTTTGGTCGATGGAGATTGCTGGTGAAAGACCAGAAATTTCGTCAACATCTGGCTTTTGCATCTTGTTCAAAAACTGACGTGCATATGGTGAAAGTGACTCGACGTAACGACGTTGGCCTTCAGCAAAAACAGTATCGAACGCAAGAGATGATTTACCAGAACCTGAGGGACCAGTTACAACAACCATGCTATTTCGAGGCATTTCGACACTAATATTTTTTAGGTTATGTGTACGGGCACCTTTGATGATAATCCGGTCACTAACCTCACTCCATGATGTTGTTGTTTTTCTTGGTTGTTTTTTAGGCATTCTACATTTAGTTTAAAACCTCCACGCCCACAAAGCAGTGCACCTCCACATGACGGTGAAGGTTGGATACGTGTAAGCATAGTACCACATCTTTGAAATCTTAAAAATTATATCCAACTACTTTTGCTTCTTTTTCTTTTTGCCAAATTCTTCAAGGATTTTAATTTCATCACGAAGGATAGCCGCTGTCTCAAAATCAAGAATTTCAACAGCTTCCTCCATCTGACGACGCTTTTCTTTTATAGTTTTGTTTGGATTTTTCTTATACAGTTCCACATCTACCTTTAGTAAGGTATCGACAGTTTCATCATGCGCACTTCGCATCTGATCTGCAATTGATTTGATTTCTTTCTTAATTGTTGTCGGAGTAATGTTATGTTCGGTGTTATACGCAATCTGTCGTTCACGTCTTCGTCTTGTCTCTCCTACAGCATAATCAAGTGACTTCGTCATCTGGTCTGCGTAGAGCACGACCCTACCGTTTACATTTCGTGCCGCACGTCCTATTGTTTGAATAAGCGCTGTTTCGCTTCGGAGGAATCCTTCTTTGTCTGCATCAAGAATGGCGACAAGTTCTACTTCTGGGAGATCGAGGCCTTCACGCAAAAGGTTTACGCCGACTAAACAATCAAAGATACCTCTTCTGAAGTCAGTTAGGATCTCTATACGCTCCATAGTATCAACATCACTATGAATGTACTTAGTTTTCATCCCTTTCTCCTCAAGAAACTCAGCCAAGTCTTCAGCCATTCTTTTTGTAAGCGTTGTTGTTAGAACTCGTGCTCCTCCCTTGATAATTTTTTCAGCCTCAGCAATAAAGTCTTTGATTTGACCAGGATAGTCTCCTTTTTCAGTAACAGGACGAATATCTATCTCAGGATCAACAAGACCTGTTGGACGAATGATCTGTTCAATCAATGGAGCACCCTTGTCTACTGTAGCCATTTCATATTTGCCCGGTGTTGCAGTTGTATAAATACGTTGACCAAGTCGCTTTTCGATTTCATCGAATTTTAAAGGCCTGTTATCAACTGCACTTGGCAAACGAAATCCAAACTCAACTAAATTGTCTTTACGTGAGCGGTCTCCTGCATACATTCCATTCATCTGCGGAACAGTCACATGGGATTCATCGATAATAGTCAGAAAATCAGGCGAACCATCAAGTTTGTGTGGAAAATAGGACAAAAGCGTATACGGCGCCTCTCCAGGCTTTCTTCTATCAAAATGACGTGAGTAATTTTCGATGCCGTTACAGTAGCCAACTTCTCGCATAAGTGCTAAATCGTGCTGTGTTCTCCGCTTAAGTCGCTCAGCTTCTAGTATCTTCCCTTCTTTCTTGAATTTCTGTAACTGCTCTTTAAGCTCAACTGCAATATCTGCAATCGCAAGTTTGCGCTCGGCTTCAGGTGTAACAAAATGCTTCGCAGGAAACAGATAAAAAACCTCAGGCTCAGAAATAATTCCTCTAGTGACTTCATCAATCTTTGTAATTCGTGAAATCGTTGTTCCCTCAAAACTTAAGCGATATATTACGCGCTCGTTTGTTGGCATAAGTTCAATCATGTTGCCAACTGCCCTAAAGCTTGCAGGTGTTAAATCTGCATTAGTTCGCTCAAATTGCATGTCGATAAGTTTTCTGAGCATTTCAGCACGGGTCGCTTCATAACCAAGAGAAATTTTCATCAGCTTCTTTTCATATTGTTCAGGAGAACCCAATCCATAAATACAAGAAACTGAAGCGACTATAATGACATCACTACGGGTAAGTAGCGCCTGCGTACTCGCATGACGAAGTCTATCGATTTCTTCGTTGATCTGGGCCTCTTTCTCAATATACGTGTCACTCGTCGACATATATGCCTCAGGCTGATAATAATCATAATACGAAACAAAGTAATGAACTGCATTGTTTGGAAAAAAATCACGGTACTCTTGTGCCAATTGTGCTGCCAACGTCTTATTATGCGCTACAACTAAAGTCGGCTTTTGTATTTGCTGAATGACATTTGCTGCAGTAAAAGTTTTTCCAGAGCCAGTTACACCCAAAAGTGTCTGGTGCGTAGCGCCAGCTTTAATACCCTTGACCAATTTCTCAATAGCCTGAGGCTGGTCACCAGCTGGTGTTTTTTCTGTACTGATTTCAAACATTAGTATGGTGAGTATACAATGCTACGCAGTATAAAAAAAGCGAATCGACCAAATTTGTGGACGATTCGAAAATAACTATCATTTGAACTAACTCACACTGCTTCAGCAACTTTTTTCCAAGAAGCTTCGACCACGCGAATTGCATCTTCAAGTTCATGAACAAGCAACGTATGCATTTCTGCAAGTGGCAAATAGAAGTCTTGTGTTTCTCTAACTTTACGCACCTGTTTACTTTTTGCGGTACTATCCAGTGTCATTGTGTTATGAAGTCGGTCTGGCAGCTTTACGAGTTGAGCCTCTCTAGGAGCACTCAAAAGCTTGCGGTGATAAAAGCGATTCCGCGCCTCTCTGTCACCGTCAAAATCCTCAACAGGAGGCTTCGTTACATACCACACCACTTCAGCTGTTCGGGCGGTGAACGTGGATTGCATTTTTTCATGTGACCACTCTTTCCTGAAATCTTCAGGCAAATCATGTGTGAGTGCTGCAGCAATCAACTCAGGATCTCTTACACGTAAATATTCCATTGTTATTGCTGCTACTGCTCTCGGATGAGGAAAATATGGTTCTCCATTGTCACGCTTTTGATCCCGACACGTCTTCCGCGCTTCGTCATATGCTCTTTGTACAAGTTGATAATCAGAGCTTCCAGGCGGAAAATAAAGTTTTACTTTTTTGAAAAACTTTTCATGACTATTATATGTAGCAATGATCGCATTTATTCTTTCCAACATGCTAATCTCCTTTCAAGGAACTTAATGATTTATTCTGTCTAAACTATACAATGTAATATCGAATTCAAAATTTTACACAGAAGTTTTCTGTAGTGTCAATGATTTGTAAAATTTTGTATATAAATCTTACAAAAGTGTATGCAGTACATTTTCCAACAACCACTATTCTCAGTGAATGTAATGATGTATTATTAAAAAATGGAAGCTCTAAATAACCCTTCAGGTTCATTTGAAATTAATACCCAACGTATTTTGGCACAACTTGCTGAGACATTACCTGAAAACGTTGACTATGAGCAAAAGGACAAAACTGATATTGCAAACATTAAGCTAAATGGAATTTTGGAAGTACTTAATGAAAATACTGACTCTTTTTTTTCAGCAAACACTAAGCGTGCTTTTAATGATTCTACTGGTATACCTTTGAAGCAAAGAGAGATGAATGAACTTCTCCAATCACAGATAGCAAATGCTGTCGGCTTATTGATATCTATGGGAGTTCAAAGCGATTTAGCTCAAAATTTCATAGATGCATACATATTCAAAAATATACAAACTCCACGCATTTAAGATT
>CAZYTF010000058.1:0-4368 GCA_964649535.1 uncultured Candidatus Saccharibacteria bacterium | reverse complement strand
GTACATAACATTTGCCTCAGGTGGTGCTTTTACACAGTTTAGCCATGAATTTCAGACTGTCTGTGAAGCCGGGGAGGATGTTTCATTCATTAACAAAGAAAAAAAAGTAGCAGTCAATGAAGAAGTCATGGGAGACGAAGCTTTGAATGAATTGGGTGTCTCTCGTGATGAACTAGTTGAAGTTAAAACAGCTGAAGTTGGAAATATCTTTAACTTTGGAAGGCAAAAGGCAGAAGAGTTAGGACTTTCGTACAAAGATGATAAGGGTGAAAATGTCCATGTGTGGATGGGCTCGTATGGTATTGGTATTACACGCTTGCCTGGCGTGCTTGTGGAAAAATTTGCAGATGAAAAAGGAATAGTGTGGCCTGAGAGTGTTGCACCGTTTGCAGTCCACCTGATCGCACTGAACACGGACGATGAAGAAATTAGAGATTGGGCTGACGGTGTATACTCAGCGCTTCAAAAGAGAAATACTGAAGTGCTCTATGACGACCGAGATGCGCGCCCAGGTGAAAAATTCGCAGACAGTGATCTTATTGGCATTCCGTACCGTGTTGTGGTGAGTAAAAAAACAAAAGAAGAAGGAAAGTTTGAAGTTGTTGAGCGTAAAACTGGCGAAACGATGTATTACTCTGAAGAAGAACTTTACGAAAAATTTAGTACGGAATATCTCAAATGAAAGGCCCACTAAAATACATTGATAAATTAGTCGAAGCGGTATCTACAGATATTGGCATTGATCTTGGTACCGCTAACACCCTTGTGTATGTCAAGGGTAAAGGGGTGGTTCTTAATGAGCCAACAATCGTTGCGATTAACAAAAAAACAGGTCAACTTGTTGCTGTAGGAAATGAGGCTAAGACAATGCTTGGTCGCACACCAAATCATATAGAAGTTATTCGCCCGCTTGTTGACGGGGTTATTTCTGATTTTGAGGTTACAGAAGAGATGTTGGCATACCTCATAAATAAAGTCAGAAGTGAAGTGCGGACTATCATTGCCCCACGTGTGCTTATTGGTGTCCCTTCGGGTATTACAAATGTTGAAATGAGGGCGGCTCGAGATGCGGCAAAAAATGCTGGTGCACGCGATGTGTTTCTTATTGAAGAGCCGATGGCGGCTGCAATTGGTGGAAAACTTCCAGTTGGCCAAGCAGTCGGCAACATGATTATTGATATTGGTGGAGGTACTACAGATATTGCAGTAATTTCATTAAATGGAATAGTCACCGCAAAAAATCTCAGGGTTGCAGGCGATCATCTTAATGCAGCCATCATGAGTTATATACGTGATCAGTTTAAGGTGCTTGTGGGTGAGAGAACTGCTGAGGACGCAAAAGTTATGCTTGCAGCAATACAGTCTGATGAGGATGGTAAGGAAATGATAGTGCGTGGTCGCGATGTCGTGACTGGGTTGCCACGCGAGGTTGCGATAACAGATACTGATATTCGTGAAGCTATTTCACATTCTGTTGATACAATTGTTGAATCAGTACGTTCTGTGCTTGAAAAAACTCCACCAGAAGTACTCTCTGACGTTATGCAACGCGGGATACACATTTCTGGTGGTGGCGCACTTATACCAGGGCTTGCACCCCTTATTCAGGATGTAATGCAAGTCCCTGTCTTTATTGTCGCAGATCCACTCCGTGCAGTTGTGCGTGGAACTGGTATTGTATTAGAGAACTTAGACGAATATGAAGAAATTCTCATCAACAATGAAGGCGAGCTCTCGCCGTACCTCACCGATTAGGCAGAGATTGCTGAAAATAATTGGTATTGGAGCAGTCACTTTGCTTCTTGTATTATTCGTGCCCCGGCTACTTGCTGGTGTTGCTTCGATTGTGATGACTCCAGTGCAAGCTACTAAAACATGGCTCGCTGAATCCACCTCTGACGCACCTTCGTACATACGTGACCGAGCAACGTTAGTCGATGAAATTTCAGTATTGAAACAAGAGTTGTTAACACAGCAAAGTACAGAAAATTCTGTCACACTTCTTTCTCAAGAAAACGTAACACTTAGGGAACTTTTGGGTAATACTGAAGAAGAAAGAATTTTGGCAGGTATTATTGGCAGACCAAATCAACTTCCGTACGATGTGTTAGTTATTGATAGGGGGAGTATTGATGGTGTCGTTGAAGGCGCTCCTGTATTTGCGGGAAAAAATAGTGCCATAGGTGTGGTACTAAAAGTCTTTTCAAACAGTTCTGTTGTTGAGCTTATAACGACACCAGGTTTTGTGTCTTCAGTGTATATCGTCGGGCCTGACATCTATACTAATGCTGAAGGTATCGGAGGGGGACAACTGCGCGTTGGAGTACCGCAGGGTATAGAGATGAATGTCGGTGATGTTGTCATATTGCCATCTATAGAATCGGGCATGTATGGCGCCATTAACTATGTTGAGTCTGTCCCGAGTCGGCCTGAGCAGTATGGGTATGTTTCATCAAGTATTCCAATAGCAAGCTTGAGGCTGGTTAGTGTCGGCCGTGCGCCACTCGAGTTTGTTTCTTTTGAAGACGCGCAGGAAATTGTTGAGAACACAAAAGCTGACTTCTTTACCGTACAAGTTCCTGAAAATATTTTGATTCAAACAGATTCAAGTCCGACCACTACAGCAACGACTACGATAGAAGGCAGCTTAGAAACTAGAATAGAATAGCCATGAGACAGTTACTATTCTTCCTAACAATTTTTATATTTGCGTGTGTAGGACCCGTTTTTGCATTGGTTATTGCATCGCTGGCATACTCTTTATTCTATGCTGCATATGAGCTTGTCATTTTGGCTGCTCTGGTTGATGTGTTCTTTGGTCCACAGGGTGTTGCCGTGCCGTACTTCACAATAGCAACAATAGTGTGGCTCATACTAGTTGCGGTGTGTAAGCCACGTTTCATGACATACGACAACAAGTAGTATATGTTTTTTAAAAAAAGAAAAAAAGAAAAAATGACCTTTGAAGAGATTTTACTTGATTCTTCAAATTTGCCTGCCTTTAATAAGGGACGGATGGAAGGGAAAAGAGAGTTGCCAATCACAAAGCGCAATGTATATCTCGTTGGGGTTATTTTTACTATCATCACAATTTGGTTTTGGTACCAGATGTTCCAACTTCAAATAATCGGTGGAGAAAGGTATGTTGATATTAGTGAAAATAATAGTATCAATCGTTCTACTATCATCGCTGAGCGTGGAGTTATTTACGACAGGAATGGTGAGTTAATTGCCTGGAATGAACAAGATAAAGGGGATGAGTATTCATTTCCAATGCGTGCGTACAGTGATCGCTCAGGACTCGGCCAGATTATTGGCTATGTAAGTTATCCTCAGAAAGATTCTAGCGGCGTATACTATCGTACTGAATACATTGGTCGAAATGGAGTTGAAGCTGCCTTTAACAAATTGTTAGGGGGAGTTAACGGGCAACAACTAGTTGAAACAGATGCACATGGAGAAGTTGTGGGAGAGCATATTATCGACATACCTATGCCTGGCGCAGAAGTAACGCTCTCGCTTGATGCACGCTTGTCTGAGGCAATGTATGACATCATCGCGACATCTACTGTGCAGGCTGGGTTCAGAAGCGGTGCAGCGGCAATTATGGACGTACACACTGGTGAAATTATTGCGATGACTAGTTTCCCTTCGTATGATCCAGAAGTTATGGCTGACGGCGATGATGTTACCCTTATTGAGCAATATAATAATGATGAACGTTTCCCATTCTTAAATAAGGCATTTGCTGGTGTGTATGTGCCGGGTTCTATCGTGAAGCCGTTTGTAGCGTATGCAGGCCTAAAGGAGGGAGTGATTACTGAAGCAACTAAAATATATAGTAATGGTCAGTTAGTGTTGCCAAATCCATATAGTCCTGGGAACCCAACCAGTTTTGCCGATTGGCGAACACAAGGAGAAATGACGGTGAGAGAAGCATTGGCATTTTCTTCAAATGTTTTTTTCTATATTGTTGGTGGAGGGTTGACCCAGAGTGCAATTCCTCAGGCTGGTCTTACTGAGCCATTTACAGGGGTTGGTATTAATAAACTCGATGAGTACTTTGATTTGTTTGGTTTTGGGAAGCCGACAGGAATAATCTTGGCGAATGAACAATCTGGAACTGTGCCATCACCTGCGTGGAAGCAAGAAGTGTTTGACGAAGACTGGCGACTTGGCAATACATACCATACTTCAATCGGTCAGTTTGGTTGGCAAGTAACACCACTCCAGATGGTTGTTGCATATGGGGCGCTTGCAAATGGTGGCCGCTTTTTTGTGCCGCAGGTAGAGAAAGATGTTGCTCCTGAATATGTAGACAAGCCACTCGATGAGTATATGTTGAAAGTTGTAAAAGAAGGAATGCGT
>CAZYTF010000057.1:670-4516 GCA_964649535.1 uncultured Candidatus Saccharibacteria bacterium | reverse complement strand
GGATGGGATTTGGGAGGTTTTACTGGATTCAATGACTGCGACAGAGGAAATTCTTACCTATGCAGACCTCGAAGCGATTGCAAAATATATACCTGAAATCAACGCAGAATACTCTGCATTGCGTGAAGAAAAGAATGTTAAAAAGCGAGGTTTAGTGATTGACTCACCAGAAGCTCGAAGATTCCTTAAGTCATATGATGGGGAAGTGACCCATACAAAGCTCATTGCTTCTACAGAGGGAGTGGTGCCATTTCAAACAGTTGTACAGATTTACGACAATAGGGTTTCATATATCACACTAACAGATGAGTACTTAATGAGTATTATGATTACCGATCAATTTATTGCAAATACACATAAGTATCTTTTTGAGAGCATGTGGAAGTGTAGTAGTGGGGATGTGGTTTAAGCTGCTTTCTGTAGAGACTGAGTAAGGTTAAAGTCCGTCATTACTTCTGTGGATAATTTTTCAAATACCACGTATATTTTTTTATTTGACTTAAAATAGCGGGTCATTCCAATATCTCCGGCTGCAAGCTCCGGGAATGAATCGTTTACATTTTTTTCACGGATCATTACATTTTCAATATACTTCCCGCTAGTCTGAGATTGTTCTACAAGATCTTCGATATCAAGTTCTTTACTCCGGAGTAGCCTATTAGCGTTTGTTGACCGCCAGATTTCAAGACTAAATTTTCCGGCAGGAGACACTGTTCTAATAGCAGTAAACCCGTCTTCGATATATTTCTGACTAATTGAGTTTTCTGGATCACAGTGTGCGTAGAGAATAGAGTTCTCAGAAAGCTTATCTTGCATCACACTTTCTAGCATAGCCGCACCAATGCCAACATATTTCTCGTTTGCGTTAAAAGACCCAAAATACAGAACAGTGCGTCCTTGCTGATCAAGCTGTTCTTCAAAACGACAGAAACCCGCTATGTTGTCTGAATCTGCAACTTCAGGATCATGCAGAATATAGAATGTGTTGTCAGGGTCATGTACACTTGTTTCAAGTGAGGTAACAACCATTTCTCTAAAGGCAGGCGTTTCATTTCTGTAGTTATGTGTAGTCATAGCAAGCATCTGCGCTACATCAATTGGCTGTAATTCACTCGATGGAACACGATCAAGTAAGTGATTGCGTATTTGTTCCGGAGATAGACTTTCAACCAGAGCGACCAACTTTCGTGCATCAATTCTGTAATTATGTATCTGTGTATTTAGGGCCTGTGCATTGGTACTTTGCACAGAACCTTGCAAAGTACGACTTGCTTGTGAGATTATTTGTGACTGCATTGTGCTGATAATCACTTCACAGTCATGATTGGCGCAGTCTATTTTTGATTCCACAATTTTTCTTACGTCATCAGTCGCATCGAGAAGCAATGCATAATTTTGGAATACTGTTTTAGCATCTTCAGGGAACCTGTCTGCAAACTCAATAATATTTCTTGAAAAATTCTCGTTAGCTTGAAGATATATAAAAGTACGTAGTCCATCTTGCCCGAACTCATTCACAAAATCACTCAGTACTTCAGTTTTCTCATTCTTGTCCAACCAGTATGCAATTTTCGAAATGTTGTGTTGCTCCGGGGAACTGATGCCTTTGACCATGTCTGCAACAAAACTGCTGCCTTTGAGCACATCAGTGTAAAGTTTCGTTAGGCCTTTCTTAGTCGCTGAGACCCGCCCATCATACTCCAGCTCAGACTCGTCACCCCTCCTCTCAGGAATAATTTTATTGTAGTCAACACTCCTCACTTCCACATTTTTCAAATTGACATTTTATGTCGTTTGTCTATTTCCGCCACCACCCTTTATAACTTCAGGATCTTCTTGTTCAAATAGATTAAAGTATGCCTCGACAACCCCATCTTCATCGAGAATAAGTGCTATATCTTTGTTCAGATTAAGCACCTCCACACCAGGACGCTCGCCTGGGTTGTATTTTCTGCCAATATGGTGAACTACGCCATTGTACACAGCATTTCCAACACCAATTGGCTTCTTTTTGATGTGTAATTCAGCACGCTCCATATTTCCTGCAGCATCTGCAGTCCGGCGCATTGTTTGTTGGATATCACCTTCTTTTAATAATCCCTCAGCAAACAAGTGTGGAAGCCGTTCATGCATGCCTTCCATGATGCTACGCGATTCTCGGCCTCCAGAAGTTTCTTGTTTAAACATTTTAGACCCAAAACCCAAAGCCTCAAGATGTTTATACGCAAGCTTTTCATACTTTCCAGTATTTTTATTCAAAATAGCAAGGTTTCCACTTCTGTCTCTGAATCCATTGCCATAATCAGGATGAAACAATACAGCGGCGAACTCCGCCTCTATCAGTGAAACTGAAGCAGTGTCACCATTTTTTTCTAGCATGTCGACAGTACCAAGTGTATTTTTTTGCACAATGTCACTTGGCAAGAAATGAAATGAAGAATTTTTGATCTCCATTTCATTTGATACTTCTTCTAAATTTTCTGGCCAGTATAATAGCTTCTTTGGAGCAAAATCCTCTGAATCTATTTGGTCAAGAGAAAGAAAAAGTTCATCATTAAGTTTTTTTTGCATTTGTAATAAAACCTTGAATTTTGGGATTACGCATCCACTTTTTTCAAACTTTTCCGTATACCTGTCTGCTAGCTTCTCTAAATTTAGAACCAGATATTCTTTTTCAGTTTCGGGGCCAGTTATTTTGGTGGCAAAAAAATCTTTTCCGAACCATACATCAAAACATTGATCACGAAAATCCTCATCAAAATCAAACTTTTCAAGGATTTGATCTTTGGATTGGTTTTCTTTGTGGTTACTATTTTCTGACTTAGAAAAAGATGAACGTAATGTTGAGTCATCAAATGACATTGCTTCTATTCTATCAAATTAATTGTTTTGATTTTATACTTATGACAAGTACAAGACAGTATACAATGCGCATAGTCGGCTAATTTTTGTGATAAATCAAGGCTGTCGAAACAATACAATTAACAAAATGTGTAAAGTTTTAGCACAGTGAGAGTGGCCGTAGAATACTTGACATTATGTTATATGATGAATAATCTTTTTAGACAAAATGGCTGTATTTGGGGATGGGGATACACTGGTTACTCAGTCAGTAGAGTACAATAAAAAAATTGTTGTAAAGTTTCTGTGCACCTTGTGGGGCGACGTTAGGACTTATTTTCTTCAACCAGATAATCAAAATATGTATTGATTTCCTTAAAACTCTTTAACCGCACCAGCTTACTTTTGTAGTTAGCTACAAAATCCTCAACTTTTTTATATTCACCTTTAGCCCATCTTTTAACCATCGTGGTGGTGAACAAAATGTCACCTAGTTTAGTAGTTTCAGGATGACGATTTTCGTTTTTGACAATTCTAAACAAATGACTGTGAACTCGTTTGTATAGAGGTCGTTTAATATACACCAGTGTATCGGCTGCTTCAGCAATCATTGGTTGGGTTTTAGTGTATGTGCCGTCTATAACCCAATCGGTATGTTTTGATAAAAATTCTTTTACATCTCGTGAAATTCTTTCTCTTACTACATCTTTCTCGCTTTCAGTGGCGTTACCCCGCATAAAAAGATCATGACCACCGTGCTGAAACCAGAGTCGATCAATTTCTAATCGTGGGACACCAAAATGACCACTGAGCCTTCTTGCTAAGGTACTTTTGCCTCCTCCACCATGACCTATAATAGTTATCCTCATCTTGATTATTTTATATTATATCAAAGAATAAACGTATTTCGTCTTGCTATATAGCTAGAATATATCTGTACGAGACAGGGGGTAATCTTTCATTACTTGAGCAAATGAGAAAGAATATAAAAGTAAACTTTTATAT
>CAZYTF010000057.1:0-660 GCA_964649535.1 uncultured Candidatus Saccharibacteria bacterium | reverse complement strand
TATTACTTGTGAATGCTGTTCAAGAAAGCTTTGCTTACTTGCACTGTACAGGTTGTCGATATTTTTCCTTCGTCAAAATATCAAGCAACCTTTTCGATTCCACACGTAAGGCGTCCCAGGCCTTACTTATCTCCGCACTACAACAAAATAAAAGCCATCCTAATGGATGGCTTTTATTTTGGTAGTGCACCTTGTGGGACGACGTAGAACTTTTTATAAAG
The DNA here is from genome assembly GCA_964649535.1 of uncultured Candidatus Saccharibacteria bacterium. GTDB lineage: Bacteria > Patescibacteriota > Minisyncoccia > Phycocordibacterales > UBA918 > OLB19. The sequence goes on along the minus strand of CAZYTF010000057.1, from coordinate 439 downwards.
AGAAGCACTGAATCTACAAAATAAAGAGTTGACATGACTTTTTATAAAGATGTAGTAAGGTATACAAGGAATTAAATTCATGAAATGTTAAGGAGAGTTATATGTTCTATATAATTTTGTTAAGTCTCAGCGTACTACTCGTTGGGGCGATGCGCCTCCGATTTTTTCTTATTCGCAAGAAGAAGGAAAAGAAAGAAGATGACTGCCTTCTGGAAGACACAGATTTGCTTCTTTTAGCAAAAAAACGCCTGGAATCCGAGGAAAAACATGGGATCGTAATAGACCGCGCAGCAGAGTTTAGGGAAGGTCAAAAAAACTGGTTCAAAAATTCTGCCTATGGTTCCAAAAAATACCGCTAGAAGAAGGCGGCAGGGGTCGGACCGAGCGTCCGGCCTTTTTCATTTTCTTAAATTCCAGCACCAACGCAAGAGGGCGTAAA
>CAZYTF010000056.1:0-4732 GCA_964649535.1 uncultured Candidatus Saccharibacteria bacterium | reverse complement strand
CTTGGCAAACATACGGTATAGAGCTTCCATATCCAAAACCAAACCATAGTTATGAAGACGGCTGGGAGCACGTTGAGTTTATATTAAATGGAGCTGTTAATACTATTGAGGGTGTCAGAGACGCTTTTAGAAAAAAGTTTTCTAGTCTTGATATGAATAATCTGCAATCTGATTATTCATACTCAGAAGACGAACCTCACGCCGATGGTGACCAGATACCAAACCCCACGATTGGGCTGAAGGTAAATGGTGTCGGTCTCAAATTCCACGCGAATCCAATTCAGGTGGTTGTAGGATTTGAAGAGTAAGTACAGGTGTGCGAGCTCAATCTAATTAATCTAACACTTTGATGAATGTTTGTATAAATACGTGACGCTCCTGTTTGAAAACAAAGAAACCGAGAATTACGTTGTTTCTGAAACATCTTCTCTTTTCATTGCTTTGAGAAAAAGTAGCTGATTATAAAGGTTTTTCATATATTGAGAGTCGGAAAATATACTTATGAGAGTGTCACATTCGGGGAGCCTATATTGACATAATTATTAAATTATGTTGAAATAAAATAAGTTCCATTAGGAGATAAATCAATGACTATCACATACGCACCTACAGTGCGAGGATTTGCAGCATTCGTGTTTGGTGACAAAGACGGCTCTACGTGTTCTATCCAGCAAAGTTCTTCAGCAACTGAAGATGCAATCTGGCTCGGTGTCGACACACTGTCTGACGGAGGTGCGGCAGTTCCTGTAAGGATGCACCTAACCCGTGAACAAGTCGCTGACTTGTTGCCTCACTTGCAGCATTTTGTTGATACAGGTGAGCTGAAAACTCCGTAGCACCATTCAATAGTGTCCGCCGACGAAAAGTTCGTTTTGGCGGACTTTTCTTTTATGCATAAGTTCGAACATCATCCCATAGGCGGAGCCAACAATACAAATCCACCTTTCAGGTGGATTTTGTCGTTCTGGCTCCGGGCAGAAAGCAAAGCTTTCGGGCAGGATTTGAAAAGATGGAGTTTATCGCACGAGCAATAGCGAAGTACGATAAGACATCTGTGCCGTTCATGTAATGAAAAAAACTTCTGCCGCCGGAGCAAAATATTGACAATAGTAGATTTTGTTGTATCCTGGCAAGTAGAGAATTTTAACAAAATGGAGAAGTGGCATGGATGTTCACGAATTAGCTCTCGGAGATCACTCTCGATTCCCAGCGCACAAATCGCAGGCGCTACAGTCGTGGCTTGATGGCGTAACCGATGCTGCGCTTTTGTGGAGCTACAAAGGTGGTGATTTTGATCCTCACCCAGGCTTTGTCGCTCTCTTCACAAACGCTAATGCGTCAGATGAAGACTTGGCAAAGTTGCGCCAAGTACTTGCCAAGATACTTCCCAGCAACTCTGTTCACAATGGTGATCTTGTCGATGGATGCACGGTATGTTTTGCACCGACTCAGGCAGGCCCTCTGTGTGCGATTCTCATACTTAAGGGAGAAGACTGTGGTTTGGTCACGGGCCAGGGGATGATAGAGCTTCATCAGGAGGCACTCACTGAGGCAAATCAGCCACGATGTGATGCACTCTAGACTTTGAATTTGGGTCGGAATTGACAAGGTTCGTTCCGGCCCTTGTTTTTTGGTTAAATTTTAAAATTTTGGTGAGGACTTTCCTGCTGTACTTTTACTTTTATAATTCAGTTTTATTGATCTATAAAAGTTCGAACATCCTCCCAAACTACGAGCCAGATAAAGCACGTTCAGTAATGAACGTGCTTTTGGTATACTCTAAGAATATGTCAGTAAAAATAACTTATTTTGTACACGGTACGACCACAGATAACGAGGCCCACATTTCTTCGGGTTGGTATGATGTTGAACTTTCAGAGCTGGGTGTTCAGCAGTCCAAAGAGCTTACTCAACTAACTGAAGATAAACAGTTTGATGTTGTCTTCTGTTCAGACTTGAAACGAGCTGTAGATTCAGCAACTCTCACTTGGGGTGATAAATATAAAATTATTCAAGATGAACGGTTGAGAGAGTGTAATTATGGTGACTACAATGCTAAGTCTTCAGACGAGGTTGAGCCACTTCAGGAACAGTCAATAAGTACTCCAATGCCGAATGGTGAAAGTTACGAAATAGTGAAAGAACGAATAGCGAGCTTTCTTGTAGATGTAAAACGGGACTATGATGGCAAACATATAGCAATTGTTGGCCACAAAGCACCTCAACTGGCTCTAGACGTCCTGCTTAAAGGAATGACATGGGACGAAGCATTTGAGACAGACTGGCGTAAGACAAAAACTTGGCAACCGGGTTGGGAATATACTCTTAACTAATTTAGTTCTGCAAGTTTAAGGGACTTCTTAAAATGATTTCATCTAATTGGAACCAGTTTACTGTTCTAAATGTGCTTAGATGCTGGAGCATTAAACCATTTGTGTAAGAACCACCTGAGATAGTGGTTTTGTATTGTGAGAGATGTATAATTTAATTATGAAAACAATACCAAAAATAATTGGAGTCATTGTTGCACTAGCTATTGTGCTTGGGCTCGTATTACTCTTAAGGAGCAGTCCCCCACAAGAGACCGTTGTTGCAGAAACTCCAGTTACTGAGGCTGCTATAGATGGTCAAGAGCTTGTAGATAATCTTAAGCGAGGTGATTCTACCTATGCTTTTGCAGAGATTGAACTGAGCTATGATCACGTTGCACCTGGTGAATATAGTGAAATTTATGCCGCAGTTTCCAATATTGAGCCTGGAGTGATTATCACCATTAGATTAGAAGGTGGTGCCGATCCAAGTGGAGAAAATAGCGTTCAAGAAGTTGCAGCAGATGAAAACGGAGTTGCTAACTTTACCTTTGAGATTAATCAGTACGGAACATATAATGCCTTCGTCTATACAGGTGATGATCCTCAAGGTGTTACTCGTCAAATTAGTGTTGAGTAGGACTCTCTAATATACAAAAGTTCGAACATCCGCCCAAACTGCGAGCAAAAAGAAATCCCCTTTAGGGGATTTTCTGTGCTCCGGCGGAGCAACAGTCTGGGAGACTGTTGCATCAGGATTCGAAGACCTGTTGAAATATTTAGAAGCACCGCTGAAATAAATATCCAAAAGGTAGACTGCTCGTGTAACGAGAGAAATTCCTGCCGCCGGAGCAAAACCAATATTGCTTTTCCTTAAAACAAAGGTACCTGAGACCTTTTTCTTGAGTCGAATGCTGGTTTCGTTGTGTGAAGTTTTAGGTGCAGTACTATTTGGTATTAAACCTTCCGTACCAAACTGCTCATATGCTTTCTTCCAACGCTTGAGACTGCGTTCACTATGTGGACAGACTTTAGCTATGTCTGTGAGCTTCATCTCCTTATTGATAATAGGTTCAAGCCATCGCCACCGTTCTTCTTGGATTGTATTTGCCATAGATACTGACATTTCTTAATGATAAAGAAAAGTGCCAGAAGTGCTTGCACATTATCCGAAGTATTGACTTTTTACTATTTTTATCATAAAAACTACCCGTCACTCGTGTGGCACCATCATCACAAAGTCAGCGTTGGGTTTTACCTTGTTACGCTGGCACAACCACGGAGAAGACTGATGACCAATCAGATTCAGATAACCTTGCAGAGAGAAGGCTGGGAGAAGGACAAAACCATTCCTCTCATTCTTGAATACAGCCTGCTGAATTACGTCACACACACGTGTACGAAGAAAAACGGCGCTGAAATCATTTTGAGGGCATGACCCTCTACCACAAGGGTGATCGCTACGTGCTGAGCTGGAGCTTGTGGAGCCAAAGCGTCAGTGATCGAACCAAGCTCGACCGCCGACGAGGCACCCGCACTAACGGTGCCATCCACTTCAGCCCTGGAGTTGAAGCGGTGGCCGCAGGTCATGAACATGTGCTGACCGTCGACACGAACACGAGCAAAATCACGTTCTGGAAGAAGAAAGCCTGTAAGTAACGCAAAGTTACCTGACCAGTCAACCTCAACGAGACATCCGCCCACAAAGAGTCATCCAGCTCTGTGGGCGGCTTTTTATAAACCTCTAATTTCTGAACAAACTTGCTCACAAACAGTTTAAGCTAAAAAGACCTATTATTTAACATACCTTAACTACTAACCAAAATTAAGCTATACTGTTGGCTATGACACGAATAATTGCATTAAGTCCCAAAAAGAATACTTCTAAACGCCCGTATAAATCAAAGAAGCGCATAGAAGCAAAGAAAGAGATGCTTGCAAAAAAAGCGAGTAAAGGAGGGAAAAAGTAAAGCTAAAGCGCATTGTACTGACCTACATATTGTTACCATAGACAACGATGAAACATACTCACAAATGGGTATGTTTTATTATGTAATACTATCAGTCCTCCCCTCTCCCCTCAACCAGGACACAATGACTGCATGATTTTTGATATACTCAGGACGATGTATGAAGTCACGATCGTTAACGCATTAATATACACGCTTACCTTCACATGTATATATTACACCGGCCTTTGTCTATACGTTAAAAAAATTATTGTACCTGAGTTTAAAAAACTTTTTTTCTACATAACAATTTTTTGTTTACTTGGAGTAAGCGGCGAAGTATTAGTAAACAATGTTTGGCAGACTCTTTTTTCTGTGCCCTTATGGGAATATCATTTATTTCCCGCGCACAGTGGCGACATCAGTTATTTTTTTGTATTTATTTGGGGCGGGCTTGGGTTCTATCGTTACCTA
>CAZYTF010000055.1:0-4878 GCA_964649535.1 uncultured Candidatus Saccharibacteria bacterium | reverse complement strand
TATATTCTTTAAGCATTGTATTTTCAAAAAACGTAACAAGAGGCTCCCAATACTCTTTTCCATATAGCACAATAGGAATTTTTTCAATTTTCTTAGTTTGAATCAAAGTAAGCAGTTCAAAAAATTCATCCATAGTGCCAAATCCACCTGGGAAATATATGTACACCTCAGAAGCAAAAGCGAGCATCACTTTACGTGAAAAAAAGAAATCGAAGTTGAGAGACTCAGTTGTGTACGGATTAAGTTTTTGTTCAAATGGAAGTTCAATATTTAAACCCACAGACTTTCCTCCAACCTTAAACCCTCCAACATTAGCAGCCTCCATGATGCCGCCACCGCCACCTGTGACAATCGCAAAGCCTTTTTTTGCAAGTTTTGCTGAAAGTTCTTCGGCTTGTTTGTAGTACGGATCACCAGGCTTTGAACGTGCACTACCAAAAATTGTTGCAGCTAAGCCATATTTTCGAAGGAGCTCAAATCCCATTACAAATTCCGACATAATACGAAATACACGCCACGACTCAATAGCATCGCCATCTGTATCCAGCAACTCTGTCACTACTCTACAATTCTCAACTACTTTTTCTTTTTTCTTTCTGCCTAAGATATTTCGTACCATAATACGCCTATTGTATCACTGCACTTGTCTTGAAATTGAATACTTATCCCACTCCATTGAAATCGTTTAAGATATCTAACGTCCACAAAAAAAGTGAGCTGTACAAGTACACATACCCGCATTTTTTCATAAAAGAAACACTAGGTGGTTTGGAAATAAAAATACTTAAATAATGGTGCATGTAGGCATATTCATCTTTGTGCTGCAAAGCAGGTTTCGCTTTTTTCCTAAAGTTAAATTCCCAAACTGCCAAAACACACGCTCCTGTAAGCAGCCAGGAAAGTAGTGTGAGCATAATCATGACGCCATGTACATATAACAAAGGTGGGTAAAACCAAGAAAACAATAGTACAAGTATAACTATCCCGTGTACTAAAAACAGCAAATCTGCAATAGCCCAATTTATTAATTTAGAGCCACGGAATTTCATATTGCTTAAATTCTGGAAGTAATTTTTTATCAAACAAAATACGCGAAGTAACTTCTGCATGGCAAAGCGCTCCGGTCAAAGCAATATGAGGATGAGGTTCTTCAGGAATACCACAATATTGCAATATTGCATCCAAACTCAGTGACGAATGCCGATGCTCAATATCAATCGGAGGTTCTTTGCCGCTTTTAATGATATGCATGAAACAAAGTGAGTGTGTATCGATGGAACGATACGCAAAATTCCAGTTAAGTCCCGCACGACCTGCTGCAGCACGCATGAAATCTCGATCAAAAGAAACATTTTGTCCTACAAGTGTTCGGTCCCGTAAACCTTTTGACCACTCGATGAATTCTTGCACTATCTCTCCTTCAGTTTGTTTTTTCGGGTCAGTAATTTCATTTTCAGTAAAACCGTTCACTTCCAGTGCACCATCCATAATATGTGCACCCTCCCAAATGTGACACTCTTTATAAAAGCGATTTTCTGGATTATCAAAATCTACTGCCCCTATTGCGACAAGTGAATGAATATGAGCCTCTGTTCCTGAAGCTTCGACATCAAGTACTATCATGTCTATTAATTCTATCATGTGGCAAACTACAAACATGAATATAGACAGTATGTTTGACAGTACACTATTTTGCAATATGGTTCGTTCAGTGTTTTAACAAAATAAGGATTATAAAATGCCAAAAGATTTTGAGGAGGCTACAAACCTTTGCTACAATACTCAAAATATGCCATTTAAGATTAATCAATCATGGGAAGAGGCACTCAAAGAGGAGTTTACAAAACCCTATTTTATAAAACTTTTTGAAGATGTTAAAAACGCATACCGCACAGATACTGTCTTCCCTCCTCTGGAACTCATATTTAGCACTTTCGAGCATTGCCCCTTTGACGATGTAAGAGTGGTGATTTTGGGACAAGACCCCTATCATGGCGATCATCAAGCACACGGTCTTGCATTTTCAGTCCAAGACGGCATACGCGTCCCACCATCACTAAAAAATATTTATAAAGAAATCAAAGATGACATTGGAACTGACATACCCTTTTCTGGGAACCTTGAACATTGGGCTGATCAAGGGGTACTCCTCCTAAACGCGACACTTACTGTTAAAAAGGGTAGCCCTGGTTCACATCAGGGGCTTGGGTGGAAAACATTTACAGATGCAGTCATCCAAAAAATATCCGATGAAAAAGAAAACGTTGTCTTTTTACTCTGGGGCAAATATGCAGAAGCGAAAGGTAAAAACATAGACACGACAAAACATCTCGTTCTTACCGCCGCACACCCTTCTCCTTTTTCCGCACACAGTGGCTTTTTTGGCTGCAAGCATTTTAGTAAAACAAATTCGTACCTTAAGAAACAGTACATAAAAAAAATTGAGTGGTAAGGATTTCTAAAGAAATTGCCGCGTAACCCGCAATATACAACACTTACATTATTGCTTTCAACGAAGTCTGCACTATACTCTATTGATAAATTTCCAAACCTCAGCTTCAGGATGTATTTTAGATTCACCAGACATGAACGATCTAGACATTACGTTGTAACTATTATCAAACAAACTGACGTCACTCGGGCTAAAATCTATTGTTTTTAATTCTATGAATGCTGGAACCAGATATTTAGCTTCAGCTTTTTTGTCTCGTTTAATACAAGCAACAATCTTTTTCTTTAGAAAGAAACGGAATAAAATAAATGTAAAAAACCATTGTACTTGATCTCTATTTGTATTATCTCTAATAACGAGAATTTTCGTTGCCCCCTCTTCAACCGCTTTTTGTATTAACGTTATTGTTGACACTCCAACAAAACCATCAATATAATTATCATGATTTAGCGTGACATTCTTGTTGTACACCACTGGAATTGCCTTGGCGGCGCGCAGGCATTCATACGCTGCAAAACTGTGACTGTTTCCTAAGTATGAGAGTTTACCAGAATGTATACTCCGAACTGGCAAAAAATAATCAGTGACAACATTTTTCAATTTTTCTACATCTAGTGGCACCATTGTATGCAAAACATCATCAATCAAATAGTCAACATCCATAAATGGAATCCTAAGAAACGAAAGAAAATTCTTATTTTTTGGGAGGATTTTTGTCCAAACTTCCTTAATTTCACTACATTGACCGGTTAAATAGTAGGTAGCTGCTCCGGCCGCTCCAGATGCTGCAATAATAATGTCGGGTTTAATGTGAGGAAGCTTTGTTCCTAGACCATAGAGCAAGCCCGCTCCATGTGCACATCTCATCCCACCTCCGGACAAAACTATTGCCAACTTATTGTCTCTTTTTTTCACTTAGGAAGTATAGCAGACACTTCTGTTTCACTAACATTCTAATACAAATCCTAATTTTATTGTTAAAGAAAATCGAGAATAATAGTAGTCACTATGTAGTGACTACTGCACCGACCGACGATACCGGAGCTAAATGATTCTAATATTAAAAACTCCAAGACTTAGAGGTTAAAGAATTTAATAAATATTGACAGATACTGATATTTTGATATAAATCATTAGGGGCTAAACCAAGGAGAAAGAACATGGGATACAATGTTGCGTTTTCTAGCAAGCAGCACACCGGTCAACCGGGTGTGAAGACATGGACATCCTACAAGAACAAAGATGATTTCCTCAAAAAACTACCCCAACTACTCATAAATGAAGATATCGTTGCTGTGGGCTTCCCAGACAATGGTTACGAAGCCATTACGAATACACACCCCTTCTACTACCACTACGCAAACCTTGCGCAATCGTTTGACAAGGAAACGGGCACGTTTAACACTGCAATGTTTGAGTCGCAAAAGACGCAGACGGAGTGGTTCACAAGCAACCGCTGCCCCGCAAGTATCCTTGCTGTTGCTCAAAAATTGGTTTCTGGTGAAGTGACCGAAGTACCTTTGATTGAAGTATTTTTCATGCCGTAATGTATATTCAACACGCACTAGCCCAATCTGGTTGTGCGTGTTTTACTTATGTATATATTGTATTCATATGCCAATCAATGTTTGGATACAGCACTAGGCTACAACACCTCAACAGTATTAAATACCTTTACAATTTGCTGCGGGAGAATAACCCTTTGACAACGCTTCTTCCTTAGAACTGAAAAATACTTTGTTTTCTTCTTTTATCTGAGAGGCACCTCCACATGTGAGTAGATGGTATTTTGTGCCATTTTTTGAACCAACAAGCAGCTTCTGCGTCCCCTCTTCTGACGATGAAGACTGTACATTTGCAACTTGCTGTAAGGATATATTCGGCTGTAGACCACTTTTAGATACTGAAGGAACAGAATACCTCCCAAGACCAAATGAAACGGCCCCAACAAGGACAATGAGTGTTGTGTAAAAAAATAAGTCGTCTTCTACTATATGCTTGAGTTTTTGGTACATTTCTTGTATACTTGCGCCGTTAATTCCAATCATTATAACGTAATCGTATGTCAACAAAGAAAGCCGGCGGAACAGCCAAAAACCTGCGCGATTCACAACCAAAATATCTTGGCGTCAAAAGAGCTGATGGTCAACCAGTGAAAACTGGACAAATCATTGTTCGACAACGAGGGACGAAAATCGAAGCAGGCAAAAATGTAAAAGTTGGAAAGGATCACACACTATTCGCAGCATGCGAAGGTAAGGTTGCTTTTCGAAGCACACGAAAGATACGTTTTAACGGTCAAGTAGTGAGTAAGAAAGCAGTAGATGTGGTAATTGCCTAAATTGGGCTCCAATAGAAAAGCGCTTCCATCTGGAAGCGCTTTTTACTATATTTTATCTTACTAGGTGTCCTAGCCTTTGATGATT
>CAZYTF010000054.1:0-5744 GCA_964649535.1 uncultured Candidatus Saccharibacteria bacterium | reverse complement strand
GTCTTTTTTGTTGCACAATCAGAGTTGCGCGGTAAGGAACTGTTGCACCATATCACCATGCGACGACGCGTACCACCAGGCTCCGTAGAGGAGACCCCCGATGAGAATGAGTCTAACGCCCATACCCACCGCACCTTCAACAGGCACGTCGGTGAGTTTTTCAGCCAGATAGAATACGAGGAACGTGCCCGCCATGCCAGCCAAAGGGTTAATGTTTGCGATGAGCGCAATACTGAGCGCCGCTGCATACACAATCACGGTCACAATTTGCATCATGAAGTACTGGGATTCTTTTGAATAGTACCGACTCGCCATAATTAGAAGGCCGGTGAAAGAAACAAATGAAGCGACCCAAAACGCACCCGGCTTGAAGACTGCAAGCGCAGCGGGAGCGTTCGGTACCCAGATATGGATAACCACAAATGCTGCCAACAAAATGAGCGCTGTCATTGTCGCTTGCGGTATCATCGATTCTTTTTCAAAACCGAATGAGTACGTAAGCTGTGTCACCACAATACTGAAGCCAAGGACCGTCATGAGTGCCATAATGGCAAGAAAGCCGACTTCAGTCATGCTGTAGTACACAGCAACCGCGCCCCAGACGACCATAAAGAGTGCCGCCAAAGGCTTAGGATCATCACCTTTAATCTCGTGAATCCAAAGGGTGGCAAAAACAGTGCCGGCAAACAGGATACAACCGAAGAAAACCGTCCAGGTCAAATATTCTGGACCGACCCAATACCCAGCACCAATGAGTGCTACACTCGCAATGTACCCAAGAACCTCAATCAATACACGAGCGTGGTAGACAATCTGAGCCAGAACCCCGCCAAAGAGGAAGAGGAAGCCCAATGCCCCGATAGTGGCTCCAAATATCTTCACAAGATTGAGGAAGGTGACATAGCCAGCTGCTCACTGCAACACAGTGAGCTCAGGACATACCTGCGCAAAGGCAGGGTTGCTCACCAGAACTGCGATGATCATCAACATTAGTATCTTCATTTTTGGACGCATAAACGCCTCCCTTGTTTGAGTTGTATTCGTACTAAACCGAAGCAAATAAACCATATTCTCGACACACTGTCAACTTTATAGAAATTTACTGTGCTTAAATAATGCTCACTTGTTTTGATGAGACTTACAATATGGAATAGACTTTAGGGGATGAATTCTCCATTTAATCCAGGCATGATTTCCTCCTTAAGGAACTTGGTTTATTTTGAAGGTAAATTACCACGATTTGGCAGTTTGTAAAGCGGTTCCAACGTCACACCACAAGAGTATATCCATTTTGATACTCTCTAAAGGTCGTTAAAAATTAAGTCTCCCGGATGGCCAAAGAGTTAATTAAAAAAACTGCCCCAGGTTTCCCAGGGGCAGCGCTGCGGCCATCGGACTTGATGGCGGTATAGAAAAGTACTGTCGACTCAACCTCTCGAAAAATTGCCGAGATATACCGGATTCTTCGCTAAGTGCTGCGCACAATTCCGGCCAGAAGCTGAATTGTCGACCTCGAGCAAGTCGTCTGACCTGTACAGCATCGAGCTTGTGCTTGAGGGCAAACTTCTCCAAATCGAAGTGTTCATCCGTCAAGATACGCTTTCGGACAATTACCCACGGGGTGAATCGCCACCAGCGAATGTTGTTATCTGTTTCCATTCAACCTCTCCTTTATTAAGGTAATTCACTATAGTTCACATATTAAAATTAATCAACTAAAGTAAAGTTCCAACTTCGTACCAGACGGCAAAAAAGAAAGATAGACCCCACAAGCTAATGCGAGGTCGTGTATCTGTTTCTGGCAGATTGGTTACTTGATGCCGTCAGGAATTTCCAGCTCAACTCCAATCGCTGCCAGATCAATTCCTTCTGGCAAACGCCCGATGACCTTGAGATAGCACAGATTCGGCATCAGGAATTTGTCACGCATCATCTTGTAGAAATCGACGTGTCGCGTACCACCCTTACTGGCTTCTTCATGGCCGAGGTTACCGTACTCTTCTCGTACCTGCGACAACTCTTTTTCCACGTACTGGCGAAGTTCTTCGTCAGACATGAATTCGTGATTTGGGCGGTGCAGATTTTCAGGCACATCAGGCAGGAAACGTTGACTGCTCCCACGTGCTTTGTGGTGGGAATTGGACTGAGCCAACGGTGGGTAGGGGATGAATTCTCCATTTAATCCGGGCATGATTTCCTCCTTAAGGAACTTGGTTTATTTTGAAGGTAAATTACCACGATTTGGCAGTTTGTAAAGCGGTTCCAACGTCACACCACAAGAGTATATCCATTTTGATACTCTCTAAAGGTCGTTAAAAATTAAGTCTCCCGGATGGCCAAAGAGTTGATACAATACACTCATGATAGACCACATAACAATCAGGGTTAGCGACCTAGAAACAACTAAGAAATTTTATCTACAAGCTCTGAAGCCACTTGGTTATAAAATACTTTACGGGGACGATACATTTATTGGACTAGGGAAGGGCGAAAAAGCAGATACATGGTTTACAGTTACTGACCACAAGAGTGGTCCCGTACACGTCTCTTGGAAAGCTGATACCAAAGAAGAGGTAGACGTTTTTTACAGAGCCGCTTTAGAAGCTGGTGGAAAAGATAATGGTGCTCCGGGCACACGAGAGGAATACCACGCAAATTATTATGGCGCCTTTGTACTTGACCCAGACGGTAACAATATTGAAGCGGTATTTAGTAACTGAATAAAAGTTCGATTTCTTGATATGATATCCTTTAAATATAGAAAATTCTAAAAATGAAAAACACCAAGTGTTTCAGAAAAGTATATAGCTGATGCGAATGGTTTTGTAGAGTTTGGAGATGTTTCAAGAGGCGAGTTAAGTATACAGTCACAATATGGGTCCAGATACATAAATAGTTTCCAAGGTGAGTATCCAAATTTAGGAGAAGGACTTAGGTTTAAAGGAGATGTTGATCATTATCATTCTCTTAAAATTCACATCGATGATATTGACAAGTTTGTTAAAAGATATAATAAATCCCAGTCATTATAAACTTGACTTTTTACATTATTATTATATTATTTAAAGGCGTCTAGAAAAGGGCGCTTGAAGTAAGGAGGCTCACATGAACAAGTTCAACAAGTTCCTTAACAAAATTACAAAAAAGCAAACAGCTACCAAAATACTGACTACGTTGATGATGTTGTCTTTGTTGGTTGCTGGAGCTTCGGCAGTAACTCTCGGAGCAAATTCTGCTGTCGCGTGGTTGCCGCTGCTCGCTCTATCCATTCTTCTCTACAGCTATATATTTTTTATTATCGTCTGCAAGTCTGTTTGGCAGGCGTGTTGCCCTGATTGATTCTGTGCAAGAAATCTACTTTCTCCTAAATCCATACCCCTCCACACATAAATAGGGAGAGGTATATTTCATAGTAAGTTCCAACTTCGTACCAGACGGTCAGACATTGAACTTCGCACAAAAACTACTATACTAGTTGAGTCAATTTTGTATGTAGAGGGGAGGTGAGCTTAGAAGTAGTTCTCCTTTAAAGATACCCTGACCGGTCACCCTCAAGCTACAAACTTGGTGCCCGCAATCTCACGCGGGTTTTTTATACAACAAAAGTTCCAACTCCGTACCAGACGGCCAACACTAAATTTAAGCTTATACAGCAACGCAAAAACGTTTCGGGTCCCTGATTAAAATCTATAAAAAAGAAAATCCGACAATTGCCGGATTAGTTACACGGTTGCAAGGTTATTCCTCACTTTACCAGGACAGAGCCGTGTGTTGCCCAACCTTATGGTTATGTGATCTACCACCATATTTCAGGCAGTGGCTTGGTCTGAACACTCTATCGTTCCTAGTGTCTTTGGAGGACAACTAGTGGTGGGCCCTACCTATAACGAAAGGGCTAGATGCTGCAAGGGATACCACATTTAATCCCTGTAATGAGAGGCTCAGAGGATGCCGTTGGGACCCGCCTCGATTTCATCATCTACCCATTAGTTGGACCTATAGGTAGCAACAGCTCCGCGACCAGCAGATTTCACACGGAAGTCATTTTCCGGTGCTCCATATCGATTCTCCTCTTTGAGCGTCGACCTTCTTAACATATCAGATTATTAAATTTGAATCCACTTCAAATCTAAAATTGGCTTAGGTCAACTTTACATAAAATGCCTCCTTGTACCACTACCTAAATTTAAGCATGGACGCATCGGGCCGTTACGATGGCAAGACTAGCATCGTCAGGTCAGGCGTACAATTTCAGTTGCACAATTCCTCCAACAGCAGGGGAATGAAATTCAAATTGTAGTGCTATCAAACTTCAAGCTAAAAACCGGCATGACCGAAGCTGATGTAAACAGGGACGCATTCTCTAAGTAGACAACCGAGTTGCCATTATCTTTGCATTACAAAACTTGCGACACACTAGAGCAAGTGGAGCAAAATTATACTTAAAGGTGATAGGTGACAAAATATAGATTACAAAAGACCAAACTCATCTCAAATGACGAAACCTTTTGACAAGATAGAGAAACATAGTAAATTTAGCTTTTAAGTTTGATGGAGGAAAAAATGAAAATAGTAAAATTTTCTGTAGGGCAAGGCTATGCAGTTGAGAAAGAACTACCGATGTTAGACCCTGATTTTTCACGAAATTCTTTTCTTTTGCAGGTGTTGCCACACCTTCAAGCTTTCAAAAAACAAGTTCCTCTTGGTCAAGACCGAAAATTTCTGGTATTCGATCAGCAAGAGGAAGAAGCTGCTATGAGATTGTTTGCCCAAATTTTTGGGGGCACAGTCACTGACTCCGGAATGGGCCATATCCGGAATGGAGAAATTAGTGGACTGAATATCACACTTTCACCACTACAACATTCCGCCACGTATATACCAAAACAATTTGAACAGGACGGCAAAAAACCAATCGTTGAAGTTAGTGAATGGTCACTTGCGTTGCAATAAAATTTCTACCACCATCTACAATGGAAGATAACCATAGATGGTGGTTTTCTTTTGCTCTAGTTTTCAAGGATAGTTATGCTATGTTATTGGTGAAGTGAGTTGGAAGAGACCAACAGGCGATTCCAACAATTAGGAACAGGTAAATGCTCCCGCTATATATGTTATGCATCCCATGTACGGATACATGGCGACGCGGGCGACCGCAGGAGCTTAGAGTAAGATAGGATGAGTTAAGCAAAAAAAAAGCTTTACCCTGTCTGAACATGGGAGGAATACCTTCCAAGCCTAAACCAACTCACTTCACTACCGCACGTGCTGGACGCGCGCGGTTTTTTTAGTACCATGGGAGTAATGAATGTATATACAACTGGCCTGCTAGTCGTCCTTACGAGCCCTCGAGGCTGGTTGTGCATTGGATGATAACACTTATATATGTCTCCAATACAGAGCCCGCCTCAAAGCAGGCTCTGTTTTTAGTTCATTCAAGAAAGGAGATTTTTGTGGATAATCGATATCTACCTCCCGCTATGGGAGGGAAGTGGGCAGTAAGCCGACATATACACGGTACTTATATCAGTCTTGTTGAACGTTCATATATGGATGACGAGAGCGATATTGAAACTGTATTCCAAGGACTCGGCATTCCTGTTGCGTCTAAAAATATCGACAGGTACTTTCCTCAAAACAATAGAGGGAAGCGCTGCCCCGCACTTGAACTCTTAGAACTTTTTGCACGCATCGGGATGATCGAACGTGACGAGGAAAAAGAGATTGGTGTATAAAAATCAGGG
>CAZYTF010000053.1:0-5888 GCA_964649535.1 uncultured Candidatus Saccharibacteria bacterium | reverse complement strand
ATTTTGAAAAAGTACAGTATTGAAAGAATCTGTTTCTGCAGTTAAAGATACGAGCGGTGCGTCTGACTGTCCGGTGCGCGTATATACAAAATCAAGGAGTTGTATTGGACCCACAATACTTTGTTCAATTGCAGCGAGAATCGAGACGACTGAAACATGATTATTAAGCATGCCTTCTGCAGTATCAATTTTTGTGTCAAGAATTTTGACATTTGCAAGTTCATTTTCATTGAAGACACTTTGCTCTGCGTCTAATTGCTTGGCAAGAGTATCTATCTGAGAATCGAGCGACCACCCAAAAAAGAAAACTCCTGCTGTTACGATGAGGGTTCCAAAAAAAATGACGTACGTGACGTAATTGAGTACGTAGATCTTACGCATACGTTTAGGTTTCACGTTGCCTTTAGATGGCCGCTGTGGAATAAACGATGATTGCTTTTGAAGATCTGCCATATGTAAATAGTATACGTTCTATTTGTGCACATATCACATTTGGTATGTGGACAGCTTCAATTACTCAAATGCACGCAGTGCTGCTCCGAGTGCTACAGTAAATGTTGGTGCGATATCTGTTATTGTGTCCTCCATAAAAGCTGGGTACCCAACCTTTGTAAAAGGGTTTGACTTAAACGTCTGCCTATCGAGCGCGTAGTTAGTGAACTGCTGGAAATCAGGAAACAGCGTTGAACCTCCAGTAATAACTACTCGTGAAAATTCTGAACCACTTCTCACTTCATACTGACTCAAAGCTCGCTTAAATTCTTGCAACGGTCGTTCGTACGAACTTAAAACTACTTTTTTGATGTCAGAAGCTTTTGGCGCCTCACTAGAAAAATTACGCTTTATGTTTTCTGCCTCTTCAAACGATACACTAAGAAGGTCGGCGACACGCTGTGTCGCAAGCGCCCCACCACCTTGCACGCGGTGAATGCGGCGCAAAAAACCGCCTTCAGAAATATAAAGTTTACTTGTCTTTGCGCCAAGATCGATAATCGCAAGTGACTCATCTGTTTCTTTTGTAATTGCGCGTATCACACTAAAAACCTCAATTTCAGGTGAACCAGAAGTTTTTTGAATTGAGGCAAGCAATTTTCGAGAATCTGCAAGAACGTCATTCTGAATCGCTGCTACCAGTACTTCACGAACTGATTGTGGAGTATTTTTCAATGGATCAACCTCAACCCATTCGAGCGCAACGTCTGTAAGTGGCACAGGAATATACTTTCTTGCCTCGACATTTACGCGAGGAGCAATATCGTCTTGTGGTTTAGCTGTAATCGCAATAGTGGTAACAAAGCTTCCTGCTAATGGCAAGGTGATGACTACCTTAGATGCTTGCACATCAGATTCACGTAATACGTCAACGAGAGCTTCGGTTCTCTGTGCAAGTGGCAACACGACATTGCTGCCAAGAGGCTCTTGCGCATACGGTCCGAGCTGGAGTTCGCCATAGGTTGTAAGCCGAAGAGCTTTCTCACCTTGTTCTAATTCTACCACTTTAACAGATGAAGAACCGATATCAACACCGACCACTCTCTGTGGACCAGATGCGTTAGATGTGTTAAGTGTTGAAAAGAGACGTTTAAAGTTGAAGGCCATGCTTATATTAGTTTACCACCTATGTCATCAATACTAAAAACAATGCTGTTAATTTTGCGTGAAACTTTTGATTTTATTTTTCCACCTACTGAAGACGAGAAAATTATAGCAAACTTAGAGACACAACATTTTACAAACAAGATTCACATCCAGACTACAGGAGAAGTCATTTCGCTCAGTTCATTCAGAGATCCTGAGATGCGCGCTGCTATACATCTCATTAAGTTTCACGGCAACAAACACGCGTTAAAACTCACTGCAGCACTTCTTGAAACATGGCTACTCTCAAAACCTGAGCAACAATATATCTTAATTCCATTACCACTCTCAAACAGAAGATATAGAGAACGTGGATTTAACCAATCTGAACAAATAGCACAGGTGTCTACGCACAAAATGAATCACGTTACGATTCGAACTGACATACTAACGCGCAACAAACATACCGCTCCGCAGTCATCACTTTCAAAAGAAAAAAGGATTAAAAATGTGTCCGGTGCTTTTTCTGTCAATGTCGACAAACTTGCACCTCTTCGAGGGACGCACATTATTCTGTTTGACGATGTTGTTACTACAGGCGCAACGATGCGAGAAGCCAAAACTACACTTTTTTCGCACATTCACTCCCCCATTACGTGTGTAGCGCTTGCACACTAAAGCTACATGACCTTGATAATTTTCTGAGACTTATGAAACCGCTTCACTTGAAATAAGTGTAGATGATGAGCAATCATTGCGCAAAGCATTACACAAAAAATTAGAGCTCGAAGGATATGAAGTAGTCGAAGCAAAAAATGGTTAAGAATGTCTGGATATTCTTGCCGAAAAAAAAATTGATTTGGTTTTGCTAGACGTATCAATGCCTATCATGAGTGGCGCCGAGGTAACTCAGAAAATTAGCGAATCTAAAGCACTTAAACGAGATACTAAATTCTACTGAAGTATCTTGGGTATTTTAATCAAGGAGGCAAAACCTAAAAAATGCATCTAAAGACCTGTGCCGAGTATATAGGCAAGGAATAAAGTGATGACGTTTCCCGAACTTCAACAGTAACTTTCAGAGTGGTATATAATTTAAGATATGGAAAAACATTCATTAAATGATAGGGCCGAGGATGCGAATCCGAGTGGCGCAGAAGAACAAATTGCAGTAGTTGACGGATTTAATACCTTCCTCAAAAATACTCTTCTTTCCCCCGAAGATAGGGCGACTTGTGAAGCGATGTACCGACTAACTTTATCAGATTCACTTACAGGCTTGTCAAACCTTCTTTCGTTGGAGATTGCACTATCAGACATAAGAAAAGAAATTGTTCTCAATAAAGAAAACGGTATCGAAAAAACGCCATTCTTGATTGCTTTTGACCTAGACAAGTTCAAGGAACTAAATGACACATCTGGACATAGTTCAGGAGATGAATATTTGAAAAGTATTGCAAAACATGTGCGAGAAATCCTTCGTTCAAGTGACACTTTTGCTCGAGTGGGTGGAGATGAATTTGTGATTATCTTACCCGACAGCAACATTTTAAATGCGACCAAAATAGCAGGGAGAATCATGGACGCAACTACAAAAATTATGGAAGAGAGAAGCCATGATGAGAATGAAAAGAATGGTGTGGACGTTTCAGTAAGCGTTGGGGTTGCTCCTTGGGATGAAGAGCAAGAGTCAAAAGAAGTGCGCATGCAGGCAGACTATGCACTGTATGTAGCAAAAGCACTCGGCAAAGATGCCGTAGTGAGCTATGGAGACGCACTGAAACTTGATGGCATTAATGATCTTAAAAAACCCATCAACCCTGACTCAATGTACAACGCATTTATAAAAGAGAGAAAGAAATAACTATTCAAGTTTTGCATCATTATATAAAATGAGCTCAATGGGGCTATGATCGGACACCCTATCGGGGAGCACTCGTATATTGAGTTATCTACCTGCAATATCAGGGATCGCAAAAAAAATTGTCTGCAGGCAATTTAATGTTTAATCGGAGGTGGTACACATACGCAGTTTTTATGGGTCATGTGACTTCTCCATAGAGTATGTATGCTCTAAAAAGAGCTTTTTTCTTATCAAACAATGCAATAATAAATATGTATTGTCTATAGTTTCCACCGAGATTAAAATGAGTCCACTCGCGATTGCGAGTGGACTCGGAGTCTCAATTCCAGTATGCACCAGGATTTTGCCAATCTGGATAATGCTCATTAAGCCACAGGACTGCGGGTTGCCTCGACATCATTTCTCCGTCAAGGTAAAAGCGGCAATGTGTTGCGTCCAGTGGCTCGGTAGTAAAGATTACCTCGTTTCCATCGGCAACGTCAGACATTGCAATACACTCTGCATTGAAACGGTCATAGTTGAACAAAATGTTGAAACGACGTGAGATTCTCAAGTGAGGACGATGCCACATGATGCGTCTGTGTAAATGTGTGTCATCAAAAAATATACAAGCACGCTCGCATCCCTGGTTATCGACGAGTTTCGATAGTCTCGTCTTTAATCTCTTTTGCAATTCTAAATCCTTGTTTTGCCATATTGTGTTTCTAAATGATAATACTTTAGAAACGGTGTGCAACGAAAAGGGTGCCTTTCAAGTCTTTCTATGTAAAAAATATAGAGGTCCAAGGTAAAGTTACAGGTGTAATCAGGAGAGAAATTTAAAAAGTTCGAATCCGTTAGCGGTGAACGCTAAGGGATTCGAAACAGCATCTATTCTAAGGCTGTAAATATAGGCCTCAGGGTCTACCGATAACCGGTATTCTTGGCGGGCTGTCTCGAGTTAGAACCGTGGTCGGACAAGCCCTGTTTGACCAATTCACTACTTTTGAGAACTTGGTTCAATAATGTCTTGAACTACTTATTTAAAAACATACGGTACACCTCTTCGTTTAGTTGAAAACCAGTGGGGCCATCTCCAAAACTCCTATCAACAAATTCAACCACTCCTCTCGCAACCAAGGAATCAAGTCCATCACTATCAACATCAAACTTTCCTTTTTCTAAATCCTTTAAAACCAGGAAGCACGTTCCATTCTTTGTAAATGCAGAGATTACACCTTGTTCTAAATCAGAATAATATCTTCTATTTAAGATACGTTGTTGTTTATATTTATATTTTTCAATAGCTATTCCTGACACAACCTTTACCAAAGAAAACACCGAAAGAAGGGCAACAAGTCCAAGAAACGGGTCATTGTCAAAGCGAATATATACATAAAGAAAAGACATCGCGCCAAAGAACACCGCAATGTTGGTTGGCAAATCTTTCTCACTGTATATCTTCTCTAGGATTTTATTCATATAACTATCATACATAAAACTAGCACGGAACACAGTGTCTCGTGCTAGCTCTAAGATGCGGGCCGTCTCGGGCTAGAACCGTGAGCGGTCAAGCCCTGTTTGATGGAATCACTATGTTTTCAAACACTTGTTCGAAGCGTCTCGAACGCATAATTTAATACTAGCAATCTGGTTTATTTTGGTTCGAAGTGTTTCTCAAATTCTTTTAGTGTTTTTAAGGCACTCGCGTATTTGCGCATCCATTCGAGTCCTATATTGAGATTGTTTTCACTTGTGGCGCCAACTGCTTCCTGAATTACATTAACCTTAAATTTCCTAGCATAAGCTTCATAGGCCGTTGCAAGAACACAAACTTGAGACATGACTCCTGTAAGCCAGATCGTCTCTATACCTTTTTCCTTTAATTGTTTCTCCAGACCTTCAACTGTAAAAGCTCCGTAAGCTGGCTTTGTATATGTGATCTCACTACCACTGGGAGCAAGTTTTGAATGAAATTCACCTTCGATAGTTCCAACTGCAGTCCAAGGTTCACCGAAGCGTTCATAGTCACGCTTTTCCTCATGGTATTTAAAATGGAAAATATCAATACCAGCTTCTCGGGCTATTTGTAATACCGTCTGATTTGCCTTAATTATGAGATCTGGTTGGAAAAGATGATCAATATTTCCAACTTGTAGGTCTATCAAGAATAATGCGTGAGTACTTTGGCTCATCTGGTAATTGTAACAAAACTAGCTCGAAACACAGTGTCTCGTGCTAGCACGATGATGCGGGGGGGGGGGGGATTCGAAGCTTACAGCTTCAGTACAGGTTATCAATATTTTTGCTCCTTTCAGTCGCAAAATATTAGTTAACCTTTTCGAATCCCTTACTCTCTCGCAAAATACGACAAAACCCAACAAAGCTTAGGCTTTGTTGGGTTTTGGTATTTGCGGTGAACTACTAACCTTTGCTCGAACCTATTTTGAACAGAATGACTAACTCG
>CAZYTF010000052.1:0-5894 GCA_964649535.1 uncultured Candidatus Saccharibacteria bacterium | reverse complement strand
CAGTATAGTGTTTATCTCTGTTTCTTTTGCACTGGGATCTATTCCGTCGGAGACGCTTATTGCGTATGTTGGAACTGATAATGCATTCTTACTGATGTTTGTCCTTGGAACAATCGGAGGTTTAACTACATTTACGGGACTCCCATATCATTTAGTACTGATGAGTTTTGCAGCGGGAGGCATTAATCCGTTTTTCTTAGGCATTTGTACTGCAGCAGGTGTCATTATTGGTGACAGTACAATGTTTTGTATAAGTAAAAGAGTTAGCAGTTCATTGCCACCCAAGATCGCACATTTTTTTGAGTCGATTGTATTTCTGGTGGATAGATACCCTCGCCTCTTTGTAATTATATTATTTTTATACGGAGCTTTGTCACCATTTTCAAATGATTTTATAATTGCTTCACTAAGTATTGCTGGATATTCGTATACGCGAATAATCATACCGCTAGCGATAGGAAATATTTGCTTCAACATATCTATAGCTTTTATAGGTTTATATGCGTATGATTCTCTCATTCAGTTTTTCACTTGAGTATCTGTGAAAATTTTGACTTATTACTATATAGCATTGATTGTATAAAACTCAATTAATTAAACATTCCTGTAAAGAAGTAGGTGAGGACAGACAAAAGTACGGTTGCACCGATAACAGTGCCGAGCCCGTATATCACCCCTCTGATAAATGCGTATCGTAAAGATGCTTGTTTTTTTGTTAAACTTTCAAGTGATTCGAGTACGGTAAGTAATTTTTTTTGATCCTGTGACATTAAAATATTTTATCATGGACCATGCAGTATGAAAGACTGAAGTTTGTACTATAATGTCAGTAAGATAGTTCCTATGCGTTTGTTTTTATAAATAATAATTCTATATGTCAGATATCAAAAGAGATGAAAAAAACAACGGAATCCACATAACACAAGATGTGGAGGAGGAATCTAATGCAACAACTCTTGATGAGCGTTTAGCAGAAATCGAAAATAAGTCGATTACGTTTCCAAATCAGCAGTCAGTTGCTAAGCGCGAGCAAAAGCCATTGATGATTCATGAAGATATTAAAAAGCCCACACTCGTCCCAGAAAAGATGTCATCACAAAATAATACACCTTCCTCAGAGTCAGCCTCTTTTTTTATAAATAATAATTCTAGTCGAGTACCCAAGCTAGAGGAAGAAGGCGGGTCATACAAAGCTTTGTTTGCATTTGGTACAGGCATTGTGCTCGGTGCACTCATTACTTCATTTTTTCTATAAAAGTACAGCTATAATTGATGCAAAAATTTTGTACGTTTTTAGGAGCATTGTTTCTACATTCATACAGAAGTGCACTTTTGTATGAATGCTTCAATCCTCTTATAACTATCCTGAGCCTGTATCATTATGTTGGTTCTATAACTTTCGTGGGTCGTAGGCCCAGTGGAGTATTGCTTGTCGCTGTCGAGGACGACAGTGTTGGTCACCAGCTCTACAATTGTGAGCAATTTGGGAAGCGTGGCGCGTGATGGCTTTCCAGCGCTTTATTTGTCGTTCATCGTCTTCATGTCTGCGACCAAGGTAGTAGCGACAGTACCACTGAAACCACCCTCTGGGGTCATCTTTGTGTATCCATCCTTTTGATTTCCAGATTGACAGTGACTGGCTTGCATTCACTCCATAGTAGTTTAGTTCTCTGTGGGGTTTCCCATCAATTGAAAGTGCAGCTTTTTTAAACCAAGTTTTTGGAAATTCTTCTGGTCTATCTGAAAAATATAGGCCACCAAAAACTCCCAATTCAAGCATTTCTTGTGGTGTGAGGTGGGGTTTAAAGTCAGAATCAAAATTCTGGCCAACTGTTTCAGTTTTTATATATGAATACTCCGATTGCATTTTGTCGTGTCCAACCACTCGTTTCATATCAGATGTTGTATTTAGGGGGAAGGGGAAAGAATGCACTTGTCCGTTTTTTATACGCTTGAAAATTTGAGTTGCCAGCAAAACTTTTTTCGAGCATAGGAATTCCTGAAACTTTTAAGATAAGAAACGTAATGGTAAGTGGGCTCACTAGTGCAATGTAACTGAATGGTAATGAAGCTATTATGAGCCAGATACCCCACCAGCATGTTACTTCACCAAAGTAGTTCGGGTGACGTGTGTATTTCCAAAGTCCACTCGAAAGAATCGTTCCTGGAGCTGGTTTACGTTTGATAAAATTATCAAGCTGCCAATCACCGACAACCTCAAATATATATCCAATTAGCCACACTACGAGTCCGATGAACGTAAATAAGTGTAATTCAAGATTTTCCTCATATAGGTTTGCGTGTATGAACGAGTAACCAACTACAATCATCAGAAAACCTTGGAACAGATAGACTTGGAAAAAACTTCGCAGGTAAAACCACTTGCCCCATGCATCTCTCCATTTTTTATACCTAAAATCCTCAGTTTTATTTCGATTACGTAGAAAAATTCTTAGTGTTAAACGTAATCCCCACAGGCCTGCGAGGGTAGTAAGGAGTAAAGCCACATCACTTTTTGTTCCAGTGAAATAACTCACGAGTGCAACAATAAAAATTCCTGTGCCCCACGCAACGTCAGCCACATCATTTCTTTTAATGATGCAAGATACAACAAAAAGAATTGTCACAAAGAAACCAACGCTTGCTAGTGTGAGAATGAGTTGTGTTAGTAGCATGTTCTAAAGAAGAAAAGTTTTGCCAAGAAGATAACTGACTGCCGCGACACTACTTGTAAGGAAGGTTCCCCAGAAAATATCTACGATAGTAACAAGAATTGGCCAGTCTTTGAGTGTGGCAAGATTTGTGAAGTCATAGGTTGCATATGCAAAGAATCCAAATAACGCTCCCAATATTATTGCCTTCCCGAGTGAACCAGTTTCCAGCGCTGGGTGTACTGCAAAAATGAGTATTCCGATTATATAGATAAGATAGAAAACTATTGCAGCAATCCAGTTTACAGGCCCAAGTAAAAATCCTATTTGCGACTGATAAAATTTTGTTGCAACAGTCCCAAGCCAAATCATATCAATGAGAAAAAAGGCAGGGATTGTCATTACATATAAATAGAAAAGCTGGAGTATGGTCATGTGATTTATAAGTTTAAGTATGTAATGGTGAGTTGTAAAACAGTAGCAAATGAAACCCAGAGCAGATAGGGGATATTTGCATACACGACCCATGGTGCATACGGGTAAATAACATACCCCGCCCAAATGATGGTGCCGAGCACAAGTACGATATCGATTGCAGCCAGGAGATTGTTTTGGAGGCCGAATTGTAGGGGAGTGAAGGCGAAGTTAAAAATAAGATTAAGAATAAACGGTAGTAAAACCATGAAAGGCAGAAGCCCCTTTGCATATCTGTAGGCTACGTACCCAAAAGACACTGCAATTATAATATAAAGAACACTCCATACTGGTCCAAATAACCAGCTTGGTGGTGCCCATTCAGGCTTGATAAGTGTTTGGTACCAATTATATGTTGACATATGATAAGTATATCAGGTTGGTGATTTTTTTTAAGTCTTGTGTCCTTTAGTAATTTTCTGACTATTTAAAACGTTTGGCTGTATTTGACTCTAAATGGTATATAGTAGATGGCACTTAGCAAATGAGTAAAAAATCATATGGATGTACTTGAAATTAGAGATGCAAATAGGAATGTGTTACAAAACGGCGATACGGTTATTGTCACTAAAGATTTAAAAGTTAAGGGTAGTTCAGGAGGTTTAAAACAGGGGACAAAGGTCAAAAATATTCGCCTTACTGATGAGCTCGAAGGACTGACTGGAAAAATTGAAGGCATGAAGGGTATCTATATAAAACCTGAGTATGTAAAGAAGGTGTAAACGTATTTTTGGCAACAAAAAATCCCTCTAGTGAGGGATTTTTTGAAGGCTTATACCTTGTTTACATTCACCGCGTTTAGTCCTTTTGGACCTTCTGCTACTTCGAATGTAACTTCGTCACCTTCTTGTAGTTCATCGAACTGTATGTTCTTGAGCTCGTTTGAGTGAAAGAAAAGTTCTTTTTCCTCACCTTCTTGAGCGATGAAACCGAAACCTCGGTCAGTTAAGTTTGCGATTTTTCCTGATTGCATATCTAAATAGAAATTAGTTACTAAGTCATCAAACATATAATACTGTGTTTTAAAACTCAGCTTTTATCTGATAAATAAAAGCATAACATATATAAATATTTATGTCAAGCATCAATCCAGTTGAGTAGAATATGTTTGGATCTTGGTATATAAAAAACGCCCTAAAATTAGACCGGTATGAGTTCGTGGTTGATTTAGGCAGTCAAGTCTATCCCTTGCTCAGCCGCCCATTCATAGAGCGGCGTTCGCGCTGTCTCACAAGCTTTGTCGAAGACAAAGGGATGAAAATCGAACTTTGGCATGTTGTATTTTTTGGTTGCACCAGGATTATTTTGTGCTCTGGTCAGAACCGAAATCCCTTTTTCAAGTGTCCCGTGCTGGGTGCGTAAGTTTCTCCATTCCTCTTCTGACGTTACAGGACCGTAGTGCCTGTTGGTTTCCAGAAAAAAAGTTTTCCATTGCAGTGTATTCATTTGTCGATCTCCTTTGTTGTTGTACATCCAAGTCTAAAATTGCATTGCAAAATACTATTTGTCAATATTCAGCTAACAACGCATTCTACAATTATATATTTTTGTAAAATTCTTACACCGTGTTAACGATGGTTTCCGATAACTTCTTTATGATAGTATATTTACATTATGGAGATGGTTAAATATAGACAGTATTCAGAAGAAGAACGGAATGCGCGTGGTCTTTTCTTAAACTACCTCAAGTCTATAAAAGAAAAAGTTGAAAATGGTGAATTCGAGCCAAGTGTAGATTGGGAAACTATATGGGTCTTGTCTGGGCCTGAACATGAATTTTCGGAAGAGAAAGCTCATAATGCAGAAGACAGTGTAGCTAATCAAACAAAAGAACGTATTGAAAAAGGGTTCGAACTTGTTAAAGAGGTGACTGCGTTAAGGGCAAACAAACGTATAAAAGAGCTAGAATTAGAAGATTATAAATTACATGCTCCTACTCTCTACTACAATGGCGGCGAAGGTAGGGGTGAGTCTTTTAGAAAAATGATTGAGTCAGGGGATGTTCAAAAAACGTATGGAATTCCTGCAGAAGTAATCCGAATTAGTGAGCATGATCCAGAAATACTTCACACTGGCCACCAATTTGATGAGTACCCTGACGATTTGCTCAGAAAGGGTAAGACCATTGTTGTTACGAGCTGGTACCATACACCTCGAACACAAGAATATATAACCAAAAAGTCTCAAGAGGAAAATATACCTGAACTTGAGGACATGATGCTCGTATATCCTGCTGGTCTTAGTAGGCTGCGTGTTGGGCGTGCTGTGGGAGAAGCAAAAAAAGTGTGGGATTATTTTAATAAAACAGTGTAGAATCTTAGATATTGTTTGAGCCGTTATTTTTTTTCAGTACATACAAAACTTGGTCCTTTAAATTAGAAAAGTGCAATTGATGCGATTGCCATCCAGTAGAGTGAAATTGTAATGATAAAATTCTTGCCATACCCGATTTTGTTTTGAATAAAAATTAGACTCGAAGTAAACAGACCAACCAAAAAATAGAAAGGTATGACTTGTAAACATGAGAGGTGTGAGAAAATACCTAAATTAGCTGGTAAATAATAAAAAATGTAACTCCCAAATAACAGAAGAAAGAAGCCGTTATATGCTAATTCCAAGAACACAGCTTCGACACCCATAATAAACCCCGGTTTGAATTGTTGGTTTGATTGAAAATTGTGTATAGTCGCATCATTTAGGTAACGATAGAACCCCAGCCCGCCCCAAATAAATACAAAAAAATAACTGATGTCGCCACTGTGCGCGGGA
>CAZYTF010000051.1:0-5940 GCA_964649535.1 uncultured Candidatus Saccharibacteria bacterium | reverse complement strand
GTTTCCTTATCGAGCCTGTGGACTATCCCTGACCTTTCGAGCACCTCCCCCTTTGGAGAAGTTTGCGATTCACCAACACCCTGTGCTTCTGGGACACGGCCCAAAAACCAATCCGCAATCGTTACTTCTTTTGAATGGCCGTCTGGATGCACCATAACACCCGCCGGTTTATTAATAACCAACACATCATCGTTTTCAAAAATAATCTGTATATCCATATTTAAAACTGTATCGAAAAATCATCGAGAACCTTCTTTGCTGTACGCCAATCAACAGAGACAGCCTCAACCTTCGCATGAAGTGAGCCTTCATGCAAATATTCAACAAACTCTTTAAGTGTATCGGGCAGCCCCTGCACACATACTTCCACTGACCCATCAGGCAGGTTTCTAACCCACCCAGAAAGACCAAGTCCGTTTGCTGAAACTTGTGCATAGTCCCTATATCTGACACCTTGGACTTGTCCACTTACAATGCAATATATCTCCATCATTACAGAAGAGTATACCGCACCCTAGACATATTGAAATATTTTGAAAAACAAGTACTATATGCTTTACCTGAATACAGGAAACACATGCGCGATTAGCTCAGTTGGTAGAGCGCTTCATTTACACTGAAGATGTCGGGAGTTCAAGTCTCTCATCGCGCACACATCAACTTAGCCCCTACTTAGGGGCTTTATTATTTTATAAGTATTCAAAACTTGCCACTTTTGAATTTTTAGGTATCTTTGTGTTACAACCAAACTAGGAGGAGGGACAATGCCTAAGTATTACATCATTGGGTGGCGTCCAACTGGAAAAACGCCGTTCTTTTTTCGCGGTGACAATCGCTGGGAGATTTATCTACCATTCACCGACATCAGTGGCCCACACAAAGGCTGGACCATAAATATCGAATATGCTCGTGTCTTCAGTACCTTTCCAGACTTTGGCCCTAAAAGTGTTTCAAAAGGCCTCGACGTGATTCAATTAAAAGTCTACTCATACGATAGAGAACTCTTACCCACACAGATGCTGAGGCCCACTAAACGACCTCGATACTAGCACCAACGGAATTCGCTTACACAATCCGTTGGTGTTTTTTGTATAAAAAGTTTCAACATCGTCCCCTGTCGCGCGCACTCTATGTAAGTACGTAGCAGATGTTTCCGTTCCTAATTGCACTGTGCAAAACTACCTTGACCCAATTTTCCTGAGGAGTATTTTTAAGTGTAGTGTTGCACATTCAGTGTAACGTGTAACAGTGGAGGAAACGTTATGCTGTGCAGTGAGGTGCGTAACGCTATTCGCATAAGTGCCCATAAAAATGGGATCAGTTGGCGGCACATCATCGCAACAATGCGAGAAATGCCTCCTCCAGTAGTCAGCATCGTCGAATGTCGACGTGTCGAAGTGATAGAAGAAACACATGCCATGAACGCAGTGCACGCGGCTTGGGAAGTGGCCGCGCAGTTCCCTGGCAAAAGATAGATGTACATGCAAATCATTTTGCTGGCGCCGATATTTTATATTTGAGTCTTACTCTCATATATCATCTCTCGGCGTTTTTTTTACACAAAACCTGCTTCACCCTGTTCCACTTCCCCAAAATTTGCTATGGTAGTGCCTGTTGGCACGCCATTATGTCATCCGCCCTTGTAGTTCAATGGATAGAACAAGAGACTTCTAAGCTTTAGATGGAGGTTCGATCCCTCCCGGGGGCACAGTCTAGCGAGACCTACCGAGAGGCCTCAAAACAACGATATTTTGAAGGTCACCATATTAACCCCAATAAGAACCCAGAACCGCTGGTGGTTTTGGCTATGTTTTTCAATGTTTAATTGTAGGACAACTTTACTAATACTTGTCCTCCAGTTTTGTAAAAACTGTCCGAGTCGGTGACTTAATTATGTAAAGAACACTAAATGCTAAACCTTGTATATTCTTTCGTAAGTGCTATGGTTATTTTGGAATCGTCGCTCTGTAGCGACGAAAAGTGAGAGGTAAGAAAATGCAAGAAGCACTCATAGCACCAGACGGAGGTCGTATACATACCCTCTCAGTTTCAGTTAACCCAATGCGTCCGTGGAATGAAGCCATTGATGGAATTGGTTCCCACGCCATGAATGAAACAGAAATTCGTAATGTCAGCGACAGTTACCCACCGCAGTCCGGCAGTATTTTGGAATGCAATGTGGTTCTGGTAAATTTTGGGAAAGCCATTCCAACTGGCAAAGAAGCACTTGCATGGGCAAGTCAATACAATTTATGTTCAACAAAACCGCAGGTGGTATTTGCTATCGGGGAACATAAACAGTGTCTTCCGACTGAATTAGAGTTACCTGACATGGCTATTGCCTCAACCGAGCCAAGTCTCGTTGATGGCCAGAACCGAGTCTGTTCGATATGGTATCTTGGCTCTGAGCGAAATGTTTTTGACATCGAATTTGATGGTGTTTGGAACAGTAACGTATGGTTCGCTTTCGAGAAGGAAGATGGCGTGTAACCTTTAACCGAACTGCATAATACAAAGTTCACCAAAGCCTGCATAAACAGTCAGTCGACTTGTTTTGACAGGCTGTTTTTGTATCATTTTTTAAAAAAAACGAGTGATAAATTTTGAGAGACAGCTACTGTAGACGAGTTCCCAGAATTAGCATGACCCCTCTAGTGAGGTCTACTGAGAGGGGTTAATATAACTTGTTAATCTTAATAAGTCTGACGGAACAATAAACTACACTAATTTAAATGTTTTTAATTCGAATTAACTCCTGCATAGTATTCATAAAACCGTGAGTGAACAAATCCGGCTCTGACTGCATCATTTGTTTTATCTTTTCCATACTTATTCTTTCAAGTGATTGAACTTCTTCAGTTTCAGCAAAAACCCACCCTACTGGTGCTGTAGCAGTAAAAATTGCCCAAAAATGGTTTAATCGAGCTTCTTTTGGTAGGAATGTGGAGACGTGTGTCAAAGGTACATCAAGCCTTATTTCTTCCAACATCTCACGTCGGGCAGCCTGCTCATAGGATTTACCCTTTTGTACATGCCCACCTACTGATAGATCAAGTTTTCCATACTTGTTGCCCGTTTGAAGATATAAGTCACCGTCAGAACTAAGTACAAATACACCAACGACACGATGCATCAATTTTTCATTATGCGCAGTATCGACATCAGTCATACCCACAACATTATTTTCTTTATCTACGATATCTATCATTTCAGTACTTGCCATATAAAATCATGATAAACGAATTTATCACTTAAAACAAACCTTGGTATCATATTTGTAACATATTGCCATAAACAAGCCCCTGCTAAAAGTAATCAGTAACGAGTGGTATGAGCCACTCGGAACCGCATGTGGGTTCGCTGGGTAATTTTCTGTTATCGATACGAGACACCCAATAGAAAAGACCACGCATTGAGCGTGGTCTTTTCTTTTAACTCATGAGGTCAAAAAGCTTTCATGTTTTTTATGAACAACATGGAACAAAATTTTTAAAAGGTCTACTGTTCATGCTGCATGAAAAAATTCTCTCCTCCTAGGAGGTACTTCTAACTCACATCCAGCTGTACTGTACCCTCTTCAGCTTTTCCTGAGTCGCTATTTGCTGAGTCTTCAGACTCTGTGCTTTTTCCATTTTCTGGAATCATTTCTTGTTCTATGATGGATACATCAGTTGTAGTAGGAGTTTCATCCACTTGTTTCAAATCCAATTTAGTAACCATGCTTTTTTTCTGCAAAGAATCATACATTTCACTACGTTCAGAGTATTTCTCTAACACAGTCTTCACGAGCAACTCTTTGTATACGGGGATTTGTATAGCAACATCTACTTTTCTTGTTTGCACGTTTTTATATGCCTCAAATAAATTAGTACTAAGCACACCTCCTGCAAACACAATTAACAAAAATACTGATAAACCTATCGCCCAGTCTCGCTTAGGGTGTAGCAGCTTTCTGTCAGGCACACCCTGTCCACGTGTATATACGTGTTTTGCAAACCTTAAAATATCATTTTTATCAATCATATTAACGCAAACTAAGTGTTAGGGTAAGAGCGCCAGAAAGACTTGTGTCGAGCTGCGCATTTTCTCTTCTCGCAAGCTGCAATTCGGTTACCTGACTATAATAAGGAAGTGTTTCAAGCACCTGCAATACTTTATGAATGTTTTTTTCACCTCCGTCTACTGAAAATTTAATAACAAGGATCTCAAAAGAACCTTCTTTTTTGTCTGAAACAGTCAATGAATTTGTTGTGAGATTTACTTCATTTCTTCGAGCAATTGATTCAACTTCAGATAAAAATTTTACTGTATCACTCTCTGTAAGTATGTGTCCCTTCAACAGAGCCCTCTCCTCTTCAGTCAGAGCAAGTGACTTAAACACATCTGCATACTTTTGTTGCATCACATTATTTTTTAAGACAATCTCTGACTGTGTTTTTAATTCTGCACCTTCATGCATGATCAAATAAATAAGAAAAGCGAAGGCACCAACACTACAAAGTGCGTAGAGGAGAGAAAATATAAATGTTCGTTTGGTTTTCTTTGTTAACATGTTATTCAATACTAGTACGCGGTATGACCGTGATAGTGAAAGGAATATCTCTATCTTTTGCAAGATTTGAGAGCGGAATTTCTGCACTTTCAAAAAGAGTGTGATTTTCTATTGCCTCACTAAAAGCAACGAGGGACTGCCGATCTGCTGCTTTTCCAGAAATATGTATTGTCCCAATAATAGTACCATCACGAGCAAAACTGAAACTTGTTACATCGATTGCATCACTCGCTAATACATCAAACTCTTTTAACAGACCCACAAAAGATACAGTCTGCCTGTCACCAGAAAGCAACTCTGCAATCTCATTTGACTCTACAATCTCAGATTCAATTTTTTCGAATGCTGAATTTTGATTATTTGCTTCATTGAACTTATCTGTATACGTACCCAGTTGGCTTTGAATGAGGATATACACGGGAAGATTTAGTGCCGCAACCACAAGGAGCCCAGTGCCCACAAGGAATAGCCACACTGAAACAACGCGTACCCAATACTCGACACAAACTTGTTTTTTTGCTGATGGTGGTATGAGATTTGCCATATTACATAAAAGGAGTTAACGCTAAGCCAACCGCAGTTGCATACCCATAAGAATACCTCTTTCCAATTGCAGGGACAGACTTCTGTACAGAGAATGCATTTTGCCACACATCAGCTCTTCGAGATTCGATCTCCAACACTTCAGTAAAATAACTTGGCAGACCTTTCATGTTTACACTCCCTCCGCAAAGAATGACCGATTCAATCCCGCGTCCATTGTCTATACCTTGTGAATTCCAATACTGAATTCGTGTTTTTATTTCATCGGCGATTGCTGACATGGTCGGGATAAGTGCATCATACACTTCAGAGCTAGCAGCCCCGCGAACCAAACCCTGCATATTTTTTATTTCAGTTAGCTCAGACTCTTCTTTGTTCCCTAATTGTTTACATAATGCTGACGAAAGATCTGCGCCACCAATATCAATAGCAGATGTGTACATGAGCACTTTCTTGTGCACAATGCCAATACCTGTACGTGTTTTACCAAAGTCCACGATGATGTGTGTATCAGTATCGTCTTTTGGGATAGCTGAACGTGCAATTGCCTGAGCTTCTACCTCAAACGAAATAGGGACTGCTCCCGCAGCAAGACATGCGTCGTAATAGCTCATGATTGTATCTTTTGCATACGCAGTAACTGATACCAACAACATATCCTCATTCTTCACATCTTCAATAATGTCGTAGTCAAAAAAAGCATCCCGCGGCGACAAAGGCACATTTTCCTCCAAGCGAAATTCCAACAAACCTCTAATCTCTTTAAAAGAGGTGCCCTTTTTGATTTCGGTTTCAAACAAATAAGCTCGTTCTTCTGGCAATGAAACTCGGACATTGTCTATACC
>CAZYTF010000050.1:0-6496 GCA_964649535.1 uncultured Candidatus Saccharibacteria bacterium | reverse complement strand
CTTATGTTTATTACTATAATTTACAAGTGCAGCAAACATACTCATGGATTTCTAATCACACGCACATTATACGCAGTGAAAAAATGACCTCCAGTTCTTTTTGCAAATATGTGGACCATCATACCCACTTCAAACTCTTCAAAGGTACTCCTAGAATTGCGCCCCAGAAAAATTTTAGTCTCATCTGTAACTTGAATAATACTCTTCCTTTCCCGTGCGCCACTGATAGTAAAACCTTCTCCAGTGACTGACACAATTTTACCTGCAAGGGGTTCGCCTGAGTGCTTCATCTGTGCAAAAAATAATGCAGTTGAGACAATCCAAAAGACCACAATTGCGGCTACAAAAATAATTAGAACGTTCTTAAACACAACTTTTGTGTGGGGTTGGTCCATATGTAGTAATAGTACAGTAAAATTGACTATTCTGACCGCAGGGCATCGACCGGTTAAAGCTTTAAAGCGTTGCGTGCTGGATAAAGACCAAAAACAACACCCACGATTACTGATACCGCCGCTGCCCACATGATGACATTGCTATTAACTAAAATACTAATTATTTCACTATCTGCAAGAAGCGTGTTTGCAAGTTTTGCCACAGCTAAAGTAAGTAAGATACCTATAAGACCTCCAAACGTCGTTAGGGTCACTGATTCAATCAATATCTGAAACATAATGTCTCTGTCTCGTGCACCAACAGCTTTTCTAAGTCCAATTTCTTTTCTACGTTCTGTCACCGTTGTAAGCATCATATTCATAGTGCCGATGCCCCCACAAATAAAGCAATTCCCCCTACAATTCCTAAAAATAAACTGAGCATTTGTGTCGTCTGTTCTGCTGACTCGATAAACGCTTGGGAAGTCTGGATCGTAAAAATATCCTCACTATCATGTGTTAGTTGTCGCGCTGTGTTTAATCCGCTAAAATATGTTGCCCTGCAACCTCAAAATAAGTCGATTCCTTTAGGAGTATCGAAACTGAAGAAAACGAAGACCCATTTACCAGTTTCCCGACAACTGTTTTGTACGGCACAAGTATCACACCATCACCACGAGCAAATGCATTTGAACTCGACTCAATAACGCCAACAACTAGAAATTTCTGTCAGTTAATTGTGATTTCTTTGTTGATTACAGATAGGCCGGTTTCTTCAGATACAGCATCAGCAAACCCATCGGAAACTACAACCACTTGCTCATCGTAGTTAACATTCTCAAAACTAAATAACTCTCCTGAGATAAGAGTAGGATTTTGCAAATCTATATAATCACCAAAAGAAGACTGAATTGTTGGAGAAAAATCCATTCCTTGATATGCCACTGAAATTTCTTAAGTGTCTTGAGGATGGGCATTTGAGTAAATTAACGAATATAATAAGGACGCATTATAGCGATTCCCACTTACTACGCAATACTTATTATTTTTTTTCAAAATATCCATATTCAATAGTCTATACGAAAATTTGACTCTTATAGTAAATTGTGTTATCTTACTCGCAAGCTTTTGATTCTCGTGTGGGGCTTCCGAAGCTGCAGATTCGTTTACCTGTTTCTGAAATTACAACCTGCACTTGCCCCGAGATGTGTTCTGCATCTCTATATGCAAACAACGTAAAATTAAATAATTAATGCAAACAACAAATAATCGACAAAGTCGACCAGCTTCGGCTCGTCGTCGACCTTTTAATAGCGCACAAAGTGGCGGACGAAGACCAAATAGCGGCGGAAGTCGTGGAGGAGGTCGTGGCTCTTTTTCACGTGGAGGTGGTGGAGGAGGTCGCTCTGGAGGACGCGGTGGTCGTGTCATGCCAACATTTGATCCGTCACAATTTATAAACAAAAATCCAGTTCAAGTTGAACAAGAAGTATACGTGCCAAAACACACGTTTGCTGATTTTGATATTGACCGACGTCTTGTGAAAACAATCGCAGACATGGGTATTAAGAGCCCATCACCGATTCAAGATCAAATTATCCCAGCTATTCTTGAAGGTAAAGATGTTGTAGGACTTGCTGAGACCGGAACTGGTAAAACTGCAGCTTTCCTCGTGCCGCTCATTGAGCGAACTAAGAAAGACCATAATGGCCAAACCCTTATTCTTACACCTACACGTGAACTTGCAATTCAAGTTGAAAATGAACTTCGAAAACTTAGTCACAGCTTCCGATTTTTCTCGACAGTCTGTGTGGGTGGAACAAATATTCGCCCGCAAATACGTGATTTGAAGCGAAAAAATCATTTCATCATTGGTACACCAGGACGAGTTCTTGACCTCATTGAACGAGGTGACTTGAAAACGCATCTCCTTACCACTATCGTTCTAGACGAAGCTGACCGAATGCTTGATATGGGATTTATCCATGATATTCGAAGCATTCTTTCAGGAGTTCCAAAAACACGACACACACTATTCTTCTCAGCAACGATGGACGACAAGACAAAAACGATTGTAAGTGACTTCATGGATGATCCAGTTACTGTTTCAGTAAAGAAAAAAGATGTTACAAACAGTATTGCTCAGGATGTAGTGAAATACCATGGTAACGACAAATTCGAGACACTCACTGGACTCCTCAATGATACAGAGACATTTAAACGAGTTATCATTTTTGGTTCAATGAAGCACAGTGTTGAAAAACTTGGAAAAGAACTGAACCATAATGGCATTAGTACAGAATCAATTCACGGCAACAAAAATCACATGCAGCGACAACGTTCGCTTTCACGATTCAAAAGTGGAAATGTGCGAGTACTTGTTGCAACCGATGTAGCCGCTCGAGGTATTCACGTTGACAACGTCACACACGTAATCAACTACGATCTTCCAAATACCTTTGAAGATTACGTACACCGCATCGGACGTACTGGACGTGGCGACAAGCACGGACAAGCTCTCACCTTTGTGAAGGCGTAACTCTACATTTACTTGTTACATGCAAAAACCCACTGAAAATATCAGTGGGTTTTTGTATAGCAACCATGTAAATACGTGTAGCTACACATACGACTTCCGCCTGAAGTATGCAACCAAGAAACCAAAACCCAACCCCATCAATCCTAATATATAGAGGTAATTCGTACTAAGGAAATCCTTAGTTTTCTTGAGTTTTGCAGTAACACTCAGAACCTCCTGAAAGTCGCCATCTCCACCACCTATTTTAATTTGTGCAACCATTCCTTTTGCTTCATGCTCAGGTACGCCACAATGCACAAAAAGTGTAACGTCGTCAGGAGGCGTAATGAATGTCCCCGTTTCACTCGCCGGACCGGTAATCTCTATATTGAACATCCCCATTGGATACGTTTCGGGAGGCAGGTTATGGACCATAAACTGATGCCGTATATTATCCATATTCTGGAATGTCACTGTGAGGAGCGTACATGGAGGAATATCATCAAACGTATGTTCGTCATACGTAAACATTGTGCCAGGATAGTCAGCGGCAATTTTTACACCAGCTTTAACTGTGATACTTTGCTTTCCAGAAATTTCAGCACACCCCAATGGCAAACGATCAAAGTTCTCATTTACAACCATCGAGTACTCCGTTCTTCGAATACCGTCTCCTCCACGCATATCCAAAACAGGTTTTACTGTCTCTCCGCTTCCGAGAACAATCATGCCCCCACCTACAATCTGCACATCAGTTAACATCAATCCATTGCCAAGCATGACGCTACCGTTTGGCATAATATGAATTCCGTCAATACCATCCATACCAAGATAACTTTTTTCTGAGCTTTCTTCACCCGAATCCATCCTTGAAATATCCATTGATTCAGCTTGTATATTGGACTCATTTGCCGAAACGGGCACAATCTCATTATCTGTGAGTCTCGCTACATGCGCCTCTATTGTTTCTGGTGAACGCATAT
This sequence comes from uncultured Candidatus Saccharibacteria bacterium, assembly GCA_964649535.1. Classification (GTDB taxonomy): domain Bacteria; phylum Patescibacteriota; class Minisyncoccia; order Phycocordibacterales; family UBA918; genus OLB19. Next base: position 2,621 of record CAZYTF010000050.1, on the reverse strand, counting down.
CCATCACTGGCTTTATGAGTCTCCCGTCAGGCCAAATAATCATTCCATACACATCGATAGTTGCTTCACTGACTGTTTCACCTGTCCCAAGCATTACTGTACTGTCTGGCATTATATGAATACCATCCATCCCCTCTATCTCTTCAGCAAAAATAGTAGCTGAGGATGCGAGAAAGATAAGTAACAGAGTGCACATACTCACAAGCACCATCTGCTTGACTGCTATAGATCCTTTATTTTTGTTTTTTTTTGTTTTTTTTGCAAAAACTCTATTACTCAAAAGGTAGCCCCCACAAACTCCAATGAAGATAACTACGGCTGCTGTAATACTTCTGAGTGTTTTTGCGCCCTCCCTGTCAGTGAACATAACTCTGAACATATTTGCAGTATCGTACGTATCCCAGATTGGTACTTTCTTCTGGTAGTATTCAGGAGTGAAAGTTGGCCGGATGTCGGCACCTTGTAATATCGGGAATCCGTTCTCACCAAGATACTTTCGATATGTAATAAAACTCAAGTTACCTCCAGGAACGATACCATCGGTAGTGATATGTGATTCGTCATGGTCATGAAAGAGCCACACGCCTTCCCCGTATGAGTTTAATCCGTCATCTTTAGTACTAAGGACGAGGTCGGCTCTTTGGGCAGCACTCAACTCGACAACATCGCGATAATACTGCGCGGCAGGATTTAAGTCCACGCCATCGAGTGCTTTTACTAAAACCTTGTGACCATGTGTATGCAACGAAAGCAAATTTGAACCAATGTTAAATACGCGAAGACGGTACTTACTATCTGGATCTACTATAAGCTGCGACTCTCGAAGCGTGTACGGAAATGATTTTCCATTGAGTATATAGTAATCAGCTGTACGTTCAGTTACGTCGTACTCACGATTTGTCATTCGAGCAATCTTTGCAGGATCATCTGTCTTTTTCAACGCTTCATGAATTTCCTTATCAATGTCTTGGTAGTGCAAGTCAAATTCACCATCATACTCCTCTAGCGAAGCCACTGAACGGTGCCGTACTTTTCCAGCGCCAACATTAAGTGTCTGCAACCAGTTATTTGGCTTATTTTCCTCAATGATGAACATGCCGCTTAATCCCATAAGTACATGAACCTGTGGTTGTACGTGACAATGGTACGCCATCGTTCCGGCATGACGAGGAGTAAGGTTATATTCACGACTCTCGCCTGGCATAATTGGCAACTCACTCGTCTGAGGAACCCCATCGTTACCTTCACCATTCTCATCGACATAGGGATGGTCTACTCCATGCAAGTGCAACGTATGTGGGAGATAATGTGTATTCGAAACTATCAATTTAACCTCATCTCCCTCTTCAACACGAATAGACGGGCTTGGCATACGCACCAAGTACGCGCCACTCATTCCTTCAGTCACCATACCTGTCCCCTTCGGCGCAAATACCCAAAAAGCTGGATCGATACCTGGAGCAATCTCATATGTGGTAAGTGGGTTTTCCCCTTCATTCATACCCCATATTTCCAGATTGATCGTAATCACATCCGGATCCCCATCCCCATCCCTGTCTTCTCCTTTTATCACTGCGTCAGGAGCGAGACCTGTTTCATTAAGTGTTTCGATACTCACGTTATTTGTACCCTTTGTAGCAGCCACAATAAGTGCCGGCATGTCTGGGTTACACGATAAGTCCTCCTCAATCACGACACCTTCAATAGTCTGTGCATCCCGCCACGAACTTGGCTTCTTTGAATCACACATTTGAATCTTTGAGACGTCTATGGAGACATCGGGCATCATCATTTCGTCCATCCCTACCGCTCCAGCAACGACGGGCGCAACAAAAAACAAAGGCATGAGGAACAAGAAATACGTTCTTATGTTATCTATCATTCGTCCCATTCTATCACGTCAGTGAAATCTACAAGTTTTTCAACAGTCACCTGGTCAAGTCCCGTTTCCTCCATGATTGCACTAATAATTTCACTTTCTTCAGAAAGATCATGATCGATGAAAAAAGTCATAAGCTCGCCATGCGCATTAGTATAGTGCACATGAGTCATCCCATCATGTATTTCAAAATGAATCGATGCCGCTTCATCTGAATGCTCCATTTCTTCATTATCATGAGTTACTCTCATATCCATAACTGGCTTTACCATTGTGCCATCGCTAAGAACAATGACATCGTCTTCATTTATAGTTGCGTCTGCAACTAATTCGCCATTTCCAAGCATGACATTACCATCTGCCATAATATGAATTCCTGAAAGATCAGTAGGCACATGTGCGTGAGTGCTGTCATGTTCAGTATGTGCATCACTCATTACTTTTGATACAGGCACAAGTCCCATATTTTTAATCTGCACCTCGTATATTTCTTGTATGTACTCTAAAAGAGTAATAATTGCTAACATTTTTTCATTCACACCTTCTTCAGTATCGTGCACCTCATCTCCATGTGCAGAAACACTAAGTGGAACAAAAAGTACACCATAGGCAAATAACACAGTCAGGAGCACCGCTGTTAGTTGAAAGGAAAAACTTTTTATCATAACGTTATTAGATTTTATTCTTTATAAAGAATAAAATATAATAAAGTTATGATAAAAAGTTTTTCATTTCAACTAAC
>CAZYTF010000049.1:0-6731 GCA_964649535.1 uncultured Candidatus Saccharibacteria bacterium | reverse complement strand
CGTCTTCGTCCTCAATTTCATATTGGATAATTTCCTCAATAATATCCTCAAGTGTGATAACTCCGATGCACGTATTATTTCTATTTAGCACAATAGCCATGTGTTGCTTTTGTTTAAGCATACGAGCGAGTATGACGTCCAGCTTCTCATCTCCGCGTGCTTTGAGAAATGAGTGTTCGTATGCATCCTCAGTATCTTTAATAGAAATGTCCTCATCTTCAACAATTAGATCTTTGGCAAAAAGAATCCCTGTTATATTCTCTTGATTTCCACTGTACACAGGGTAGCGAGAATGTCCATGTTTGTTAACTTCTTCAAAAAAATTGTCATTCAGTCTGCGGTGTTCGTCAAAGGATTTAATATTTTCTGCTGGCGTCATTACTTCACGTACAAGCATGTGTGAAAACTTAAGTGCACCATGCACAATCCGCTCTTCGTCCGCATCGATAGGGCTATGTTCAGAATCTTCATGTTCGGAAACAATTTCCATAATTTCATGATTGCTATAAACACCAGGCATTTCTTCACCAAGAAGTTTGTCGAGGATGTACGCAACTGGAAACGCGATAGGAAATGTAATGAACATGAATACTTTCATTAACGGCGCACAAAGCGACCCGACTTTCATAGCGTGTCGTGAGAGTACCGCTTGCGGAATAATCTCTCCAAACAGGAAAATGAGCGTCGTTGCAGTAAAAGCTGCAACAATGCCACTTGCTATAGAAGAAAGATAGATTGAAAGTATCGCATTAGTCGCGACGTTTCCAAGTAGCAGTGTGGTGAGAAGTTGGTTGCCTTTTTCACGTACAGGAATAATCTGTGCTGCTTGTTGATTTCCAAGTTTAGCCTGCCGTCTTAGTGTGTGTACGTTAAGTGTGAAGTATCCAAGTGTAAGGCCTGAAAACAAGGCAGAGAGCGCTATAAGCGCGAGTGATATGGCGTATTCGTCCATTATTTATGAGAAGTAAGCATTAACAATAAGTAAAAGTATAAAAAGTGCTACAGCACCAATAATTGCTTTCATATCTGCATTATAGCCTTATTTCAACTTAATTATCCAGTTTTTTAAAATAAACAATTAGATTTGCGATGTACTCATCGATTGGAACATTTAAGTTTTTGTATGCATTATCAATATGTTCACTGTAATACTCAGTGTAAATGTAATAGCTTCGAGTTGCTTCTTTGGTTGCTAATGTCATATTATTTCCCTGTATCAAAAGGTTCGAGATATGTTGTGAGCTGTTTGTTAACGCGGACAAAGGTGGTTCTCTTGGAAAATTCTCTAAGTTTTCGCGCACCAATATAAGTGCCGGTACTCCGTAGTGCGCCAAATAAATCTTGCAAAAAGTTATTGATATCACCTTTGTACGGCATAAGCACCTCTCTTCCTTCGCTTGCACGATGCGCATCCTTCTTTCCATAAAATGTTTCGAGCGCTTTATTAGAAGATGAACCAAAATATTCTTTATATTTTTTGCCATTTATCTCAATTAGCTCGCCAGCGCTCTGGTCGTATCCTGAAAACATCGAACCAAACATATTGAAGTCAGCTCCAGCACAAAAAGCTTTTGCGACACAAGAGGGGTATTGCTGTCCTCCATCAGCTATTACTTGTCCATGACCTTGTTCATTTGCGATGCCGTGTGCTGCATCGGCACATTCAATTACAGCTGAAAGTTGTGGATATCCAACTCCCGTCATCCTTCGTGTAGTACATACAGCACCGGGACCAATGCCAACCTTTACTATGTCAGCGCCACATAAAATAATTTCTTCAGTGATTTCGTTAGTTACTACGTTGCCAGCAATAATGATATGTTCAGGACAAATTTGTCGAAGTTCTTTAATTTTTTCAAGGAAATGTTCGAGGTATCCGTTTGGGATGTCTAAGCAGATAAATGAAAAGTGCTTAAGTAGGTCTGCTTTTTTCATCTCGTGCAGCTTTTCAAAATCTTCTTCGCGCGTTCCAAGTGTATACGCTACAAAATCCGGATTATCAAAATTTGCAAAGAACTCTTTAAAATCCTGAACGGTATAGTATTTATGAAATGTTGTAATGAGTTTGTACGGAGAAAGCGTGTTCGCCATCTCAAAGGTGCCGCATGTCGCCATGTTGGCAGTCATGATAGGAATGCCGCTCCACTTTTTTGGGGAATGGTAGAACTTGAATGTTCGTTCGAGTTGTACCTCCTTACGAGAAGTAAGTGTGCTTCGCTTTGGACGAAGTAGTACGTCACTGTAGTCAAGCTTTAATTCCTCTTCGATTCGCATATAGTAAAAGTGTACCAGATTCTCATCATCTCCGCTCTAAAGCATACAAACCACTATTCAAATTTAAATTTCTTGCTACATTCCCAGTCTTGCGTTCCTCTAATTTTATACAGTATAAGCGCATACCCAATATTTCCATTCAAAGTGGTAATGTCAAAATCGTCTACAGTATATGCGGTATCGTTTCTTTTGTTGTAACGATAGATTATTTTTGGATCCGGATGCTTAGATGAGAGAATTTGTGCCACACCAATTGCACTTGAGCCTTCCATATTTTTAAGTACTGAACCGTCAGCTTCGTAGTGTCTGAAGTGTGACTCGCACTTTATGATGGGGATCATTTCTTCTGCGTTCTGCTCCCTGAGAAACGTTTCAACAAGTGGCTTGATGTCAGTATTTGGGTCGACTTCGATTTCACTTGATAAGTCTTCTGCTGTGGAGTATGCCCGCACATAGTGGTATGCACCAAAAACAGCGGTACAAAAAAACATGAGTGTTGCTGAAAGAATCACCACAGAAAATTTCTGTGTTTTTTTAAGTTTTCGCTTTGAGTGTTTACGTTTTTTACGTGACATATGAACTACCTGACGTGTGGTGGGAGATAGTCCAAGTCTCTTAAGTAAATGGTACCACAAGTGCAGAGAATCGAATAAGCATTATGCCCATTAGAATGACGAGTAGTATATAGTACACAGTCCATCCTTTTGAGAGAGGAAAGTATCTTTCGAGTGTCCCAAAATGAGTATGCCACCAATGTTGTTTATGAGTAAATGCCAAATAGTTTGCTACGAGTGCATCTAAAAGTAAAAGATAAAAAATGATTGATTCGATGTTTATTTCCATACTTTCAGTATACAATACGCGCACATGGCTCGAAATGAAAACGGCAAAGGTTTTAGTCTTAAAGACCATCTTTTCAATAGAGATAAAATAATTTCAATTGGCAAACTGTTTAAGAAAGCCGATGATGCATTTGATGATAAAAAGTTTGTTGCAGAAGTAATGAAAAGCTTGTCGGCACTTGAATTGAAACAACGAATTGTTTGTATTGCTAAGGCCTTAGAGACTCAACTGCCGTCTGATTTTACTAACGCTGCCCAAGTGCTTGTTGCGGCTCTCCCTAAACCTCTTGACCTAGATAAAACAGATAATGATTTTGGTGATTTTATATATGCGCCGTATGGTGAATATGTCGTGAGAAACGGCCTTTCTAAAAAACACCTCAAAAAGTCACTAAGGGCATTGCAGGAGATTACGCAGCGATTTTCAATGGAGGACGCAATTAGGTATTTCTTAAATACATATGAAGAAGAGACCATGAGAGAGTTGCAGAAATGGACAAGTCACAAAAATTATCATGTCCGTCGACTTACAAGTGAGGGGACACGGCCGTTGCTCCCTTGGTCTGGGCGAATTGGACTTACTATCGAAGATGCTCTCCCAATCCTAGATGAATTATATTTTGATAGGTCACGATACGTAACTCGTTCAGTCGCTAATCATATGAATGACGTTGCAAAAATAAACCCTGAACTTGTAGTGGTGACCCTCAAAAGATGGCAAAAAGAAGGTAAACAATCATCAAAAGAGATGGATTGGATTGTTGGGCACAGTTTGAGAACGTTAGTGAAGCAGGGAGATAAAAGTGCGCTTGCATTACTGGGGTATCATCATAAACCAGAAATAACTGTACAAGATTTTTCTTTTGATGCTAACGCAAAGAAGATTGCTCCTGGAGACACTCTGGAATTTTCTTTCGACATTTTGGCTCGAAAAAATGAGCTTCTTATGGTTGACTACAGTATCGATTTTGTAAAGGCAAATGGAAAAAGCGCAGCAAAAGTATATAAAATAAAAAAACTTAGTGTTAATAAAGGAGATACTTATAGAATTCAAAAAAAGCATCTTTTTGTAAAAGATGCAACGACTTTTACTTTTTATCCAGGTACGCACACCTTGTCACTTCAAATAAATGGAAAGAAGTTTGACTCAAGAGTATTTTTTATTGTGTGAAGTCGTAGAAAATATCTTCGAAGTTTGTGATTATACCTTTTTCATCAACTTCGATACCTTCAAGTTCGTAGAGTTCCCGTCTTGAATCTGAACATTCTTCATTCAGCCAGACTTTACCTCCTGCGTATACGATGCGGTGCCAAGGAATGACTCGAGCATTTGGTGATTTACTCAATATATGTGAAACACTTCGTGCTGCTTGTCCAGTACCACCAGCGGCACGTGCTAGTGCGCCATAGGTAGTCACTCTTCCTTCTGGAATAGAAAGAGATAGTTCCCACAGCATTTGGCTAAAAATTCCTTTCATACCAATATTCTACCTGATTCTTATGCTTTACATTGGGACAATTCAAGGTAGAATGTTGAACTCACCAACAAAAGGAGATTTGGAAACGATGGAAGTAACAACGAAATCAACAATGGTGTCAGTGAAAATATCATTGGCCAAAACCACACTAGACCTTCTTTCAATGAGGCAAAGACAGGTTCTTGTTTTGTTCAACACTGGCGGGGAGGAAAAGATTTGTCACTCGTTGGGGCTAAATTTTTTTGAGGCACAAAAAGCCGTTATCGATTTGAAGGCAGCAATCAAAAGGATTGGTGGGCAGAAAAAAATAAAGGATGAGGGCTTGACGATAGCCCAGCCTGCAAGTGCATTTAGCAAGGAAAAGGCTAAAAGTGTTCCATCAAAACGACTGGGACCAAAAGGTCCAAGAATTCCTTCAACTTATAGAACGAATAGGTACCTATGAGGCATCGGAGAGGGCAAACGCCCTCTCCATTTTTATATTTAAAAAAGAACTTCCTGAAATCAGGAAGTTCATGAGTGGTGTAATCAACCCCAGCAATGCTTAGAAGCATTCCATGGACTTGAACCTTGGGTACGGTAGAGTGCAAGCGCATACCGCAGGTTCCCCTCGATAGTTTTGATGTCAAAACCCATACTTCTAGCCGTGGGCGCATGAATACTTGCTATGATTTGCATCACCCCAGTTGCACTTGAGTTGGGGTTTTTAAGCGGCTGACCTTTGTCATCGAATTGTTTAAAGCCCGATTCGCATTTTGCGATTTTGACAAGGGTCGGATGCTTAGCATACATTTGTTTTACTTTATGTTCTACACTAGCGTGCGCAGAACATAAAGTAAGGAGCACTATTATCAATGCTCCAAATAAAGAACGAGTGTGCATTATTTCTCACTTTGCTTGATTCTACATTCTCCATGTGCAGAATTGGAAGCCTCCCGCCATTGAGACGCATAGCTAGAGGTTTTCTTACAAGATGGTTTATATTTCACACGTTAATCCACAGCTTTCTGGAGGAGGTGTTCCTCTTTCTGGGCATGTACCAGAGTATATGCAGGAATCTGATGAAATTTCTGAAAGATACGAAGTAAGTTTCGGACTGTCTACTTCTCCATAAAATACTAGTATTTGATCCGTCTCTTGTGGTATATAGGAATCGACATTTTTTACAGGTGTGCCGTTTACAAAGAGTGCTGTCTGACGCTCTTCATTTGTGCAATATTTTAGATCGGAGTCGGTGATGAGGCAGTCGTCAGTGAGAGAATACCCCAGAGAGTTTAGGAACATGCTCAAGGTCAGTCCTGCGGCATGACGGTGGATGATGCTGTCATTGTTGTCATGAAGATGAAAATCTTCAAGTAACATATGGCCAGTGGCAGATTGGTATTTGTCATCTGTAAAGTCGATACGATTTCCGTTGATATACATAAGAAAATCAGAGTGGACATGAACCTCCTCAGTGTTTTTGTCTAATGCAAATGGTCCGAGTGGGTCTGCAATGTATTGAAAATATATAAAACCAGCTGCTATTGAGATAAGAACACCCGCAAAAAACGCAATTAGTTCATGATATTCAGAAAGTATTTGAAAATGTGTAGACACGATACGGCAACTATATCACGAATTTTGTTTCCTAGGTATGATTTTTGATTTGTATTATTTTGAAGGGGGAAGTGTGCAATATAAGTGATATAATCTCATTATGTTTAGTGGAAAAGTCAGAAAAAAATCACTGTATCCACGCGTCTTGACTGCGCTAATTGTTTTGACACTCCTTGGCTCATTCGGGCTTCATTCAATGCAGATAACGCACACTCATCCTGGACACACTCATTTTGGTGAAGAGACTTCAAAAAGTACGTCCGAGGTAGTGTTTTCGCTTCATGAATTTATTCATGGGAATGAGCAAAAAATGTTTCTTTTTGTGGTGCTCGCAGTTCTGTTGCTCGGATGTTTTTTGTTGCCGCGTTTTCTTTATGGTGTTGCGCTGGAGTTAAGAAATGCGATTACATGCTCAATGTGTAATCAGGCAGTGTTACGTTCTTATTCTGTTTTCGATAAACTGCATAGTTTTTTCATACTTCTTTTTAGGACAGGCGTACTAAACCCTAAACTGCATTAATTTCAATTAGAAGCTATA
>CAZYTF010000048.1:0-6931 GCA_964649535.1 uncultured Candidatus Saccharibacteria bacterium | reverse complement strand
TTCTATGATTGTAAAACCATTTATTTCCAATGAATTCTTTTTATTAAAATACATATTTAAAGTGTGAATGTGAGCATCTCGAAAATATCAATATGCAAGTAATAGACAAGCCAGAATGCAATAAGTATAAAAGGTGCAAAAGGTACCTCACTCTTTATTGTAAGTGGAATGTTTAAAAACTGTAAGTGACGTTTTCCCCTTTTATAAAATATCTGTGACCCCAAGAGCAACAGACTGATGGCTGCACCGACCCAAAAAGAAAGTACTACAAAACTAAAAGTTGCAACCGGCGCCAGAATTGCACCGAGCGGAAGCGCAAGTTTTGCATCACCAAGTCCAATCCATCTGCCTTTTGAAAGAAGCCATAACCCTACATAAAACCCTCCGGCGCCAAGTCCAGATACTAATGCATTGATGACCTCAACATAAGAATCCCCAGCATAGATTGTGACGCCTATATTGATTGAGACTAGTGCAAAAAGAGCTCCCACAAATGCATTTGGGATAATCATATGTTTCACATCGTAAAGTGCTATCACTATACATAACGACATAAGCACCAAACCAAAAACAAGTTCAAAAAAGTCACTCACGTGGAGATACACAAACACAAACAGACAAGCTGTAAGGAATTCCATCAGAAAAAGTCGAGCTGGTATTTTTGCGTGACACGCACGACACTTGCCCCGCAAACATAGATATGAAAAAAGAGGAAATAACTCAAACCACGAAAGTGTCTGCCCACAAGAAAAGCAGCGAGAACGACCATTGAGTGATTTTCCTGTATGGAATCTGCACGCAACGACATCTAAAAAACTTCCAACAATACAACCCAGTAAGAAAATTACAAAAATCATACACATCACTGGCAGTCCAAACATGTACACTATTGTACACCACTAGTAACTGTAAAATAAAAAAAACAAAACTCCCAAAGTGAGTTTTGTTTTTTTACAATCTTCTAGGAAACTAGATAGTTGAACACGCAGTATCTGTTTCTGTACCCGCAATGGTTCCAGAAGCAATACCTGAATATCCTGTGCTGTCAGCACAAGCAAACTGTGTATCATCAGCTACAAGCTGTGCTGCAAATACCCATGTGTCTTGAGCGTCTGTACATACAACATTTCCAGTACCATTCTTAGAATCAACATCAGCTGAAATTGCAGATATATCTGTACATACATCAGAGTAGTCCACAGAACCATCTGCCTGACCGCTTTTAATCTCTGCTTCATTTCGGATACCGTTAACTGAAGAGAGAATAGCTCCATCAGCACCTTTTTGTCGTGCTGTTCCAATTGAACCGAAAATCACTGTAGCAAGCAGTGCAATAATCGCGATCACAACAAGCAACTCGATAAGTGTAAATCCTCGTTGTAGTGTTTGTTTAAACATAAATTGTTAATTCTTTAAATAATAGTTACCTCTTACTTTTAGTTAAGACACCAGCTGAATGTCTCAAACATAAGGTGTATCCACGTTGTGCGTGGCTAGCTTTATTATACGTACCAAACATTGTTAATAATGTTTCTACTGTGGACAACCCGCACTAGATCGCAGAAGTAAGATTGTAGATTGGCATCAAGACTGAAGCGAGTAACACACCAACTCCAAGACCGAGCATCACAATCATAACTGGCTCTATAAGACTAATGAGTGTGTCGACAGAGTTATCAACCTCACGGCGGTAGAAGTTAGCGAGGGTGGTTAGAATCTCTGGGAGGTTACCAGTCTCTTCTCCAACCTTTGCCATCTGTGCGAGTACTCCTGGAATTTCAGGGTATTCTGAAATGGTGTCTGCAAATGAACGACCTCCCTTTACTTCAATTAACGTGTACTCGAATATTTCTTTATAGACGGCATTGTCAACAACGTCAGCAGTCACTTCAATTGCCTGCACCATCGAAATACCACTTGAGAGCATCGTGGAAAGGTTGTCACAAATTCTTGTTAAATACAGCTTCCTATTGAGGTCTCCAATGTACGGAATTGATATCATCACCTCATCAATTGCCCGCTTTCCTACTTCCGTACGTGCAAAACGCCAAAACAAAAATCCTGCAAAGGCCAACAATACAAGTAAGATGCCAATGTAGTGACTAAAGAAAAATGAAATTGCAAGAACAATTTTTGTATAGATAGGCAATTCCTGACCTGAATCAATAAGGATTTGGCTAATGCGAGGAATAACCATAGTAAGCATTAGTCCCATCACCAATATAAATGTACCGACCACAAATGCTGGATAGACCATGGCATTTCGTGCTTTGGTAACAACTTGATACATACGATCCAAATAATCTGCAAGATAACTAAACGATTTTTCAAGCGAACCTGTTTCTTCGCCTGAACGGACCATGTTTATATAAAATGGAGAAAATACTTCAGGATGCGCTGAAAGTGCCCGGGAAATCGAACTCCCAGATTGAAGATTGTCAGCAATATTTCCAAGGATAATCCGCAACTGGGGATTTTCGGTTTCTGTAGCAAGGAGTCGGAATACACGGAGTGCTGAAACTTGTGCCTCAAATAATGTTGCAATCTGACGAGAAAGAATCACCACGTCTTTATTTGAGACAGATTGGAAAAGGTTGAATTCAATGTTGTATAAAGACTTCTTTTCTTCCACAGGGTCAATCGATATTACTGTGTATCCTCTTTTTTGCACAGTCAAAATAGCGGCATCAATATTTGATGCCTCCACAGTTCCGTCTCGCGAAGCGTTATGTTGATCGATTGCTTTAAATTTAAACAGCATGGTGTTTTTTCTTAAATGATACGCTCAAGTCCTTTTGGATTAATTGAATATGCAAAAGCATTTTCGACAGTAATCTCACCATCCTTCACAAGCTGTGCTAAAGAGCGATTCATGTCTATCATACCTTGTTCCATCCCTGTCTCAATAACTGTCTGGATCTCGTGTGTTCTCGCTTCACGAATAAGATTTGAGATTGCACTGTTGTTGATCAGGAGTTCATATGCAGGCACGAGTCCACCAGAAATGCGCGGCACTAAACGTTGGGAAAAAATTCCGGTTAGTGACCCCGCAAGCTGTACGCGGATTTGATCTTGCTGGTCAGAAGGAAAAGAGTCAATAATTCGATCGATAGTTTGAGCAGCATTGTTTGTATGCAGTGTCGACAATACAAGGTGACCGGTCTCAGCTGCAGTCACTGCAGTGCCGATAGTTTCTGAGTTCCGCATTTCACCAACAAGAATAACATCAACATCTTGACGAAACGCAGAACTGAGCGCAGCTTCAAAACTATTTGTATCTGTTCCAATTTCTCGCTGATCGATAAGTGATTTTTTTGGTTCGTAAATATACTCGATCGGATCTTCAATTGTTACAATATGTTCAGCTCTCGATTGGTTGATAACCTCAACCATAGCAGCCAACGTCGTTGATTTACCTTGTCCAACTGGACCAACACACAGAAAGAAACCTTGCGGTCTTTGGATAAAACTTTCAAGTATCGGGGGGAGATTCAACTCCTCAATAGTCCGAATTTTGTTAGGGATGAGTCGTAGCGCAATTCCCATTTTTCCACTTTGCATAAACCCATTGCCCCGAAAACGAATGCCATCGCTTGCGCTATATGAAAAATCTATCTCTTTATTCTCTTGAAATTCTTTATACTTCTCATCATGCATGAGCGCTTTAGCAAAACCCTCTATATCAGTTTGGGTGAGAACTGGTTTTTTGACCAAAGGTATCAGCGAGCCTGAAACACGTACAATTGGGTGTGACTCAACAGCAAAATGAAGATCAGAACCAGCTTCTGAGACGACAACATCGATGAGTTCAATTAATTCTTTTTTGTAGTCTACTGCCATATTTATTTCAATAATGTATGAACCTTTTTAACCACTTCGCTTGGGATTGAATCGGCCTTAATAATGTACCCTACTGCTCCCGCCCTTTTTGCTGCGTCAATATCTGTTTGTTCACCCTGATTTGAAAGCACAATACAGATATTTTTATTGTCGACTACTTCTTTGACCAAATAAGAACCGGTAATGCCCGGCATTACCATATCTACTATAACAGCATCGTATGATTCTTCTTTAATCATATGTAGCGCTTCTTCACCACTTTTTGCTACAGACACTTTGTCACCAGACTCTGTAAATTTAGTGGCATACATATCACGCAAGAACGCATCGTCATCTACAAGCAAAATTTTCATAATTGTGGATGCTATTACATTCTAGTAAAAAGAGACCTCTACCCCGACGACGGTTAGAGTCACAACTGATTACTTTCATTATACGTCAATAGAAAGCTTCGGAGGTGGGTTATCGACAGGTTGTTCACTATCCTCAGTCACGTTCTCTATACCAACCTTCGTCCCAAAGTTATTAATCTCTTCGTACGGGATCACGTGATCAAGCGCTTTAATGATTGCATCTTCTTTCATGCTAATAAACCCATGGCTTCGTGCCGTTGTGTACATTTCCTCTTCTGAACCGCCTCGCAAAATAAGTTCCTGAATTTCTTCATTTACTTCAAGTGTCTCCATAACAGCAACACGCCCTTTTGTACCAGCAGCGCAGCCAGGAGAGGGTTCTGGACTTAACACTGTTCCAGTCTCTGGAACGACTTTGCGATATTGCTCAGGTAAGTCTTTAAACTCTTCATCTATCATCATTTTTAGACCTCCTTTCACTTCAATTTCTTTACCTGTGTTCGGACATAGTTTGCGAGCAAGTCGCTGTGCGATAGCAAGTTTCAACGTTGGAGCGATTAAGTAAGGGTCAATTCCCATATCTATAAGACGTGGAATAACACCAATTGCGTTGTTGGTGTGAATGGTGGACAACACAAGGTGTCCTGTAAGCGCAGCCTGGATAGCGAGCTGAGCAGTTTCTTTGTCTCGAATTTCACCAACCATAATCACATCTGGATCTTGACGAAGTGCACTACGCAATCCATTTGCAAATGTATATCCAATTTCCGGTCGAACCTGCGACTGAGTAACTCCGTCAATATTGTACTCAACCGGATCCTCGAGCGAGAGGACATTTTTAGTAATTTTATCTACCTCAGAAAGCATCGTATAGAGTGTAGTTGATTTACCAGAGCCAGTAGGTCCAGAGATAAGAATAATTCCAAAAGGTTCTTTTATCATTCGCCTGATAGTTTCAAGTGCATGTGGAGATATTCCTGTTTGTTCCAGAGTACTTACGCCTTGGACATTATCTAAAATACGCATAACTACTTTCTCACCATGACTAGTTGGAAAAATTGAAACCCTGAAGTCAATTTTTCTACCATCAAAATTTGCTGAAAAGCGACCATCTTGAGGCTTACGTTTTTCATCAAGTCGTGCTGACGAAAGAATTTTTACACGTGCAACAACTGCCGCTTGGACTTTTTTAGGCAGCTCCAAACTTCTAGATAAAAGTCCGTCAACACGAAAACGGACAATCACCTTATCATCAGTTGGTTCAATATGAATATCTGACGCACCACCATCAACGGCATAACGAAGTACCGTGGCCACAATTTTTGTTACAGGGGCGTCCTCTTTGATATGACTTAACTCTGACGCATCATCTTTTTTCTCCATCACCTCATCTTCAGATGTATCTTCTCTACTTAACGACGTCAACGCCTCATCAACTTCGCCAGTTAGAGAATCGTAGAACGCGAGCGCTTTTTGAATATCATCTTCAAGCATGAATATGAGCTTATAGGTCATATTATTTTTCGCTGTGATAAACTGCAGCACTTCACGAACCTGAAGATTTTCAGGATTATTTACAGCAACCTCAAGAACTCCATCAGCAACACCGACAGGCATAATATGGTAGTGCCTTGCTGACTCCTCAGGGATAAAACGCATCGCTTCATGACTGATAGAATCATTTTCACCAAGAACCAAAGACGGGACCCCATATTCTTGTGCAAAAAGTTCACGCAATACATTAGGTGGCACGCCTTTTGATAGTAGTGCTTTTTCGTAAGAAACATCACCAGTTGCAATCAGGGACTCGACTTCACTTGCAATGTCAGGTGTTATTACTTCACTTTCAGTTAACGTGCGTATAATATCCATGTGCGATGCTAATTAACGGACTGAAACGGATTTGATTTGCCAGTTGGCAATTGCACTATTTCTGCGGAAAAGCTTCGAAGACTCGTAAAACGAGCATCCGAAAAGATATTATTTTTTATAGTGATGTCCTCCAACTCTTTCAAGCGACGAAGTGACTGCTCTGACTGGACAGCGCTCACTCCCGGAAGTCCATCTGTATCATTGCTGGCTGAGAACAAAATATTTTGAGTATAGAGATAATAACCCAAGCCCACAATAAGAGCGAGTCCAGTAAGTATTAATGCATTTTTAATAATTCCATTCATAAATTTAAAATTACAAGGCGTTTGTTAAGGCAAATGCTCTCAAAAGCAGCGAATACCTCATTTGACCACTACTGTTTATCTCAGGATGAATTTCATCTTGGGCAGCAAAACTAAGATTCATGACTTCAAGGGGATACGCATTCGATTCAATACTCGCAAGTATGCTTTTGAAAATTTCGTATTCAGCCACAAAAGTAATATTGAAATCTCTGTATGAAATACCTGAATCTGAAGTGTTTTTTGGACCACCCTCTACGACCGCGACCTTTGAAAGCACACCTTCAGCATCAGATGTCATCGTGAGAATTGGAATTCTATTTACATCAAATATGTTTTGTATATCGCGCATCACTTCAATATGGTAAATTCGAGAGGGTAAATAGGTGTTAAGGGCACGCATTTCATTTGGTGAAATGCTATTTTTCGTTGCTATCAGCTCATTGAGTTTTGCATTTAACTCCGCTGCTTTACCAAGAGTTTGTTCGTACTCAAGAACCTTGTCCTGCTTTTCAGAAATAGAAGTAACGTATGGAGTGATGAACGTAAAGATAATTACAAAAG
>CAZYTF010000047.1:0-7009 GCA_964649535.1 uncultured Candidatus Saccharibacteria bacterium | reverse complement strand
TAACCTTTAGATAGATTCAATTTTCACTTGTGCGTGTTTCTGTCGATGTCCGAGTTTTCGGTCACGATTACTCTTTGCTTTGTAGCGAATGATTGAAATCTTTGGACCTTTTTTGACCCCTTGGAATATAGCAGTCACCTTCTTGCCTTCTAGGTATGGAGTACCGATTGCAGCTTTAGTACCATCATCAGTCATGAGTACTTTGTCGAACTCAACCTTCGCCCCATCTTCCATTTCACCAAGCAGTTCAACTTCAACAACATCACCAACAGAAACAATGTATTGTTTGCCGCCTGTTTCGATTATTGCGAAATCTTTTTTTGTAGATTTTTCTGTTGCCATATAAATAGTATTTATACACCCTTCACTCGCTCGAACACGTCCAAATATACTTGGCCACATTTGCTCGCTCGATTGGTTGTAACGCGCGCTATAGTACAAGAAAACACTAATATTTGCAATAGCGTTGTCAGGCAACCTATACAATGCTATGTTTTACTTAGATTTTTGTAAAGGAGGTTGACATGGAAAACAACTGATAATTTTAAAACTCCCTGATTTTAGATTAATTGGGCCAAAAACTATATTTCCAAGTAGCTGGTTTACATCAGACCATAGTCGACTCACCGTTACAATAACAGTTTCGGATGAGAGCTTATTGCAAGCAAATATTGCATTTGGGCAGCTGACATACCTTAGGAGCGTTGCCGAGTTTAGCTTTACAGAACTGTACAAACCAGTAGTAGCTGTTCCAGCCAACCACTTGTCTCGACTTGCTTCAATGCTTCAGAAAAATACACGATGGCAACTGCATAATGACGAATGTGGAAATACCATCTCTGAACTAACAAACAATCACAACACACGTTACATCTGATATGTAAACAACCCTGTAAATACTAGTTACAGGGCTTTATTTTATTTAAAATTTTTGAAACTTGTAATTTGTAAACGGTCAAGGTATATTTTCCTCAGAATCTTCAAATGGAAGGATATGCAATGTCTGACATCTTCGAACTTAGTAAATTTACACTTGTAAAAAGTAAAGGTATCCAAACAGTAAAAAAAGTGCAAACTAAACATGCCCGCAACCTACGGCATCCGTTTCGAGGCTACAATAAAAAGATGGTCTCTATTTTAAATGACCCTTTTGAGATTACTGCACCACTAGATGGAAAAACAATTCCAAAAGACAGATCCGTGTACAGCGACTACTATGAAGGCTCTCTTAGACTTGTTTCAGCAATGTTCTTCATACAGCACGAACAGACAGGTCGTTCACGGAGCCAATATGCAGTTACATTGCTTAACTTTTATGAGCACCATAGTTGCACACTTGAATCTGAATGCATCAGCTTTCATCTAGAACCAGGACTCGAAATACCTAGAGCTGATATCCAGTTTACAATGCAAAAAAATCAACATGAAAGTGTCCGCATCACAATGATTAGAATTGCTCTACATTTCGGTTCTCATTCGCATCTAAGAGCACATGTGGGCACTCTAGAATCTGATGATGCAGTTGTTGTTGCAAAGCTTTCTAGCTAGTCACTGCATGTTACTCTGAAAAAGTCATTTTCAGAGTATTTTTTTTGCAAGATAGTTGTACTCTATTTTAGTTGTCCAAAGGTATACTACCGACAAAATTTTTGCATACGATCTTTCTATGTAAAATCATCGTTGACAAAAATTCCTATCAAAGCTATAAGATATTCAGTTCCAAAAAAGGGAAAGGAAAAGGAAATGCTTGACTTAATCCAGTTCATTTACTCAAACTTTGCAACAGTTCTGCTGATTATTACGTTCATAGCAATTTTTTACATCATAATAACAGCACTCAAACAGATGTGGTAATGAATCTGTTTTTCAGGAATTGCGTTGAGCGATGTGTAAAAAAGAAGGATCTTTCAAATGTACAAAATATATCTTCAGGACGGTGTCAATACTGGTGTTACATTTATGCGACCTCATCCAGTAAAGAAACGTGACTACATCTCAGCTGAAGTAATGGGGCTTGAGCCGCAACCGACCCCATTGAGCTCGATTCCGCTTAATCAGTTCAGAGTCAAAAAAGTGTTGCACGACGAAACTGACGGCGTCACTATTACTGGAAAGTGGGCAAACTACTAACCTCTGTGATGCAAAAATTTATAGCGTTTCAGCGACACAAGTCGTTGAAGCGTTTTCTTTTACTCGACTTTAAGCGGCTTCTCTAGCGGCCCCTGTTCCAAACCTATCCCTTCACTCTCTGTTATTCGAATGACGTCTTTATCAATTTTTCCAAGCTCTTTTGTTGCTGAGTTATAGTGATTTACAGTTGTTCCTAGTGCATTTCCCATTTTTTCAAAATATTCAACGTATGCATTCATGTGGCGAGTAAGTTTCTCTACATTTTTTTGAATCTCCTTTGCACCCTCTTCGACTTTAAAGGCTCTAAAACCATACAGAACTGACTGTAGATAGGCAGCAAATGTCGTTGGTGAGACGATAATTACATTTTTGTCTCTATATGCATAATCTATCAGAGAGCGTGTGTTGACCTTCACAGAGCCAACCTCGTTGACCAGGAGGTCATAGTAAATTGCCTCAGCTGGAATATACATAAACGCAAACGGAAGCGTACCATCTTTAGGACGAATGTATTTAGCTGTTTCATCAATACGCTTCTTAAGATCATTTTTAAATTCTTTTTCAAGTTCTGCTTTCCTGACTTCATCTTGCTCATCAACAAGTCGCCGATAATTATCGAGTGAAAATTTTGCATCAACTGGTATCATCCCTTCCTTTGTATACACGACAGCATCCACTGTCTCACCGCCAGGAAACTGATGTTGCATTTCAAACGATGTAGCGTCAAGAATATTCTCAAGGGCGAGCTGCAAACTCGCTTCACCTAAGTTTCCCCTTTGTTTTTGATGCTTCAAAACCTTCTCAAGATTTTGTAGTTGTTCTGCCAAGGTAAATACTTGTTTTGAACTTTCAGACACCTCAGAGACGCTTTTCTGGACATTCATAAGCTTTGAACCTACGCTTTCCTGAATTGATCGAATCTGTTCATTTACATCTCGATTGATTTCCTGAATCAACTCCTTACTCTCGCGAAACTGCATTCTGCTTCCCTCTTGCAGTGCCTTACTACTCTCCCCCATTTTCCTATCCATCGTATCCGTAAGTTGCTGTAGTTGCTGTTGCAAGAGCAAAAAACTTTTATCGTCACCTGTATCCTTTTCTTCTTTTTTAAAGAATGAGTTGTAGACCAATATGCCTAAAATAACCAAAAGCAGCACTACTGCCAAAATCTGTGTAAGTTCCATACCGCTATATTAGCATTAATCTTCTCGTTCGAAAAAAATCCATTTTGCAATTTCCACAGTTACCAACGTAGACAAACTAAAGGCAAACACCAAAGCTATATCAAAGGCCGGAAGTGGTGTGTATGAAAGTATTTTTTGAAGCATTGGGACAGAAAGAACAACAAACAATAGCAGTCCGCTTACAATAAACGAACCTACAAAAAAAATATTATTCCTAAGCGGAATACGCCAGAGTGGCGTAGTGAGCGAACGAAATGCAAATGAAATAAAGAGTGAGTCCATTGCGACCGCCAAGAACATAACACTGCGAAGCTCCTCCAGCGGAAGTTTCAAATACTCAAGATACAGATACAAAGAAACAAGTAGTGCACCATGTACAACGACAACGAGTGCCGTGAACCAGAGCATTTTTTTAGAAAGTATCCCCTCTTCGTGAATATCGCTCGGCTTTCGTTTCATTGCATTTTTGTCACCCTTCTCAAAGGCAAACGCGACACTCATGAATCCTTCTTCAATGACGTTTGCCCACAGAATTTGCACAGGCAAGATTGGAACTGCAGACCCAAGAAGTAACGCTACTGCAATAAGCATCACTTCAGAAAGACTTGTTGAAAGAAGATACCCAACGATCTTACGTAGGTTAGCAATAATTCTTCTACCTTCCTCAATAGCTGCATAGATAGTTTCAAAACTATCATTAACAAGCACTAGGTCAGAAGCCTCTTTTGCAACTTCAGTGCCTGAACCTACGGAAATACCGATATTTGCACGCCTAAGTGCTGGCGCATCATTAATGCCGTCTCCAGTCATAGCAACAATTTCACCCTTCTGCTGCAAAACAGTCGCAATACGCATCTTTTGACTTGGCAAAATGCGTGCAAAAACACGCACTTCCTGAAGGGCTACTGCTAACTCCTCATCACTCATTGCTTCCAGATCTGAACCTAAAAATGCCACGTCTCCTTCTGCTGCTATACCAACCTGTTTAGCTATTGAGAGTGCAGTCTGTGGATTATCCCCAGTTATAAGAACTACTTGCGCACCAGCAGAACGCACGCCAGAAATTGCTTCTTTTACACCCTCTCTCACAGGATCATCAAAAACCAAGACTCCGGCAAACGTAATTGACTCAAGAAGTGCTTCACCCACTGGTGGAATATCTCTAAACGACACTTTCTTATATGCAACAGCAACCAGTCGCTTGCCGCGTAATGTCTGTGAGTTAATTAGTTCTTGAATACGATTTTTGTCAGCATCTGTAATTGGTCGTTCACCATCATGTAACAAAATAGAAGTTGCGTATGCCAAGAGGAGTGCCGGAGCACCATTAACACAAAGAATTTGTTCTTCGTTATCTTCTGATAGACCTGCTGCGAATCTATTCTCCGATGTAAAACCGTAGTAATCTATGCGATTTGCACGCAAACTATCTCTATCTTCAAATACAGAACATTTAGCGGCCGCGCTTAAAATAGCGACCTCTACAGCATCGCCGTGAACAACTTGGTCAGCGTTACTTTTGTCTGTATAGGCGTCAGCGCCAGCAAGTGCAATATTAAATATATTGCAAATACTCTCTTTATTTTTCTCTGTAACTTGCACAATTTCACCATTATTTAAAATGAGTTCAGTGACAGCCATTTTTGCTTGCGTCAGTGTTCCTGTCTTGTCAGTTAAAACAAAAGTCGTTGAACCAAGAGTTTCGGCTGCTAACAGATTGCGAACCAGTCCACCTCGGTTTAAAAGAGCCTCCATGCCAACAGCCAGTATGATAGTGACAGCCGCAGGAAGTCCTTCAGGAACTGAGGCAACTGCTACCGCAATAGACATCAGCAACATGTCGTGCATTGACTGTCCTTGCAACAATCCAATACCAAATATAAAAAGTACCAGTGCACCAATCAAATACAGCATCACTCGTGAAATTTTTTCCATCTCGGTTTGAATAGGAGTTTTTACCTCCTCAACCTCGCGCACATCTTTTGCAAGTTTCCCTACTGCTGTAGTGTCTCCGACCGCGACCACGACACCCGCTCCATAACCTTCAGCAATGAACGTACCCATCCACGCCATAGAAGACTGCTCAGCGAACGGTGTACCTACCGAAACGGGAAGACTCATTTTTTCGACTGCCACCCATTCACCTGTAAGTGGTGCTTCATTTATTGAAAGTTGTTTTGACTGGACAATACGAACATCTGCAGGCACCTGCATGCCGCTTTGCAGAACCACAATGTCGCCAACAGTAAGTTCGGCTGAATCAATTTCTTGTTTTATACCATCACGAATAACTGTAGCTCTATGTTCTTGGGAGTGTGCTAATTTTTCAAATGCTCGCGACGACTTTCCTTCTTGTAGTAATCCAACAAACACTGCAACAGAAAGTGCTATCCCAATAACTGTAGCGTCAATATATTCACCAAGAGAAAGTGTCACAAAAAATGCCAACACAAGCACAAATGCTAATGGGCTGAGTAATTGTTTTAAAATATGAACAATTACAGTTTCACGTTTTTCCTCTGTAAAAGTATTCTTGCTGTACTTTTTTTGACGAGAAGTAACTTCAGCAGTTGAAAGCCCTTCTTCAGCCGTCACGTTTAGTATAGAAAGAACCTCACGATGCGCATGAGCATGATATTCGTATATTTTTTTTGAAGTTTCTTTTGAGGATTTACCTCTCAAGAAAGAGCCTTTTGAAGAACCGGACATAGTGGTAGTATAGCAATGTATTAATAAAGAAGAGGCAATAATTCTACACACCATGGCATTACAAGAAGAAATAAGAAATTCACTCAAGGAATCAATGAAGGCAAAGGATGCGATAAAGCTCCGTACTGTACGAAGTATTTTAACGGCATTCACAAATGAACTCGTTGCAACAGGCAAAACTCCACAGGATTCACTTGATGATGAAGGTGCCCTTTCCGTAATTAAGCGACTTGCAAAACAACGGAAGGAATCAATTACGCAGTACGAAGCTGCAGGCCGACCAGAATTAGCTGAGCCAGAAAAAGAAGAACTTGTCGTACTTGAAGGCTACCTCCCACAAATGATGAGCCAAGAGCAAATCAAACCTATAGCTGAAGCGAAGATGACAGAACTGGCTGTGACTGACAAAACAAAAATGGGAATCCTTATAGGTGCAATCTTAAAAGAAACCGCCGGCAAGGCCGACGGCGGTGATGTAAAAGCTGTTGTGGAAGAACTTTTAACCTAAACAGTATGGGATTCGAAGGATTAAACAGAAAACCAAGAGAGATTCAAGAAGCTGTCAGAACTTATAACACAGAGGCACTCCGTGCCATGGGACGCAAAGGTGCTGAACGAACAAACGAAATTAAAGCCAAAAAAATGGATGAAGGTGATGCAATCGATAGACTTTTGTCAGAACACAAAAAATCAGACGAACAGAGACTACGCGAATCAACAAACGAACATATCATCACTCCAGATGGTGAAGACTTAGATCATTCAAAGGAATAATTGACTTTTAGACAAATCGTGACAATATAGATTTCAGAAAAGAACCTGGAAGGATAATAAATGTCACACAAACCTATCTCTATCAAGACAAACTCCAAAATCATTGCTATTCCAAATGTCGGCAAAAGAATCTTTGAAATTTGTTTCTTTGGATATATGGAAACTGATGCCCAACATCGCCTTCGTGAAAGAATCGAAGCTAATAATTGGTC
>CAZYTF010000046.1:0-7266 GCA_964649535.1 uncultured Candidatus Saccharibacteria bacterium | reverse complement strand
TCCACAGTACAAGAACGTGTCTGGTCGATTCCTGACACTGATTCGTTCATACATGATGAAAGGTTTGCACCACCTGCATCCTTAAGGTTTACAACCATCTTTGTAAGAGCAACATCGTCTGTTGAATGAACAGTGATGTCGAAGTCACTGTTTGTTACAAGACCATTAACTGGTGCAGTAACTTCTGTAACTGGCTTTGCAGCATCAAGTGGTTCGAAATCGAAAGTTGTAATTTCTGTATCTGTTTCAAGAACAACATTATCGAAGTAACCGTCTAGGTCAGCATCTCCCAATACTGTATCATCAAGGTTTACTGCGAATGCTCGGAATGTAGAATCTGGACTTTGGAGGTCCATTTCTGCAGGAACACTAGGGCATGTATATGGAGAATCTGGAGCCCATGTTTTTCCAGTGAGTGTTGTTACAGGATAACTTTGTGTTGGGTCAAACGTTACTGTAGTAAAGGCTCCCGTAGAACCTACAGTTGGGACAACATCATATTTACAGTCATAGTACTTGTCTGTATCTGATTCACCGTAGTTTGCATATACATTCAGATAGAATTGATGTTCATCAGCAGCTACACCCCCACTACCAATCTTAAAGTCGTAAGAGAAAGCATCCAAGTTATCAATCAATCCTCCCCAGAAGTATTCTCCGATGAATTTTCGTGGGCCATCAGTATTGCTAAGTGGCAATATATAAAGAGCACCATTACCAATCACCATTTCATCAATATTGAATTCAATAGGCGTTGCATTTGCAAGATCGCGGTTAAATAACCAACCTAGTTGATTCTCACCTGCTGCTGTATCACCTGTCACTTCAACAAGTGTTTCGAACTTAGGACATGAACCTCCTACTGAAAAAGCCGGATTAGTTTCAAATGGACCACAGAGCCATGGTTCAAATGTTACGCTTGCTGAAACAATATCTCCTGTTCCTGCACCTACGCCACTTGGTCCACGGTCATCGCCCCACCAGTTCTTTTCACCATCAAGATCAGGCTGAGCAGTTTGGTTGTCTAGACCGATAACAATGTTGTTAAGGATATTGTTGTTGTTCACCTCAACATTAGCTGGACCAGCGTTACCCTTTGCAGGTTCACCGAACCGAACACCAACTTCGTTATTGGTAATATTGTTATTTTCCAATGTTACGCCATCTAGTGTTGCAGGATTTCCACCATATGTAGTTCCATCATCACGTGCAGTGATGTGAACACCAGTACCATTTGTTATCCCTACACCAGAATTATTGATTGTAGAATTTGTGAGAGCAATGTTGCTGTAATCACCAAATTTTAAGTTCACATTAAAACCAGAACCATTACTTGCACCATTACCACTACCGTCTACTGTTATTCCGTCAAAAAGTGCATTATCCAATTTTTCTATATAGACACCTTTTGCAGTGTTGTTGTTGAATGTAGTATCAGTAACCGTAACGTTATCTACGCTAGTGCCAGCACCATTTGCAGCTGCAATAGTCCAACCTTGACCGTTGTCGTCGAAATTACTATTTGTTACCTCCAATCCGTCAATTGAAGTATTACTATCCACCTTTAGACCAACGTTTGAGTCATGAGCTTCGACTTCGTTTAGCGCCAAATCGTTAACAGTTCCGCCGACGTTTTTTACTTCAAAAGCGTAAGTAGGACCTTCTGCACTCAAGTCAGAAACAGACACATTATCTTCCAACACCTGTATCGCCACTCCAGAAGCTGGCTCTACATTAGTTACACCTTTACCAGCTCCAACAATATACACTTCCTTATTTACTACAACGTTTTCGATGTAAGTACCTGCTGCAACAGTAATTTCGTGGGTATTTTCTGTATCACAGTCATCAATAGCGTCTTGGATTGAATTAAAGTACTCAGAAGTATCTGTGTTCTCAATAGCTGTAGGACCTGGCACATCGTTTTGTGGGGATGTACATGCCGACACTGCAACATCTCCAGTCACTGTGAGATTTGTAATTACAACTTCATCAGCTGAAGTTGGTGTATTTGCTGTTACATATATAGACTTCGAGATCTGCAACTTCTGCACCAGAGGGTAGAAAGATACTAACTGAATCGATTTCAGCTGCATTTAAGCCTGCCAAGCCATCAATTGTTGCAATGTCAGTGTCTATAGCTCCAGTTCTCCAACCATACGTGAAACTATCAGCCCCTCCACCAGGACCATCGAGGGCTTGTGCATCGAAGTCAAAATCAAGCATGAGGTTAGTGTATCCTGAAGCGTCGAATGCTCCTGTACTAAATTCAGCAGTATTATTAACTGTTGTATCAGTTGGGCCTGTTAAAGTATCAGCGGCAAAAGCTATAAAAAAAGACGCAGGAAATGCGCTTAAAATCATAGAAGATACTGCGAGTAGTGCAATAAATTTTGCTGTAATTCGGTTTGAATGAGTAAAAATCATAAAATGATGAGTATTAAATTGTAAATCCCACGTAGCAAAATGCTAATGTACGCTGATGGTACACTTTTATTTCAAAAAATCAAGAACTGAGCAATAAAAATAAAATTACACAAGTGCATTACCGTGCTGACTGTGGCATGAGGCGTTTTACAAGCGGAAGTGTCGGGCAAAGACCCATGTCATCAGCAACCATTTGCTTTTGTACTACTGTAACCACTGTGTCTGTTGGAGGTATCTTGTCAAACTTTGCTTTATCAATGAAGCGTTTTATATGCTGCTCAACATGCTCTTCAAAACCTCTGCGTTCTTTTGCGAGATTTTGGTACATGACAGGAGCATCGAACATCCAGGGAAACACTGCACATCCATGAAAATACATCTCAGAAGTTGACGAGACTACACCAATCACACGAACACGTTTCCCTGATTGAAGCAGCACAATATCACGCGACATCAATTCACTTATATTAAAAATCCATTTGTCGCCGTCCATATCAGTAAAGATGAGCTCTTTTGCATCTTCTGTTTCAGACGTCACATTGCCGAGAATTCTGCCTTTACTAGGAGATTGCCACATTCCTTCTTCTGTACGTGCGAGCGAGGGAAACATTGGCATATCTTTGCCTATCTGTGTGTCGATGAGATACCCTATTCCTCCAGCGTGAAGAATCCCACCGCCCACAACACTACATACCAAACTACTTAGAACAATCTGCCAAAAAGGGTATTTGTATCCTTTCTTAGTTTTCCTCAAATTAAAGTATGCAATCAGTGCCATTACAATGAATACTAATATCCACAGGAACGGCAACACATCTACGAAGAATGAAAGTCGCGTGTCATGCGTAGCTTCGTACATAGCAAACCCTGCATGCATAGAAACGTAAAGCATGACTGAGATAGCGACTGCCCCAAAAAGAACAGATGTTCCCCACAGTCCCCAGATAGCATATTCTCCACACATAATGAGCCATCGTGGAACGGGCTCTAGTCTCTCCTTTTCTATACGCTCAAGAACCGTGAGCGATAGATCGGGTTTATTTTCTAGTATATGTGGTGGTTGTTGTTGTTTATTTTCTTTTGTCATATGCGTATATGCTCCTCATTTATTTTCTTTCTCAGTTGCTGTTTCCCTCTATGTATAAGTGTCCCAACCGAGCCTATGGGGATTTTAAGAATATCGGATATGTCTTCATACTCTTTATGCTCAAAAAAACGCAAAATGAGAGGACTTTTGTATTTATCATCAAGAGAATCAAGCGCAGCAGCCACGACGTCGGCATTAATATCTTTATCAAAGAGTGACTCTGCCCCATCCTCGCTCGAAGCAACAAATGAAAGTAATTCTTCACTTTCGAAGACCAAATGACCTTCTGGTCGTACATTCTTTTTGCGATACCAACTGATTGCCTCATTGTGGGAAATCCGGTAAATCCACGATGAAAAAGAGAGCGATACGTCAAAGCCATTTAGGTTTTTGTACACTTTTATAAAAATCTCCTGAAGCACATCTTCTTTATCCTCTGCATTGCGTACTCCCAGACGCTCAATATAACGACCGAGCTTAGCTTCGTAACGAGAGACTATATGCACAAAGAAGGTTTTCTCTTTGAGCGTTATATTTACTATTTCTTCATCGGTCATGTCCACAGGATCACGTAGCATTGATACATGGTACGCGATATCCATATCTTATGCATCCCATTTTGCAGATTAGCATTGCTACGCTAAAATATACGCATGAATATCAAAAAAATTACATGTGAACTTGCTACATGCTTCGCACTACTCATACTACTTCCGATAAGCGCAAGTGCATACTACACAACTGCTCAAACTGCGACCAAACTCACAAACCAAGCTGCTATTTATACAATTACATATACGTTCGGCATCAGAGACTTCGATATATATATGCCAATCCTAGCAAGCCGAACCTCAAGAGAAGAAGCAGTAAAAGACGACAGTGTCGCATACACAATCCGTGAAGACGGCAAAGATGTGACAGAAAACGGACATACTGCGTCTTTCGTTTTCAGTAATGCACCAATGGTAGATGGTATGTACAAAATTGATGCAAACACTTCAGAAACCATGACGCTTTTAGTAGTTCTCACAACCGAGAGTGATACACCAGAAATGGATTATGCTTTGCACGTAGAAAAACTTCCATTTTTGGTAGATTTAGAGAATGACAAAAACAACATGCAAGTTCGTGGACTCCTTCCATCAGAATTAAATTATTACACTACAGAGGAAATAGAGTTGAATAGTTAAAATAAACTTCAAGAAGTTTGGCACAAACTGTTGTACCATTAAAACTTACACAAAATCAATTCACACCCTTACACGTTACTCCCGGCCACCCATCCTGTTGTCCAACAAAGCTGGAGTCCGTACCCTCCTGAAGGACGATTGATATGCAGTACATCGCCAGTAAAATAAAGGTTTGTATGTTTTTTTGAACACATCGTTTTTGTATCAACTTCTGAAAGCTCAACGCCTCCATCTGATATAACCGCCCAATCCATTCCCATGGTACCTGTAACGGTAAGCGGCATAGCCTTAAGTCGCTCAACAAGTGCGTGCCTATCCTCTTTACCAACACTATGCACGCGCATAGCTTGTAGCTCCGGAGAAAGTTGTGCTGCGACTGCTTCGCTCATGCCAGCAGGAACAAACTCTTTTAATACATTCCTTAGTTCCTTATTTTTATTTATATTAAATACTTCAAGCACTCTATTTCTTAATGTTCCAACTTCAGTATCTGGATACATATCTATGTATGCACGCACGTGTCCATGTTTAAGAATCTGTTTCACTTCATGGGCTGCATTTAAGATTAATGGCCCGGAAAGTCCAAAGTGTGTGAAAAGAATTTTCCCAGTCTTTGAAAAGCGAGTTTTTTTGCTCTCATTCAAGTCAGAAAAAGTAATTTTCATAAACGAAAGAGTTTTTCCAGAGAGGTCTTTTACCCAATCTTCGTCAACCATAAGCGGAACTATATTTGGACTCGGGCTATACACAGTATGACCAAGTTCCTTCAGCCACTCAATCCCTTCACCAGACGCACCTGTTTCTGGATGTGACGAACCGCCGGTTGCAAGGACAAATGAATCAGCAGAAAACGGACCTCTGTTTGTTTCAATGCCAACAATATTACCTTCATCCATAATAAAGCTTTCAACACGAGTGTCCGTCTTGAGTGTAACGTTTTGCTTGATGCAATACTGTTTCATTGTGTTGGTAACATCTTCAGCTTTTTGTGATTCTGGGAATGCACGCTTTCTCGCTTCAACAACTAGTGGTAGGCCGTGTGCAGCAAAAAATGAAAAAGTTTCCGCCATTCCAAATTGAGAAAAAGGTGAAAACAAAAATTTATCTGCATCACCAAAATTTGAAAGTAACTTGCGGACGTCTTTTTCAGCATTTGTAATGTTACAACGTCCTCCGCCTGAAATAGAAAGCTTTTTTCCGAGGACTTTATTCTTTTCCACGAGCAAAACACGCTTGCCGCATTCGGCTGCGCGACCTGCTGCCATCATTCCTGATGCACCACCACCCATGACGATAACATCGTAGTGCGCACCTCTGTTTCCAGATTTAGTTGACATAATCGCAAAATAATAGCACAATTGCAACTTAAAGCAATCATATTATGGAATTCCCAATACGACTCAACAAATACCTCTCTCATACTGGCGTAGCCTCACGTCGTGAATCGGACACTCTTATTGAAAAAGGAGGTGTCTTAGTGAATGGGAAAAAGGCTGTTATGGGACAACAGGTTAACGAATGTGACGACGTGACAGTCACCGGAAAGACTAAAGTGAAGAAATACTTTGCCTACTACAAAGGTCGCGGAATAATTACACACTCACCAGACGAGACTGAGACTGATATTGCAATGCGTCTTAAAAAAGACTACAGCATCATAGACGTCTCCCCCGTTGGTCGCCTTGATAAAGACTCTGAGGGACTTATCATTCTTTCAAACGACGGCCGCATTACAGGCCCTTTGCTCGATCCCGAAGCAAAACATGAAAAGGAGTATGATGTAACGGTTGATAAGCCAATAACAGGTATTCTAACCAACAACATCACTCGAGGTGTGGACATCGAAGGATATATCACCAAAGCAGCGACAGCTACAAAGAATCCAAAGAACCCTTTGCGAATTACAATCATACTCACCGAAGGCAAAAAGCACCAAGTTAGGCGCATGTGTGCAGCACTAGGGTATCAGGTACAGTCATTGAAACGTGTGCGTGTTATGAATATTGAACTCGGAACACTAAAACCAAATCAATATAGGAAGATTGCAGGCGACGAACTCAAAGAATTTTTAAAGGAACTTGATGTAAAATAAAAAAGGCTTTCCTTTGGAAAGCCTTTGTCTCTGTACGTCATCTCATAACAAAAAATGGACTCCACATTATTCTTTTCAGAGGGGGTAACTTTCTAAAACTAACGTCAGCTCGTCGTAGCCGGAACCTTACATCCGGCGGATGATTTTTTTCATGCCTTAGGTGCCGAGCTGCCTGTGTTTGTCGCTTCATCAGACTAGAATTTCTATGCGACTGACGGAAACGCCGATGAACTATCTTTTTTTTATTATTTTTTTTACCTTTCGTGAGTAAAGAGTGATATCTTCCTCTACCAAAACCCCAATCGTCATCATCATATGGATACATGTTTAGATCCTTTCATTTTTCATGAATTTCTCAATTTAATGCTATTTCAGTCTAATTTGCAAGAAAAGGCCGTCGCAATGTTGCGACGGCCTAGCATTACTTATAATAACCATCCTTTCATAGCAAGGAAAACTACATCATCATA
>CAZYTF010000045.1:0-7672 GCA_964649535.1 uncultured Candidatus Saccharibacteria bacterium | reverse complement strand
TTTTGAAGAGACTTCAGAATACCCTTCCATTGATGCGATGCCAGAACTCACTTTGTGTTGCGCAATAATGAATGAACTCTCCAACTCACTAATCTCGGAGTTGATTGCATTTATTTCTTGGTCAGTCTCAGTTTGCATTACTACATGCAAGACTGTTGCGCTTAAAAAATACATATAAAGTGCTGCGAGAGACAGAAGTAAACTAAAGAGAGCTACAAACATCAATTTTTCTTTATGTATTTGTTTTTTTTGTACGTTAATCATATTTTTTCTATAATTCTGAGTTTTGCACTCCGAGCTCTTGGATTATCGCTTTGTTCTTCTAATGATGCGGTGAGCGGTTTTTTATGTACCAACACACCTAACTGATCGCGTGTATATGTTCGAAACGTTTCTTTAACTATTCGGTCTTCTAAGCTGTGAAATGAGATGATGGCCATCCGGCCTTGAGGGGCAAGAAGTTCAAATCCGTCCGCAAGTAATTCTTTGAGTGCATCAAACTCGTCGTTGACAGCGATACGCAGTGCTTGGAAAGTCTTTGTTGCAGGATGCGCTTTCTTCTTCCCTTTCGCAAAGCCCGGAAGTGATTTTGAGACGATCTCAGCAAGCACCATAGATGAACCGATAGGCTCATCTTCACGCTGCGTTACAATCGCCTTCGCTATCCTTCGTGAGAAGCGCTCTTCACCGTATGCATAAATGACATTAGCAATATCTTCCTCTTTCCAGTCATTGATGATGTCATAGGCAGTAAATGCATACTTGTCGGGGTGTCCAAACGTCATACTCAGTGGCTCGTCATTTTTGAATGAAAATCCACGAGGAAGTCCGGAACTACCATCAAACTGTTCCATCCGCCATCCAAGGTCTGCAAGTATTGCATCAACAGAATTGATTTCTAACTCATTCAGGATTGATTTGATATTGCGGAAATTTCCGTGAACGAGGTGGAGTGCAGCTTTGCAAGGAGTAAGCTCTGCTTGATACGAACGTATTGCTGTCTCGTCAGCATCTATTCCCACGAGCACTCCCTTTTTCCCTAGCTTTGTGAGCATTTCATTCGCGTGACCTCCTGCTCCAAGCGTACAATCAACAACAACTGAATCCTTTGTAAGATTCAGTTCATGAGTTGCTTCCTTTTGTAGGACAGTAATATGCTTCATAGCATCCGTATTACTGTGGTTGTATTTGGGGTAGATTTAGAGGACGCCGATGTCACCAAGTTTTTCTGCTAATGCATCTGCTTGGCCTTCTATACGACGTTTGTACTCTTCCCATTTTTTCTCATCCCAAATTTCTACACGATCATGGATCCCTGCAAGCGCGACTTTACTATCGAGCTGTGCGAAATCTTTCAAAAAATCTGGAACGAGAATACGTCCAACACTATCTACCTCCACTTCAACAGCTCCTGATAAGAAGAATCGATTGAAGCTTCTTGTATCCGACTGTCCAAGTGGCAATTGACCAATTTTTTCAGTGATCTTTTGCCACTCCTTCAGCGGATATACAAAGAGACAGTTATCGAGCCCTCGTGTGACTACAAGCTTTTTCCCAAGTTCCTTCCGCCACTTGGACGGCATGGACAGCCGCTTCTTGGGGTCCAATGTGTGCTTGTATTCTCCGATTAACATAACTTGATAATTTCTGAGTTGGACTGAATACCTACTGTGTACGTATCAATCCAACTCTTCTTGATATACCTTACCTCTAAAGTATACCACTATCTCCCACCACTCATACATTATATACCACCTCATCCCACCACTCACCACAGTTATACACATCTCTTCCCACTTCCAAAAAAAAGACAGCCTCAAGCTACTGTGTATTAAAAGACTTCTTTATTAAAACTAAAAACTTTACAATCTCACATGTATGTGTTTTTATTTAAATTAATAAACCCAAAAAGGAGTTTAAGAATGTTCATTCGAAAAACAATAGCAGTTTTTGCTTGCATTATGCTTGCAACGACAGCAGGCGTCTCATCACCAGTATCCGCATACGCTGGCGATCACTATCGTAACCACGGACAACAACGTCACTACGGACAGAGATACCACAAGCCTAAACGTCACCAACAGCGGCACTACAGACAGCGACGTAGTAATAACGACAATTCGGGCGCCATGGCCCTTGGAATACTGGGACTTGGGGTTGCAATTGTTGGAGCTCTATCACTGAACGAGCAACAACAGCGGCAACAACAGCCGACCTGGTATGGGTACGACCCTCGTCGTCAATACTGCGCCGGAAGAAAAGTGCTGCAATATGGTGAGCCCTATTGCAGCACTCCCCCTGACTGGAGGTAGTTCGGAGCAATTGTTAACATAGCCGGAGAGATTTCTATAATCTCTCCGGCTATATTTTATATAAAAAAACAGGGAGTGAATTCCCTGCATGATGCTTGTGGGCGGGCGCATGTGCGCCCGCTTTTTCATTGTTCTGTTGCAACCGATTGATTTAACCAATCGCAATTACCGCCTCCACAGTCTTCAGAAGTTGGACTGGATATTTTCTCGACAAGTTCGTCAGGATCATAGCCAATTCGTTCTAGTCTTCGTCTCCGACCTAATCCATCAAATAAATCATAGAGCGGCATTTTATGCTTTTGATACATTTTTTATATCCTCTGTACTAATGATTCCAGTTTTATCTAACAGAGAAGGACAGTAAAAAGTTTTATTTACTTCCGCTGCCCACCAAAGAGTCGTTTCTCAGGACTTGCGTATATAATTATTTTTTGTAAATGCTCAATAGTAAAGTCTGGCCACAATACATCAGTACTCACACACACAGACTGGACTGACTGTATTGGCAAAAATGCTGAACTACGCCATATTCCAAGACCCGCTGCCGTGGCAGGCATCCCCGTGCGAATCAGTATGTCAGGGTTATCTCCCGCTTCAGTATCTAGATGACTTTGAATATACTCAGTAGTTATATTAGAAGAAGGCACACCTGTATCAATGATTTTCTTAATCATGCGCGCAACCTCATCAACACCATCATAATTTAGTGCAACCTGAAGTAAAAATTTTGTGTTATGTAAAGAATCTTCCTCAGCCTTTTCTACTTCTGCACGCACTTTTTGCGGAAGTCCTTCTTTATTACCAATAACAGAAACGCGCGCGCCTTCGTGTATCAATTCAGCAATATCTTTCATAAACATTGAATGAAGCAAATTCCACAGTCCATCAACCTCAACCTTTTCACGCTTCCAATTTGCAATCGCAAAAGCAAAAATAGTAACCTTTGTAATGCCAACAACTGGACAGGCTCGCACTATTTCCATAATCTTTTTTGCGCCAGCAGCATGTCCAAAATTACGAGGCATACCCTTCGCACTAGCCCAGCGGCCATTGCCATCCATAATAATCCCGATATGAAGACCCATATGGGAAGTATCACTTTGTACAACGTAAAAAAGTTACACTGCACGCAATCGCGTAAGTACAAACTCAATATCGAGCGCATTTATAAAAAATTTGAAATATATTTTTATATACTTGCAAAAGTTTTTAAATTCATTACTGTTGTCAATGGACCCTCTACATAAAGGAGAATAAAGACATGCGTAAAAAAATGGAACTTGGAGACACCGTCTTTGGCGTTAGCCAAAAGGGCACAATTGTTCAAACACTGGTTTGTGGCCTACACTCGAAAATTTACGACAAAGGTGAGGACGATAACCGCTTCAAGTTTTGTCGGTCAATCTTGCCAACCGGCTCTGCTGCTGTACACATCAGTACTCTTGCAGGTACGCGGTATGCCTTTCTTGAGTACGACGAAGCACGAAGCTTCGCCATAAAGTTACTTATCTTGAATATTCGTAAGACTTGCAGTGCGACAGAACGCTTGGAGCAAAGTGGGCGACTAAAAGCACTGCAAACTAATCGTGACGACCTTCGAGAACGGTATACTGAGCCACAGGAAACATTTATGTTCGACCGGCGTTATCACACAGCCTTTTCTGATAGAGGATTGGAAGAATGTTATGTTCCGGTGGCAAAAGCTGAGGTATTGATGAAACATCAACCACTTAATACCCGAGTATGGCTGGCTAATAGCAAAAACTGGCATATCGAAAATGCTCTCATTACTGGTGTGTTCTACTGGGCAGGATTTGGTCATCGCTACGAGGTCACTTCAAAAAAGAGCGCCTCGATCAATGAGATATTCATTACAAAAGAAAAGGCTCTGGATGCGATGAAAGTACTCTTCCGCACCCAATATCCTGGAGAGCTCAAACGTTCGAGAGTCAAAGTACACACCTTGAATCAAAGCGAGGTTCGTCCCAAAGATGATGTCCTGACTTTTGATATCTTCCCTGCGAGAGACCAGAAATGTGCATGACTACTGACTAAATTTGACAGCTTCGCTGTCAAATTTTTTTGTTATCGCACTGCACGCAATCGCGTAAGTACAAACTCAATATCGAGCGTACTTAAAAACCAACCTACTTTTGGGCCACTTTCTTTACCTAGAAATACAATGTAAATTGCTGTAAAAAATTCTTTTGGACTCAATCCTGACTCTTCCTTAATTTGATGTGTAAGTTCGTGTATAGCCTGTCCATCTGTTGCATCTACACCTTCGAGCTTATCCGCAAAAAGTGCCAATGCAGATTTTTGTTCATCTGAAAGATTTCTTGCTGCTTCTGGCAATGTATCTTGCAGTGCAAAGATAAACTTCTCATCTGCGTAGTTCTGAAGCCATTGTCGTGCATAGGTAGCACGCATATCAATTTCTTGTATATCTTCTGGAGTTAAAATACTTTTCTTCATTTTTACTACTTCCTCATGAATGTCCATGTGCGGCATTTGCACCAAAAATGCAATCTGTGAAAATCGTGGCAAGTATCTTTTTGTTATGTGAGCTCGCTCATCAGGGAGATGTGAGAAAGTAAATATTTGCGTATCATCATCCTCTACACCACTCCATGCTTTTTCGGCCAACCTATCGTATGTATCAAAAAGAACCGGAATAGCATCTCCTTCTGGGTCAAAATCAATTTGTCTGTTTATCGGAGTTTTCAATAATAAAAGCCTCAGTATATGTGGCGGTAACATATTTGTCATTTCGAATGCTGTTGCTGCATTCCCTTTGCTTGAGGACATCTTTTTTCCTCCAACAAGGAAAAACTCATTGAATACACCATAGGGCGGTTCATGGTCGAACACTTCACGTGCAATAGCTTCTGACACTTGTCGTGAACCACCCTTTGTATAGTGATCTTTGCCACCACCTTCAAAATGCACACCTTTTACCGTGAACTTTGCAGCCCAGTCAAGTTTCCACGGAAGCTTTGCGTTTCCATCAAATGGAGAGATGCGGCCTTCACGCCCACAGCCTTCCGCCCAGTCAATAGTATCTGAAGTACATGTATACGCAACAGTTTCCCCGTCAAAATCAGTAATTCGCGTAGAGCTTGCATTGCCGCACTTTTCACAGATAACGTTCAGAGGGTACCAATCTTTTGCCTTTTCACTACCAGAGACACGTTTATATATATCAATCACCGTAGCTCGTCTCTCTAGTGCTTTCCGTATAACATCATTCATTGCACCAGACCGGTACAGTTCGCTCGCTCTATAGACACTCACATCAAATCCAATTTTTTTTAGAATTCCAACATATTCCTGTCCGTACAATTCAGCAAAATTTTCAAAACCAGGTTCAGGAGAAGGAATGTTACAAAGCGGCACGCCCATGTATTTTTTGTACAGCTCCTCATCGAGATAACTTGGAATACCATCCATAGAATCGTAGTCATTTATTTCGAATTGGAAATCAACAGTAATGCCACGACTCCGGAGAATGTCGGCAACAATTGCATGGAGTGCCGCACTACGGAGCGAGCCCACATGAACTTTTCCAGAAGCAGTTTTTTCATCACGCACCACAATAGGCTGACCAGAATCAATAACGTTCTGGTATCTCCGTACTACTTCGTCTGCAATTGTATCTGCCCAAAACATAAATGAAGAAAGTGTGATGAATAATGAACATATGTCGCGAGCAGTTCTACTTTTGAGCCGCTCGCTGAATCAAAGGCTTATAGTAGCTGTAAATAGCATTTTTGCAAAGTCATAGAAAAGGCCGACTGTCAGAGACAGTCGACCGACTTTTACGACAGCTGCAATTTCGCTGAAATTTCATCAGCGACCCAACAGCTTGCTGTTTCATCTTTGAGACGGAAACGTACTGATGTTGGGAACTGAGGTTCTTGGAAATAATGCAATACACCGATGATTACCTCACTCTCTGGTGCAAATTTAAGAAGAAACGCTGCAGCATCCAAAACCCGGTCAGGAATCTGCTGACGAAACTCTGTAAGTTTTTCAATGTCACCGCTACCAGACAAGGTTCGAAGCTTAATTGAGTAAGGACCCAAACTGTCCTGCATAGCCTGTATCGGTCCGTATAGATGTGTCCCCATCCAAATCAAACACAAGAAGGTGAACAGCTGAAATGCTCCCGTAATAAGTGACGAATGCGCAACTGGAACAAAATACCAGAGCAGTCCAGACACAATCACCGCTGGGACAGAAAAACGCAGGCGTTTCAAATACATATAGTTTGGCCATGCCTTGTGCCAAGGTGTCTTGTTGTGGTACTCCAGATTGCGTTCATGCGTATATAGTCCAAGTTCATCTGAAACTTTGAAACGGTCAAAAATTCGCAATCCCTTAAATAGACCTAAATGGTCAGCAAAAGTAACTGTAGGCATGTCAATCTCCTCTGTTAGAACATATCTGATTTATATACTACATATTTTATAAAGCTACGCAATAAAAAAACCTGAGACATATGTCTCAGGTTTTTAAACTATTTTATTTAGTCAACCTTCAGCACCGAGTATGCCTGTTTACCTGCTGGTGTTTCAAAAACGAACGCATCACCCTTAGCTTTCCCCATAAGTGCTTCTCCAAGCGGTGAGAGGTAAGAAAGTTTATGGTCGTGAATGTTAGCCTCTTCTGAACCAACAATTGTGTATGTAATCTTTCCTTTTTCTTTATCCTTCTGGATTACTACCTCTGATCCTAAACCGACAACGTCCCCGCGCTTGTCATGCGCAACAATCTTTGCTTCTTTGATTACTTGCTCAAGGTGGCTGATACGCTCTTCAATTGCAGCCTGCATATCTCGTGCTTCTTGATACTCTGCATTTTCAGAGAGGTCTCCAAGACTTCGTGCATATTCAAGTGACTCTGCCACTTCCTTTCGACGGACGGTCTTTAAGTTTTCGAGTTCAGCTTTAAGTTCTTTAAACTTCTCTGGTGTTAGAAATGCATGTGTGTCATTCATATTGTGAAAAAAATTATGTGTCAATTATACGCAGACTTACCACAAGGTCAAATGCTGAACTATTCTGATGCTTTTTCTATGCCAAGATATTCTGGCGTGTTCTTGCTCATCCACTCGACAACATCCCCCATAATACGCGTTGCTCCCAAAGCATTACTCCGGGGAGCCTGGTCCATCATGAGGATAAATGAATACTGTGGATCTTCATATGGCCAAAAGCCAGCAGCCCACGAGTTCACATACGCATTGCCTGCACCAATTTCAGCAGTTCCTGACTTTGCCGCGATAGCGATGTCGTCCCGTTCAAAAGAACGAGCAGTACCCCTTGGGTAGTTTACAGTCATACGCATTCCTTCTTTTA
>CAZYTF010000044.1:0-7678 GCA_964649535.1 uncultured Candidatus Saccharibacteria bacterium | reverse complement strand
GCATCTACACTACTAGTGCCAGTTCTATCACCAAACACCAGTACTGTGTCACTTATTGAATACACGCTGTCCGGCCGTTGCTTTGTTTGGTTTGATATCAATATATTCAGACTTTCCTCAGTGTCTGTTTCCAAAACAAAGCCATTCTCTGTGATTTCTGTCACTGTACCAAAGATAATGTTCTCAGGTCGCTTCTCGTCGATCCCTCGATACAACGAACCAAATACTGGCAATCCTCGTTCAGTCGCAAATCCTTGCAGACGGGAATGAAACTGTGTTCTCTCTAATACATACGAGCTGAGTAACACAAGAACCACAATACCAATTAATGAGTATAGGAGTGGCTGTCTAAAACTAAATGAATATTTTTTTACGAGCAACTGCAGAACAACAACTAACGCTCCAACAGAAGCTATGAGTAGCCATGGTGAGTTCATTACAAAAATGATCACACCACGGAAACCGTACAGGGGTACAAAACCGATTCCGCTCTGTCGTAGAAAGAAGAGAATGAAGCTCAATATATAGACCACCAGTAATGAAGTGACAATAACTCCAAGCAGCAATAGCAAACTTTTCAATACAAAATGCCAATATGGTTTCATTTCCACTTCACCCGACTTTATTTTTTTGAGAATGTCTAATTTTGTGTTCATAGTAGTTTTTGGTTATGCTCTAGTTGCCTTGCTTCAAAACAAGCTCTGAGTTTTGTACGTCCCCGATTCATACGGACACCAACAGTAGTTACAGGTATTTGGAGAATTTCACTAATTTCTTGATAACTTAACTCCTCTAAATAATGCAACACGAGTGCCTCACGATATTTTGTTGGTATCTCAACCAAGAGTGAATCGAGTTCTTCTTTAAGTTCAGCATCAAGCACTGCACCATCAGTAGTTTCTTTCGCTGGCAAGTGAGGCAGCACTGTATCAGCGTCAAAGAAGATAAAACCGCCTCGTTGTTTGTGCTTGAGTTCATTCACGAAGACATTGTGTGCAATACGATAAATCCAAGGTGAGAAACGTTGCTTTGAATCAAAAGATTGGATGTTGGTATACGCTTTAATAAACACATCTTGCACCAAATCTTCAATATCTTCTTGGTAGTTCAGAAATTTCCGAGCGTAGCGCTTTAGTTTTGCTTCGTAGCGTTCAATCAGCACCCCAAAAGAGTCCGCATCACCAGATTGCACCCGTCCCGCAATTATTTCGTCAGTGTCATCTGTAGTGATTTCCATAGGCTTCTCACTATATTACAGCACTACCTATTTTTTTATTACAAAAAGACACGACCGGGTCGTGTCTTTTTGGTCAACGTAGCTGACTGCCAACGCCTGATTATTCAGCATTAGGACCACCACGTTCACCTCGCATTTCTCCTCCTATGCCTTTGCCTTCACCGTGCCCACGACCTTCAAGTTTTTCAATACCTAGGTCACTCATCAGTGCCTGCGCTTCTTCACGGTCGCCAGACTTCATCAGTTCGTTGGCAGTTTTGAATGTTTCAAAATCAGCTTCTGAGCTAATTGCGTCTGCCAGAGGTGAGTCAGCAATCGCTGTGAGGAACGACTCATAATCGTTACTCTCGATAGCGGACTCTACTGCTGCTCGTTGTTCATCTCGCAATTCACGAGTCGCATCTTTAATTTCTTTCATGGTGTCGGCGTCGAGTCCGGCATCTTCCAGGAATACTTTAACTTCATCTCGGTCAGCACCACTAACTCGAAGTTCGTGTGCTTCTTCCAATGCCGATATCTGACTTGAGGTCAAATCAACATCTATCTTACTGAGCATGTCGCTGTTAAAGGCGCTTGCTCCAGTTACCGTAATAGCAAATGCTGCTACGGGAATCATAATTTGGTTTATCATCTTGTTTTAATGTACTAAGTTTTTACTAATGTTTTCAATGTTCTTTGCAAAGTTTCACTTTTGAGACTCGTAGAGAATATGCGGGACAATCAATTTGTTTAAGATGTACTTACGTATATGTGTGAGTCCTACTACCCGTCTGTCTGCCTCACTCTTTATTACAACACTACCGCTTTCTTGTTACAAAATAGCAACTAGACGTATCTAGTTGCTATTTTAATCAAACTATATCGAGCGCTCGACAAACTAGAGTGTCTCGTGCTAGCTCGAGGATGTGGAAGGGATTCTTCCATTACATGGACAGTATACCTTTTGGATATTTTGTTCGCTAGCTCCAAAATACCTCAAAAGCTTTTCGAATCCTGTCTTCTCTCGCAAAACGTAAAGACGGCAAATGCTTTCGCATTTGCCGTCTACGTTTGCGGAGAAGACAGGATTCGAACCTGCGTGTGGTTGCCCACAACACACTTTCCAAGCGTGCGCTTTAAACCGCTCAGCCACTTCTCCGTGTGCGACATCATAACTCATTGCTATAAGTCTTCAAAGAAATTCTTGCTATACTTTAGGCACTATGACAGGACAGCAAAAAATGATTCTATTCCTTACGTTTATTACGGGCGCTTTTGGGGGCGCTTATTTGTACATTACAACGTTTGCACCACAGTATACTCAGGATGATGTTCCAGAAAAAAATCAAATAACCATCGTTGGTGAAATGTATGGAGGCTGCGCTCGTGGTGGACAGTGTGCTTCCTTTCGTTTGTCTGGCGATAGATTGTATCAATACATGAAAAGCGAGGATGAGCGAGAAGAGGGAAAAATTCCGCGGGATTTACTTGACGCAGTACTTTCGCAATTGTCAGCATACAGACTGCAGTCCTATGCAGCCCCAGCTGCTATACGTGACTGCCATTCGTATGTTGATGGCATTGATTATAAATACGAGGTAAGTTTTGAAGGTAAACGCTATGTGCTCGATACATGCACGACATTACTACCGCACGACAGTAAGCTTCAGATGTCACTGCTTGATGTTTGGGATTATGTGAATGCCGCAACGACAAGTTATCCAGTACTTTTGGAAAAAGGAGTAGGAGGCTGGTTACTAAATCAATTTGAAGAGGGGAGAGAAGAGTAAGGTGAAATATCATAGGCAGGAACTTTAGTTCCTGCCTATTTTTTCATATGAAATAAATAATTTGTCATGACGTATTATGTACTGAAGCCGAGAGTGGATATCAACTGCAGGCTTTACGGAATTTTATTTCGTTTGTTCGAACAATACATATTACAAACAGAAGTACATTAATTTAAGATATAGTTATGAACGCAAAAGCATTACTCATTCCTTTAGCCGCCTTTGCCGTCACTGTAACAGGTGTCCAGGCATTTAACTCTGACGTTCTTGAGGAAGCTGGTCTCACAGAAGATCAAATATCAGCATTTGAAGAGGCACGTGAGCTTCGTCAAGACGGAGACAGAGAAGGAGCGCGTGACACATTGGTCGAAGCTGGAGTTGATGAAGAGACACTGAAATCTATACGGGAAGCTATGCAAGCT
The DNA here is from genome assembly GCA_964649535.1 of uncultured Candidatus Saccharibacteria bacterium. Classification (GTDB taxonomy): domain Bacteria; phylum Patescibacteriota; class Minisyncoccia; order Phycocordibacterales; family UBA918; genus OLB19. The sequence goes on along the minus strand of CAZYTF010000044.1, from coordinate 4,250 downwards.
CACAGAAATGAAACTCATAATGCAGTTGAGCAGGCACTTGAAAATAATGATTTTGGCGAATTCAAGATTGCAGCTGAGGGCTCACCGCTAGCAGATATCATTACTTCAGAAGACGATTTTACACTCTTTAAAGAAGCACATGATTATAGAGAAGAAGGTGATTATGAAGCAGCAAGAGAAATAATGGATGAACTTGGTATGGCATATCCTCGTAAGGGTATGGGTATGCACCGTGATGGTCGCGACGGAGGTTTACATGTTAAAAGTGGATTTGGTGAAAAGCGCAACATAGATAGATAAGATTTAGTAGTAACGCACAAAAAATACTCCACTTAGGAGTATTTTTTTTTGTGTTGGCAGATTGAATATTATTGTTGATTGTGTTTAGAGTATATAGAATAGAGTATGCTTAAAATAATCATTTTACTCATTGCGGCTGTAGTGTTTGGATATTATGCCTACATTACTTTTGATGACGCATTTAGAGCTGACAGAGAAAATGCGCTGATGTGTATTGAAGAAACTAAACTCTGTACAGGGGGCTCTGTAGTTGGTCGAATGAGTGTACATTGTGAGGTTTTTGGGTGTATTAGTAATATATGGTTATGAGTTCTTGGTTTGTGTATATACTTTCGTGTAGAGATGGATCGTTCTATACAGGCATTACCACAGATTTGGAGCGTAGACTGCGTGAACATAACGATGAGAAAGTTGGAGCAAAATACACAAAAGCAAGAAGGCCAGTAAAACTTGTCTATAGTGAAGATGCAGCCGACCGAAGTGCTGCCTCACGTAGAGAGTGGGAGTTGAAGCAATTGACAAAAAAAGAAAAAAAGAGTATCATTGACAATCTAGTATAAATGTGTTCTTCTTATCTAGAGTTAAAAGAAAGGACAGTAGTAATGCTTAGCATTTTTAAATTTGTTTTTGTTGGGCTGGCAATTTTTGCTTGCTCGGCATCAATCGCGCTTTCGCGCGATATAATTTCGCCAGTATTACAGCTGGTGCTTGTCATTGCCTTCGGAGTGACAGCACTGTCAGTACTGTGCACGACCTGGTTGAAGAGTAAAATTATGAGTAAAGCTGTCTTTTTTTCGCATGGAGTGGCAGTGGGCATGTTAGTTAGCACTCTGCTGGCATGGCACATTTTGCTCATTTGGCACTTTTTTACTGTGGTATAAGTGTCACTAAGTGTATAAAGGTTGCTCCGGCAGCCTTTTTTCTTTACTAGACAAAAGCTTGTTTTATAGGTATTCTATTGCCGTTATTGCTCGCGCATGTACCCTGGAAGTTTTTTTATATTGTAAATACAATAGATTAAAATTTGGGCCAGTGCGGGCTTTCTTAATTAATCAATTACAATGAATCAAGAAATCAGAAATATTGCGATTATCGCGCACGTTGACCATGGCAAGACCACACTTACCGATGCGCTTATGGAACAAACTGGTGCACGTGAAGGAGATGCTTCAATGGACAACAATGCACTTGAACAAGAGCGCGGCATTACTATTTATGCAAAGAATACGTCTATTGAGTATAAAGACACAAAAATCAACATTGTTGATACACCTGGTCACGCCGACTTCGGTTCTGAGGTAGAGCGTGTACTACGTTCTATTGACTCTGTACTCCTCGTGGTTGATGCTCAAGAAGGACCAATGCCACAAACACGCTTTGTGCTTAAAAAGTCTTTAGAGCTTGGTTTGAAGCCGATTGTTGTAATTAACAAGATTGATAAGCCAGCGGCAGATCCTGATAAGTGTGAGGAACAAGTACTTGAACTCTTTCTTGAACTTGGTGCGAATGACGAACAATCTGATTTCAAAGTTGTATATGCTATTGGTAGAGACGGAGTCGCAAAGAAGAAAATGGATGATGAACTTAAAGATCTTTCACCACTTCTCGATACGATTCTTGAAACAGTACCGGCTGCCCGCGGATATGAGGAAGGTGAAGCGCTACGCGCTCAGGTGTTCAATCTCGGATACGACAACTTTCTTGGAAGACTTGCTGTCGCTCGTATATATGAAGGAAAAATTGAAAAAGGACAGTCAGTTTTCATTAAACATGAAGGAGAGGAAACTAAGAAAGGCAAGATTGTAAAACTTTCTGGATACAAGGGTGTTTCGCAAGTTGAATTCATTGAAGCTTTTTCTGGAGACATTGTGCTGATTGCAGGTCTCGAGGATATTAACATTGGTGAAACGCTTACTAATGATGAAAGTGTAGAGCCACTTACTGCAATCAACGTTGACGAACCTACTATAGGCATGGAGTTTTTGGTAAACTCGTCACCATTTGCTGGACGTGAAGGAAAGTACGTTACTGGACGACAAATTGCTGAACGACTTGAAAAAGAACTTGAAATCAACGTTGGATTGAAAGTTGACTTCAAGGGTGATGTATTGAAAGTATACGGACGTGGTGAAATGCATATCGCAATTCTTTTGGAAAACATGCGTCGTGAAGGATATGAACTTTCTGTTTCTCAGCCACAAGCAATTATCAAGGATATTGATGGCGTTAAGTCCGAGCCGTTTGAGGAAGTAACTATTGATATTCCTGGTGAATTCCAAGGTGCAGTAATCGAACGTCTTTCAAATCGTGGATTCATCATGCAAAATATGATTACCCATGGTGACCAAGTGCGACTCCTCTTTGAAGGTCCAACACGTGGTCTTCTCGGTTACAAGAATCAATTTGTTGTGGACACTAAGGGTGAGGGAATTCTTGCATCACAAGTACTTGGTTTTAAGCCATATGCAGGTGAAATTAAGAAACGACAAGTAGGTTCAATGATTTCAATGGCAACAGGAAAAACACTTGGTTTCTCACTTGCAAACTTACAGACACGAGGTGAGCTCTATATTGGAGCTGGAACTGAAGTGTATGAAGGTATGGTTATCGGGAATACCTCAAAAGGTGAAGAAATGATGGTAAACCCGACAAAAGGGAAACAGCTTACTAACATGCGTTCGTCTGGAACAGACGAGGCTATTAAACTTATACCACCAAAAATACTTTCAATTGAAGTCGGACTTGAAATTATGCAGATTGATGAATACCTAGAAGTATGCCCACAATCAATACGTCTCCGAAAGCAAAAGCTAAAAGAAAGTGAACGAAAGAAGGGGTAAAGTAGATAAATAGAAGAAAAGCCCATGATTAATTAATCATGGGCTTTTTATATTTTTCCAGCATCCACCAAAGCTAGTTAACTGAAATTTTTGTGAGGTCCAAAAAATTTCACTACCTACTAAGACTGAATCAAGTAAGATTTTTTCGTACTGCCTCTCGATACAAATTTCTTTTAGTGTAGACACAATAGATTTACCGATGCCAAGACGTTGTTTGTCATGTCTGACAAACAATCTTCGGAGGGTCATTCCATTTGGGTAGCACGCCACTTCGAGTCTAAACGCGTGCATGTCAGTGCTATACACTACACGCATAGAATCAATACGTTGAGGCATGCAATCTTGTCGAGTCAGAATGTTTGATTTTTGAAAGAGCAAATTTGGAAATTCCAACATGATTTTCTCCTTAGTTACTTTGTGCAGATTAGACTATTTTAAATAGAAAGTACAGAAAAAACTGTTATGATATAACCTATATGAAAACACTCACATGTATTGACTGCGAACAATAATTTCAAGAAGAAACAAAAGAAGGGGTGATGCAGGCGATGATGCCGCACTACATAAACGATCATGCAGATATGATGGCTGCTGATACTGAAGGAGGGAAGAAGGTTTGGTTTACTGAGCTTGAGAAGCGATGGAGTGAAGCGGAGGAGGTGTAAAGAAAAAGTGCGGAACCTGCGGTTCCGCACTTTTTCTTTGATATACTGATTATTATTGATTAACCCTATACGTATATGGAAGAACTACTTCAAAATATTGAATGGATGACTGTGTTGGTATCAGCTTTTTTAAGTTTTGGCCTCGGGTGGCTATGGTATTCGCCTGCACTTTTTTTAAAAAGTTGGCTGGCAGGAATTGGAGAGCCAAAGTGGCAGGTCCCCATGTGGATGCCGATATCTGCTCAGTTCGGGAGTATCCTCCTTCTCTCCATTATTATAAATCTCGCTGTAGCTGATGGGCACGTCGGTCATGCTATTTTGGTCGGCTTTACTATTGCAGGCTTTATAAAAGCATCTGGCTTGTATAGCGGTAAGACAATAAAAGCTGTCTCAATAGAAGTTAGTTACATTGTCGCAATTTTCGTTGTTATGTTTGTGGTGAATA
>CAZYTF010000043.1:0-7709 GCA_964649535.1 uncultured Candidatus Saccharibacteria bacterium | reverse complement strand
GGAGTTTTTCTTTGTATAAGTGTATCGCCACACAACAGAAAGCCCGGTCGCACGTATACGACCGAGTTAGTGGATCTACGGCTGTTTTGCCGCAATCTTATACTGAACTTCAAGATTTGTTTTGGTTTCAGTGTCTACTTCAAGATCCCACCAAGTAATTGCAGAGCCGCATTCGGCTGTTCTGGCATTGTCCTTGAAACATTTGCCAGCCTGAATGCTTTGTATTTTTGGAAAAAGAAATCTGATTGTACTTTGTATCGAGCTTTGACAGTATACATGTACAGCTCTGTACAGGATGATTATCTTCTTGATTTCATCCTGCGTCTTTTTGTTGGTTGTGATCGCGCTCATCACTCATTCCTTCTTTGTTGAATTTTGCGCCACCCTGTTAACTTCCGTCTAAAGAATAACTTTTTGTACTCATACGTCAATTTTCTTTTCTATTTGTAGTAGTGGTAGAATTTAAATATGAATCCAGAAAAACTGACCAAAAAATTTCACCCAACTGTGGAGAAAAGTACTGATGAAACTGATGTAGAGAATCCTCATGAAGCAGTTATTGCACTCATGAAACAGTTACGAACGATAGCTCTGGAACATGATGATTTTGAGGTTATGTCAGACTTCATGGATGCGATTGCAGATTTTGACACTGAACTTACTAATAAATATTTGAAGTCAGAGCTAATTCAGGTTCCTATGTATCATAGTCTTATAAGCAGTGGTATGGCAGAAGGGACTGAATTTGAAAACAAAATCGAGTCAGAAAAAAAATCTGCAATCGAAACAGATATCATCTCTTTTGTAAATAAAAAACTTTCAGAAATTATTAGTTAGTGTCTATTCTGGAGGGCGTTTTTGAGAGTCTCAGGATCAGCATATTCCAGCTCGCTGCCAGTAGAAAGGCCGCGGCCAAGTTGTGTGATGTTGATACTTTTTGCATCGGCAATTTCCTTAATAAGTGCTTCAACGTAACGTTCAGTATTTTCTCCATCGGGATTGACGGCAAAGCCTAAAATAATTTCTGCAAGCGAGCTGTGTTCGGCACGATGCTCTATTGTCGTTTTAAGTCCACCACTCCGAAGTTTTGGTGATGCATTTGTATTTAAAAGGGGGATAGTGCCTCCGAGTACGAAGTACATCCCATCATAGGTATTGCTCCTTTCGATTGCAACAATGTCGCTGTCACGCTCAACTACCATGAGTTTTGTGTGGTCACGGTTATGGTCACTACAAATTGAGCACTCAGTTGCGGGGCCTCCATTCTTAGAAAAAAACCTACGGCAACTTGTGCACTCTACTACTGAGTCTTGTAAATTAGCAATAAGTGAAGAAAGTTCATCAGTGTCACTTTTGGGTAGCGTCAGAATATGAAATGCAAAACGCCGTGCCTGCCGAGCTCCGATACCAGGAAATTTTTCAAAATATGAAATTATTTTGTCGAGGTTAGACATATGTTCTGATTAGAAGTCATCGTCTGCAGAGGCATTTGCTGCAGATTGGTGGTGTGTATCAAGATTAAGGAACCGAACATGTTGCCCGTCGAAGTACAGTTCACACGCGCCCACTGGACCGTTACGGTGTTTTTCAACCATTATCTCAGCAATGTTTGGCCGCTCTGACTCTTTGTTAATTTTGTCCTCTCGGTGAATGAACATAACCACATCGGCATCTTGCTCAATTGAACCTGAGTCACGAAGGTCAGAGAGTCGTGGTTTGCCGCCCCGTTGTTCAACTGCACGCGAAAGCTGTGAAAGCGCTAGTACTGGCACGTCAAGCTCGCGTGCAAGAAGTTTGAGTGAACGTGAAATTTCTGTTACTTGCTGTACCATTGAGTCACTAGCTTTTGCTCCTGTCGGATGCATCAGCTGAAGGTAATCAACAATGAGAAGATCAAGGCCATGTTCATTTTTAAGACGGCGAGCAGATGAGCGCATTTTTAGGATGTTTGTCCCCGGCTGGTCATCAATGTGAATTTGTGCGTTTGAGAGTCTTGCCATGGATGCCTGTACTGCCTCAAATTCTGCGTCTGTATTTAGTTTACCTGTACGGAGTTTCCATGAGTCTACTCCAGCGTCAGCAGCGAGCATACGGTCAACAAGCTGTTGGTCACTCATTTCGAGTGAAAAGATACCCACAGAAGCACCAAACTCAAGCGCTGCATTTCGAGCAAGGTCTAGGGCAAATGTGGTCTTTCCCATGGAAGGTCGAGCGGCAAGAATAATTAAGTCAGACTTTTGAAAGCCAGCAAGAATATTGTCGAGTGAATGGAATCCCGTCGGGACACCACGTTTCTCATTTTGGTTTGCACTTAGGTATTCAAATCGTTCCCAGGCTTCCGTCAGCGAACTTCCAATTGTCTTAAATTTTTGTGTGACTATTGCGTTAGTGACGTTGTACACTTTCTTCTCTGCTTGGTCGAGCACCTCATCAATGTTTTCTGGGTCTGAAAAACCAAGTTCTGCAATATCGTCTGCAGCATTGATGAGCCCACGCAATATAGCTTTGGACTGCACAAGTTCTGCATAGTACTGAGAGTTTCCAGCTGCAGGTACTGTTTCAATTAGTTCCGTAATGTATGTTGCACCACCTACTCTGTCGAGTTGCTCGTTTATTTTAAGTCGTGTTGTTACAGAAAGTAAGTCAATAGGGTCACCCTTGGTAAAAACCTCCATTATTGAGGCATAGATTTGTCGATGCTTATCAGCAAAAAAACTCTCAGGATATACTGACACTGAGATGTCGTGCATTACCTCAGGTTTTAGGAGTATTGCTCCGATCAGTGCTTTTTCTGCATCAATGTTGTGAGGTGGAGTGCGTAAATGCTTACTCATCGATGGTGGGTTTTGTGCCATAGTCAGGCTATTTTACCACGATTTTGAAATTCCAGTTTACTTTGAATTTTGGGGATTATGTGTGTATATTGTTGTTATCCATCCTAAAGGAGAAAGTTATGGGATTGAATGTTCTTTTGCCGCGTCGCTTAATTTTTCGCCTCGGCATAGCTGAGGGAAGGTATCAGTATGTGCTGTATCAAGCCAGAGATGGACAGTTAGTATGTGGCAATTTTTGCCGGACTACGGTGGGATGTTTTTTGATTTACTGGGTATGCTTTACACTTATTAGTGTATAAGCCTGAAAGTGTTTTGTTTACGTTCGCTTATATACTGTCATCCATCGCAGTGGTTACTTTTTTTGCTGCAGTGTATGATCGCGAGCCTCTGTCCAAAGAACAATTTTGTCGACTCATGCAGTCATAAAAAGCCGACTCGCACGCAAGCTTACGAGTCAACAAAGGCGTCACTTTGACGCCTTTTTATACTTTCGTAATCTTTGGACCTGCCTGGCTATCTTCTATGGCGTATCCTTGCACAAGTAGCGTGTCACGTAGCCGGTCTGCTTCTGACCAGTTTTGTGCCATACGCGCTGCTTCACGTTCGTCAATCATTTTTTGGATGTCACCGGGCAGCTCCATAAGTGTTACATGGCCGAGTTCGATACGTCCCTCTTCGGGTGTTTTAGAGAGACCTATGGCAAGCACATTATCAAATTCTATAATGGTCATTCGCTTGTCTCCGTTTGGCACAGAATCATCTTTTAGTAAATCCCACATGATGCTGATTGCTTTTGGTGTATCAAGGTCATCATTTATAGCAGTAACAAAAGCTTTGTGGTACTTTTCGCTGAGTTGGCCACGCTCTGTTGACCACTCTTCATACATAAGACGCTTAAGTCGTGTGAGTGCTTGTTTGGAAGCAGTAAGTGCTTCCATGTTCATGTCGACTTGTGAACGATAGTGTGCGGTCAAAAGCCAGTATCTGTAATCTTCGCCTATAATACCTTGCTCATGTAATTCTGGCAGATTAATAGTATTACCACCTGACTTTGCAATTTTTTGCGAATCGAGTTGTACATGTTCACTGTGCATCCAGTACTTAGAGAATTGTTTTCCTGTTGCGCTTTCGCATTGTGCTATTTCACCATTGTGATGTGTTGCAATGTTGTCGACGCCTCCTGTATGGATGTCAATTTGCTTCCCTAATGTTGCAAATGCCATTGCTGAACACTCAATGTGCCAACCTGGAAATCCTTTGCCCCACTTGCTGTCCCATCCAAGTTCGCCATTTTTCCATACCGCAAAGTCTGCAGGGTGTTTCTTTTCAGTGTTTACTTCAACTCGTGCTCCACTTCTAAGTCCTTCGATATCAATGTTGCCTAGACGTCCATAGGTAGGGAATTTAGATATGTCAAAATAGACACCATCACTTGTGGTATATGTGTAACCTTTTTCTTCAAGCGTTTCGATAAGTTTGATTTGTTCGCGTACATAGTCACTCGCACGTGCCCATTGCGTCGGTGGAAGTATATTGAGGGATTCAATGTCCTTTTTAAATGCAATGATGTATCTGTCTGAAAGAAGTCGCATATTTTCAATCGTGATATCCATATTTTCACGACGAAGGCCTTTCATCATCTTGTCTTCACCACTGTCTGCATCTGATGTGAGTTGTCCAAAATCTGTAAGGTTAATAGTGTGATTGACTGAGTACCCATTGTATTCAAGTGTACGCTTTAGTGTGTCAGCAAATACATACGCTCGAAGATTTCCGATGTGTGCATAGTCATACACTGTAGGGCCACAAGAATAGAGAAGAACTTCTTTTTTCGAGAGGGGCTCAAAAATTTCTAGTTTTCTACTCTCTGTGTTAAATAAAGTAATTGGTGGGTATTCTGCGGTAGTGTCGTCAAATTTAAATAAGCCAAACATATATAGTGTCATTATTCTAGCAAAAATACTGCACGGAAGCTAAACAATCTGTGAAGTGAGTCGCTCTAAATCCACCTTTTGTACTTAAAGAAAGCAAAGAAACTAATCGAGACCACTGCCATAATTGCAACGATAATCCAGAAGTCGCCCTTTCCACCCACGATTGGTGTTGCTTGTGTGTTCATCCCGAACATTGAGGTGAAAAGTGTGAGAGGGAAGGTAATGAATGCCAAAATCGTAAATATTTTCATAATCTCATTTTGTTTGGTAGAAAGAAGCGCTGTATTAGCGTCACGCAAGTCCTGGTGGAGACTCATGAGTGCATAAATATGTCGCGTGAGACTACGGTAGTGATGTTCTAATTCCTCAATACGATCAGCACTTTTCGGAGTGAATGCAGTAATCATTGCAGAGTGTAACTGAGTAAGCGCATTTTCGTGTGCACCAATTGTTTGTCGAAACGAAATAAGTCTTCTACTCATATGAGAAAGTTCAAATACCATTTCTTTTTCATGTTCATTAAAAATCTCTTCCTCAATATCTTTTAGTTTGGATTCGATATAATCCAATTTTGCATACATTGCATCGTACAAAAAATTGAGCATCGTTACAAATAGTGTCTCAGTCGATGCCATTTTTTTAGAATTGCTTGTCAGCATACAAAGAACTTCATATTCTTTGCCAAAGCGGTGGATGGCTTCAATGTCCTCAAACCTAATAGTAACGAGATGTTTCTTTGTAACAAGAAATTTTATTTCGTGTGGGTGATTGATATCCGTACGTTTAACAATTGGGAAATCTAGTGTGATTTTAAGAAAACCTTTTTTTGCATGTACTTCAGTTTTAGGTGTCATCACGGCAAGATCGTTGGCAAATTCAGGAGGTATATTGCATTCCACTATAAGCTCTCGAATCTCTTCGAGGGTTGGCTGTATGACATCAAGCCAGGTGATGTTGTTGTGTGTATAGCGATTAATCATGTCTATGTATATCTTAGTTAATAGTACCATGCTCTTTTTTTGCGAACGCGTATTGGTGTGCAATAATAGTGAACATGAATCAAGAAGAAAATCAGCACAATAGAGGGCAGGCAAATAGAAATAATTTTCTAGGTGCAGGATTGGCGTTGCTGCTTGCCACTGCTGCATTTTTCTCCGGACTGCACATCGGTTTTGACCAGACAAATGGCACACGTCTCGAAGCTGGCCTTTTTTCACTTTTTGCAAAAACACCTGAAGCATCTGAAGATGTTGATATGAGTGAGTTCTGGCGTGTATGGGATCTTCTTGAAAACAAATATGTGACCTCAACAACCTCAGACGCACTTACAGATGAAGACAAAATGCAGGGGGCTATTTCAGGATTGGTAAAAAGTTATGGTGATCCGTATACAGTGTATCTCCCTCCAGTTGACGCCAACATGCTCGAAGAAGATATTTCTGGCAATTTCAGTGGTGTTGGAATGGAAGTCGGAATGCTCAAAGGGGCAATTACTGTCATTTCGCCACTCCCAGACACTCCAGCAGATAGGGCGGGTATTATTGCACAAGATGTTTTGGTTAAAATTGATGGTGTTACTACGGATGGAATGAGTGTTGATGCGGCGGTGGGACTCATTCGAGGTGAGAAGGATACTGAAGTTGTACTGACTGTGTATCGTGTTGGAGAAACTGAGTTTCTTACTATCCCAATTGTCCGAGATAACATATCTATTCCTACAGTTAAGACTAAGGTTGAAGGAGATATTTTTGTCATTGAACTCTATAGTTTTAATGCCCTCGCAGAAATGAAAGTGCAGCAGGCTTTACGTGAGTACATTGCAAGTGGAAAAGAAAAACTTATCTTAGATTTGCGTGGCAATCCTGGGGGGTACCTGCAGAGTGCAATTAGTATTGCGTCGTTCTTTGTACCTATCGGTGAACCTGTGGTAAGAGAAGGTTTTGGGGATGAGCGGGGTGAAGAAGTCTATCGAAGTACTGGTAAAACGCTAAAGGGTTATGCTCCTAAAGAAATGGTCGTGCTCGTTGATGGTGGTTCAGCGTCAGCGTCTGAGATTCTTGGGGGTGCTTTACAAGAACATAACATAGCCAAACTTATTGGTTCACAAACCTTTGGAAAGGGTTCTGTTCAGGAACTCATCAATTTACCAAGCGGGTCTTCACTCAAAGTCACTATCGCACGTTGGTTTACTCCAAATGGTGTGTCAATTTCAGAGGGTGGACTTACACCTGACATCATAATTGACAGAACTCCGCAGCAACGTATTGCCGAAATTGATCCACAGTTTGATGCGGCTGTCCGCTATCTTCATGGAGAGGAAGTGATGAGTAGTACAACTACAAGTAGTATCGAATAGAAGAGCTTCTACAGACTAAAAAAACACCAGTATATGTGTTATAGTAGCGCCTATATTGTTATTAATGAATACGAGTATGAAAGTAATTTTACTGCAAGACGTTGCAAAAATAGGGCGACGATTTGATATCGCAAATGTGCAGGATGGATATGCGCTTAATAAGCTTATACCGCAAAGATTGGCAAAACCAGCTACACCAGAAAACTTAAAGAGTATTGAGGCGCATGCGAGGAAGACTCAGGATGTGCGTGATAAGCAGCAGACTGCATTTGAGGAGGCACTTGTTGAACTCGATGGTAAAACTATCGAAGTGGCTGTTGAGGCAAACGAAGAGGGGAGAATGTTTCAGTCTTTAAAAGTTGAAACAATCATTGCTGCCGTGACTTCTGATACTTCAATCAAATTGTCTGAAGCAAACCTCCATATTCCTACTCCAATAAAGGAGATTGGAGTACATACAGTTGCTCTGGTTTCAGGAGATTCGCGTGGTGATCTGTCACTAAATCTAGTAGCTAAAAAGTAGTATATGAATAAAGCGAGTATTGAACAAATTATACTACTGTTAGTCGTTTGTGGGATATTGGT
>CAZYTF010000042.1:0-7755 GCA_964649535.1 uncultured Candidatus Saccharibacteria bacterium | reverse complement strand
TTATTGGATTACGGCACTATTGCAGTGGAGACAGCAGGCCACTCTGACGAAGAGTTTAAAGCAACAAATCTCCCGAAGCCAGGTGAGATCAAAAGCATTATTTTACAAGCATCAGACAACCGCATCACCTCCTCAACAAACTACAACGCTACTGATTCTCAATAGGTTTTGTTGCAGAAATATGCAAAGTCCCATACAATTTACCAAATGACAAACAAAGGACTTTCAACTGATTCATATAAAGGAGTACGTGATTTTTACCCAGAAGAAATGGCTGTACAGCGATACATGTTTGATGTCTGGAGTCAGACAGCAGAATCCTTTGGTTTCGAGCACTACGACGCCTCAGTACTTGAACCATCTGATCTCTACAAAGCAAAGGGTGCAGAAAATGCGGAGATGGTAAATGAACAAACATACACTTTTACAGATCGCGGAGACCGAGAAGTAACCCTCCGTCCAGAAATGACACCGACAGTTGCCAGAATGATTGCAGGCAAACGAAGAGAACTTTCCTTCCCTGTTCGTTGGTATTCTATTCCAAATCTTTTTCGATATGAACGTGCACAACGCGGTCGCCTTCGTGAACACTGGCAGCTTAACTGTGACATTTTTGGCACAGACGATTATACCGCTGATGTTGAAGTCATATCGCTTGCCTACCAGATATTCATGAACTTCGGGGCTGATGAAAAAATGTTTAAAATTCATGTGAACAACAGAAAGTCCATGAAAGCAGCCTACAATGCACTCGGTATTGAAGAAGAAAAAATGATAGACGCCATCACTCGACTTAATGACCGTAAGAATAAAATCACCGCTTTTGAATATAAAGAAGCTCTCGTTGAAATTGTACATAACAAGACACTTGCAACTGACATTCAGAAGATGGTTGATTCTACTGACCCCGGAGATAATAAAGTAATAAAGGGACTTGAAGCTCTCGGCATCAATAACGTCCAAATTGACCGCTCAATAGCTCGGGGATTTAATTACTACACAGGCACTATCTTTGAATTTTTCGACACTGACCCTGAAAACAACCGCGCACTTCTTGGCGGAGGACGATATGACAATCTAACTGAAATGTTTGGGGGAGAGGCAATACCTGGTATCGGATTTGGCTTCGGTGACGTGACCATGCGGCACTTCTTAGAATCACATGACCTTCTAACGTCCAATATCACAGCACCCGAGCTTGTCGTAATTCCGGCTGAAACAACACAAAATCTTGAAGCACAAAAAGTGGCGCAGTTCTTCCGTACTGCAGGAATGAGTGTTTCGGTTAACATGGGTACACAGAAACTAGGCAAAAAAATAAGTTCTGCCGGTGAAGCACTCGTTGAATACGTACTTGTACTCGGAGAAAATGAAATTAATTCTGGAACTTATATTGTAAAAAACTTAATCGATAAAGAAGAGATTACTGGCACACTACCTGAACTTGTGGAGAGACTAACTGGAAAAATATAGCTACAAACACTCTAGAGTGCCAAAAATCTTGTGCATACGTGCCTACTGTTCACTTGCGCTAAGCACAGTTGATGCTATTGTGAAGCCAATGCCTCCACAGAGAGACAGGTGGCCGTTGCGGGATTCGGCCAAAAAAAATAATCAGATAACTGATTATTTATGGAACCTAAAAAATCCAGGCGGCAGGTAACCCCTTGCCGCCTTTTTTATTACCTCTAATCCAAGAGTGGTTTTGTCTCAGACGTGCAGGTTTATATGGAATTCGTATTTTTTAAAATAAGAAAGACTGTTAGAATAACACCCTATGCGCTATATAGTCTTTGATCTCGAAACCCAAAATATTTTTCAAGATGTTGGCTCTAATGATGCAACTGCTTTAGACATTTCTGTTGCGACTGTGTATGACTCAATTGAAGATATGTATACTACCGTCACTATCGACGAGCTGCATTTGCTCTGGCCAATAATAGAAAAAGCTGATGCACTTGTCGGCTACAATAGTAATCACTTCGACATTCCTCTTCTAAACAAATACTATCCGGGGGACTTAACACATATAAAAAGCATAGATATTCTTGAATCAATCCGTGAATCCCTAGGGCGTCGACTGCGACTTGATTCAATAGCACAGGCGACTATAGGTGCCAAAAAAAGTGCCGATGGCCTCCAGGCCGTTCGCTGGTGGAGAGAAGGTAAAATTGATGAAATTAAGAAATATTGTGAACAAGACGTAAAAGTCACCAAAAAGATTTTCGAATACGCACTTGCGCATGGACATGTAAAGTTTAAAGATGGATACCGAAAAAAAGAGATTCCACTAGACATATCTACTTGGACTGACAAAGAAGATTCCTCAATGACACATTCACTACCATTTTGATTTGACGCGTGTAACGATTAAGGATAGTGTTTCATAAGTACTTTTTTCACCCATACCTCATGGAGGGTCACATGACCACAAATGCACAACGAATTGCTGAGCTTGATAAAAGAATTCGCACACTTGAAAAAAAAGTGAGGGAAATTTGCACAGATGAAGAATATGCAAAAGATAGTGAAATTTTCATTGAGGTCACATTTCCTAGTGCAACAAAGGAAAATAAGGTGATCCTTCAAGTGCTCCGTATTTTTTGGAATGAACACAACGGGTTTGACAGGAGTGATCACGACATTGGTTCACGGCCACTGGAAAGCATTCGCATAAGGAAGACAAAATTGGACAAAGCTTTGAAAGCATTCGAGAAAGCTGGCATCCAATACAAAGTAAAAGTAGCAGATTAAAATCTATCACCCAGACCTAATCTGGGTGATTTTCATTTTTCTTGAGATAAATATGTACATCCTTGCCATTTTAATCTTTTCATTGTAGATTTGGATAGGGCAACCCAAGGAGGAAAAAGGAAATGCTAAAAATTAAACTTGACAATGGTACACTGGTGCGCGATACCGCACTGTTCAATACCATGCGTTGGACACCACAGAATCCAACACCAAAATTATGTAAAAAAGCGTTCCAGGCGGAGGTTGCGAAGGCAAGAAGACTCAGTGAGTGCTTCAGTTGCAACATCGTGTGGCAACATGGTAGGGGGACGGCAAATCTCCAGGAGTGCGGAAGAAACATGTAAATATCCTACCACTGCTGTCTCTGACAGCGGTGTATTTTTTATCCTGAGATGAATATGTAAATCACAAAAACTGCTAGGATTATGCGGTACCAGATGAACGGCCATAGCGTATGATTTTTAACAAACGACAGCATAAAGTGAATTGCTACAATACCGGTCACAAAAGAAGCTGCAGCGCCTGTCCCAACCGTGAACCAATCAATGGGAATACCAGAGCCCATGAGTTCAAGCATTTTTTTAGCGCCTGCCCCAAGAATTACAGGAATTGCTAACAAGAATGAAAAACGTGCAGCCTCAGAGCGTGTAAAACCGAGAAGCATACCTCCACAGATACTCGCGCCTGACCTAGACATGCCTGGAATGAGGGCTAGCGACTGAAAGAAACCAATTTTGAGACCTTTTTTTACAGTCATTACTGGTTTACGCGGCTGATGCACATACGCCCACTCTGCATACATAAACAATACTGAACCAAGCAAAAGAACTCCGGCCACAAGAAGTGGTGAACGAAAAACCGAACCCATTAGATTTTCTAAAGTTAAGCCCAAAATGACTGCGGGCACTGTCCCGGCCATGAGCGCATACACAAGCACCTCGTCACGTCCATTCACTGGAAGACGACTAAGTTTTCTGAGCATAGCTTGAGATAAAATCCACAAATCCTTTCGAAAATACACAATCACTGCAGTTGCAGTTGCGAGATGAAGAATGGCGTCAAATGCTAGTGCATTAGTATTTTCGATATTAAAAAAAGAGCGCGCTAAGATGAGATGTCCAGTTGATGAAATAGGTAGAAACTCAGTAAGTCCCTGCACGACACCCAGTATTATAGATTGAAGAATTGACATACGTGTATTGTAGCTCGAGACTAGCCATATTTCTATGAACCCTGTGTGAAAGCTCGTGGTATACTTTCAATTATACAGGATTAAAGATAATTTTATGGAGAAGCCCTCAAATCAATCAACACAAGAACCAAAAGCGACACATACAATAGTTACACAAAAATCTTCACCCGCTGTGCCTTTTGCGATTGTTGCTGGCTTTGGACTTATTGCACTAGCTATATTTTTTAGCAGCGGACAGAAAGGCCCTAACGCCGGTCCGGTAGCAGCAGGAACACAGACGCAAGAAGCAATCCAAGAGGAACCAATCAACCCCGTTGATCAAAATGACCACATCTTAGGCAATCCTAATGCACCAATCGTCATCGTAGAATATTCAGACTTTGACTGTCCTTTCTGTAAACGCTTCCATGAAACGATGCAACAAATTATGGATACATACGGCACAAGCGGCAAAGTTGCATGGGTCTATAGACAATTTCCGCTTGAACAACTCCACCCAAGTGCACCCTACATTGCAGCGGCTTCCGAATGCGTCGCAGAACTTGGAGGAAATGAAGCGTTTTGGACGTTTGCAGACTTAGTCTTTGGAGAGCGGGAAATTAATGCACAGACTGACACAACACGCTTGCCTTCCTATGCAAAGTCCGCCGGAGTAAGTGAAACTGACTTCGCTGCCTGTATTGAAGACGGACGTACAAAAGCATTAGTCGAAGAAGATTTCAACAACGGAGTAAATATCGGTGTCCGCGGTACTCCGTACTCAATCATACTTGTCGCAGGTCAGCAGATTCCAATCAACGGAGCGCAACCGTACGAAAAAATTGCCCCACAACTCGATGCAATCATTGCACAACTAGAGAGTGGCACTACTGAATAGGCTCTTCATATGAGACATAAAAGCCAGCACCTTTAGGTGCTGGCTTTTTAGTACCTGCAAACAAAATAAAAGCTCCACTAGAGACGGTACTTTTTCATATGTCGAAATTGTTTTTGCTCAATGTACATCTTTCCAAGTGCCATTTTGCTTCTGCGTGTAGCGAAACATAGTGTCTGCTTCCCCATATAATTCCCTATAACTATCACGCCATATACACGGGAGTATTACTAAGACTGGCAACGCAAAGATTATCAGAAATACTACTGCCGAGCGTTGCGATTCTATTCCTGGAAATAACCATATATAGGAACAAATAGTGATGCCAAAAAACAATAGGTAAAGTAAGAACGGCCAAAAGACTGGCCAAGAATATACGAAAGAGCGAATTAGTGTGTTATTCATCGAACCACTCCTTCTTTGTACTAGTGTAAATCTAGCAATTCCAATGCCAAATGACAATACGATGATTTTTTTTCATCACATGGTACAGTAAGAAAACTTCCAGAAACTATTTCTGCAACAGCTTGAATAATCTCAGCCTTAAGCGATTCAATCTCTTCTTCTGTAATTTCAAACACCTCTTCATGGACCACCCCCCTTTTGTCCGGCTGAATAAAAGACAATTTCCCTACCCGGCATTCATATCGCTCATCACCGTAAAGCGACAACAACAAAGCATAAAAGGTGAGCTGGCGCTTGTAGTCACCATTGGAATTTTTTGTTTTTCCTTCTATGTCATTACGTGTTTTAGGAGAGCCTGTTTTATAATCTACAACCTGGACTACATTCCCCCGTTCATCAAAATCAATGCGGTCAAGGTTTCCTGTTAAGTGTATCTGCGGAAATTCTGCCAGGCCAGTCTGGAGTTGTACGTGTAGTGAAAATTCAACTTTTGACTCTTCAGGAAGCGATTCTTTTATGTGTTCAGTGTACGCAAGCAGCGCTTCAAAACCCTTTTCATGGAGTTGCGCAAACTCTGTATCGGTAATCGGGAGTCGTGAGAGTTCAGTTTCCAAGCTTTGTTTTATTCCTGTAGGATTTGGCAAACTTCCTGTTTGTGCAAAATGTGCACTCACCCACTCCATGACGCCGTGAATTGCAGTTCCAAACTGCATGGGCAGGGCTTGTACCTCAGGAGTGCGCAGCACGTTTCTATACAGATAATCATATGGACTTCGGAGATAGTTATTGAGTGCTGTTGCAGAGAGACCTTTTTCAGCAAGGTGTTTTGAAAAAAGATGTACATCAATAGACTGTGGCATGAGATGTGTAGTCAACGTTTCAATTGGACTAAACCTTTTCTCTACTTCCTCGACAGCATTTTTTTGGATGTATTCTTCAGCAAGATCATCGAACAATCGTGAAGCAATGCTTTCCTTTCCTTCTGTATTTTGCTCCGAATATGACAAATAAAGTTTTTGCTTCGCACGAGTCATCGCAACATACAGCAGGCGACGCTCGTCATCCATCGGATCAACTTCTTCATCTTCAATATGTTTTGCAAGTGGAATATCAAAATACGTACGTCTCGCCGAGCCACCCCACACACTATCAATTGCATGAGGAACAAATACCGCAGAGAATTCTAGCCCCTTTGATTTATGGGCAGTCATGACTTGGACAGCGTGTGCATTCGCCCCAATGTACGGTGCATTGAGAGATATCTTATGTTCTCTATATCGAGCAAAAACCTCACTGACTTCTCGTAGAGTTGTTTTTTTATCGAACAAAACCATCTTTTCAATTTCATCATACACGCGCCGAACAACCCGCGAACCTTCAAGAGCATCCGTTGCTAGCACATGATCAAGAAAGCCGCTTTGCTGAAGCAGAAACTCAACAACCCTATGTGGCGCTTCTATAACTTCTTTTTTTCGAGCCTGCTCAAGTGTCGTGATGATATTCATTGCTTTTTCGATATTCACCACACCAAGTTCTTGAAGCTTTTCTGCGTCTGCAAGGATGCTCTGGAGCGTCGTGCCGTACGAGCGAGCAGATGCTATTTTTATTAGGTCATTTGTGCCGATACCCCAATATGCACCATGCATAAGTGAAAATAGAGCTTTCTGATTACTCGATTCTACCACTGTATCTATAAAGCTTTGGATGGCATGTGTTATAGGGTGGTCAAGAATATCGCCATCTGCTGAAGCTTCTGCAACGATACCCTCCTTTCGCAACAAACTTGCATATTGTTCAACTTCCCGATTCGTTCGGACAATAATTGCTATTTCTTCAAGTGGCATCCCTTCGCGCATCAGACACGACACCGCTTCTACAACCCAGGCATCTTCAATTGCTTGATGCGAAAAATCGCGTCGCTCTACAATAGATGTAGATACTAATGCTGCAGTAAGTGGAACACGAAGAGTCTTTAGCGGACCGTCATCGACAGCAACCAAACTATGGGCCGCATCCAGAATGACTTGGCCTGAACGGTAATTCTGCGTAAGATTTATTCGTTTAGTATTTTTGAAAATATCTTCAAAGAAAAGAAAGTTTTCAAGTGATGCTCCTTGAAAACGATAAATCGCCTGCTTTTCATCACCCACCACAAAAATATTTGGTGCGTCATGAAAATTGCATAACAATTCCAAAATTCTATTTTGACTACCATTAACATCTTGATGTTCGTCGGCAAGCACGTATTGGAACGTCTCCTGCAAATCACGGAGCATGTCTTCGTTTGACTGAAGCGCGTCAACAGTTTCAACAATCATGTCCTCAAAATCGTACAGTCGTTTTTCAATCAACATACTCTCGTACAACCGATACAGTGCAAGAAGCTCACGGTTTTTCTCAATTGATTTTTCCTTTTTGGAATACTCACCTCGCACCTTGCCTTTATGCGCTCCCTTTTCATGTATTTTTTCAATACCTAAAAGGTCCTGTTCTTGTGTTGCAATAATTTCAGCAAAGCGATCGGGAGTAA
>CAZYTF010000041.1:0-7842 GCA_964649535.1 uncultured Candidatus Saccharibacteria bacterium | reverse complement strand
TCAAGGGCTCGAACCTTGGACCGTCTCCTTAAGAGGGAGCTGCTCTACCAACTGAGCTAAGGGCGGATATCAATTTGTACGCAAGAGTGTACAAGATTACATCTCGTAAAACAAGTCTCTGCGATGCGACAAATTGCAAGTAAGTATGCATACACAATATACATAAGTCCTAAAAGTGCCCGGGGCGGGAATTGAACCCGCACGCCATTTAAAAAGCAAGGGATTTTAAGTCCCTCGTGTCTACCGATTCCACCACCCGGGCAGGGTGTAGCCCAAACCAAATTTCAGTTATGAGACTCTTCCATTACATGGACTGCACACCTTTCGAATCCCATCTGTAAATCCTAACGGCTTCACTATGGACTTATTTATAAAAAACCAATAACTTGGCTTTTTATAAATGAGTCCTGGGTGGGATTCGAACCCACGCGTGTCGGTTTTGCAAACCGATGCGTTAACCGCTTCGCCACCAGGACAATGGATGACAGTATAGACTGAAAAGCTCTTTGAATCCACCTTTTTCTGCAGTAATTTGCAAGCCAATCCATACTATGGCACTGTAGCAAGTAAGTTAAGTACCTTAAAAAGAAAAGTGGAGGCAATATGACAACCTTTGAAAAAATTAGAAAAATTATAATTAATCTGTGTGAGATAGACAAAAAGTCTATAACTAAAAAATTTCATCTTATTAACGATCTTCGTATAGACAATACTGATTTGAGCGACATTGCCTTTGACGTTGACGGAGAATTTGGCATCAAAATCCCACTCGAACAGTGGAAAAATAAAGCGAGTCAAACAGCAGTTGATAAATTCGTTTTGAAAAACTTCTGTTGTGAGGTGGACAAACTCGTTGCAGCAAAAGATGTGACTGAGGAATTAGTGCTTTAAAAAAGTAACCACGACGCGGCCCGCATTAAGATATGCGGGCCTATTTTATTGCTACACTTTCAATCGCATCCTGTGCTTTTTAAACTGCTCTGGTTTATGTATATAATTTTTGTGTGTAAGTAGTTTTTTAATTTTTCTTGGAAACTTATCAAAGGTCATACACTTGTATGAACAATACCCCTTCTTCTTCTCCAAACAAGCGTCGCAACAAAGATACAAAACATGACACGCCATATTATTACAATGTCGATGTGTGTCACTCTTATTTTTTGAGCAGAGATGGCAGTAGGAAATAATCTCCTCCCCTATACGCTCACCCATACGTTCATCAAATACAAAATTTTTTCCTCTAAACTTATTTTCTAAGCCGTCACGTTCTACCTGATGTTTATAATCAATGATGCCACCCTTTAAGTGCCTCACATTTTCAAAACCATTATGCTTTAACCATGCACTTGCCTTCTCACAACGAATACCTCCTGTGCAGTACAATGCAATTTTTTTGTTTTTATGAATTTTTAATTTTTCCGGGACGAATTTAAGTTCATCTCGAAATGTATCAACATCAGGACAAACAGCTTTTTCGAAGTGACCTATTTCACTTTCATATGCATTTCGCATATCAATGACGACAGCCTCCGGGTCCTCAATATAATCATTCATCTCTTTAGCTGTCAGGTAAGCGCCTGTATTAGTCACATCAAAAGAATCGTCATCGAGCCCATCGGCCACAATTTTTCTCTTCACTTTAATAGTCAACTTATAAAATGCAGGCTTCTTCCCTTCTTCAACCGCAATTTTGTAAGGTACACCTGCAAATATACGTTTTGCCTTCATATATGCATCAAACTGATTCCAACTCTTTTTAGGAACGTTCATTTGAGCGTTTATCCCCTCGTGAGCAACGTAAATACGCCCCATACATCCAAGTGCCCCCCAACGCTCCAAAAGTTCCTTCTGGAGCGCTACGGGGTCTTCTATGCGCACATACTTATAGAATGAGAGTGTGACGCGCTCAATACCATCATTAATAACGGCAGCTTTTTTTTCAGTTCGTGGTCGTAAATCTTTTTTCATGACAAAGTTTCTTGTGTGTGGAATCATACAGAAGCAACCCATATTCTGCAACAACAACAGTTCACTTCACTAAAGGTGTATCACACTCTAAGAGTTTAATAAAAACAGCTACAAACATAACTATTTCAAGCGAATAAAACCTTTTTTTGTTTGACTTTTGGTATAATTTGTGCTATTATTTAATACGGATGTAGTACCTGCAATTTTCTAGTCACTCGCCTACCGCGAACGTCTAGAAAATTGCAGCCCTGCTGCAAAAAAGAAACAGTCAAAGCGCACATGCGCAGCGACAATCGAAAGGACATTGACATGACGAACGAAAAAATCACGGTAAGACTCATCGACAACGATTCAGTTGTCAAACGAAATCGTAGTGGACGCATATGGGTACTAGCTGGAACAGCTTCCCTCCTCCTTGTGGGCACGCCTACCATTTTCACATTTATCATTTCGACGTTTGCCCCAATGCTGGCAATACCCGGTATAATTGGTGGAATAGTTGTTGGTGGAATGATGCTTTCAAAATTAATGAGACGATTCATCGTATCCGTACCACCCGCTACGGCTTTTGTAACACTTAACCCTCTACTTTCATTCTTCAGTATGCCAGGAAACCCAAATGTCACATATGGTCCTGGAGACCATATATCATATTTTTGGGAGGAACGTGAGAAGAGTGGGAACCTGTCTCTCCAGGTGATTACTATGGAGTTCACTGAGGAAGTGCCCGGCAAAAATGTGCAACTCCTCATTACTGGCTCAATGCAATTCAAGGTCGACTTATCAAATGCATCGAGTTTTATCGGCATCGACGAGTCAACCATCAGAGCTGGCATCATCGACTTGATTAAGGCAGAGATTTCACAAAAGTTAGCCGGAAATACAATCGATAAAGCGAAGTCTAAGCTTGAAGAAATGAACAAAGATTTGTTCAAAAAGTTTTCAATGCTTGAACTCCCGGCTGAACCCGGTGATACAGAAAAGAAATATAACCCTGACAAACCAAGTGAATATGAGAGAAAATACGGAATCTTGGTTGTTGCGGTTACCGTGACCGGCATTGACATCCCGGAAAAAACACAGGAAACCAGAGACGCACTCGACCAAGCAGCTCAGGTTTCTAAAGGCATAGCATCGATGCTCGGCCTTTCAGTGACTGAAATGAAACGACGTCTCCTTACGAAGGACCTAAAAGTATCTGAGTATAACGAATTGCTCGACAGGTGGTTTGTCCAGTCCGGGAAGGCCAAGATGGATGTCACGGTCTTTAAAGGATTTGAAGGCGCAGCAAAACTGTTCGGCACAGCACTCGCAGGAAAGGGTAAGTAAAAATGAAACTTACTGAAGCAGAACAAACCGCTCAAGATGAAGGCTCCAACAGACACGAAGAGTCCTCAGAGCGATACAGAAAAATAGTGTTCTATATAGCCATTGGTCTTGCCAGTATTTTCGGTCTAATTTGGTTGTATGGTTTTTTTTCACCAAAAGACACTGTTGAAGGTGGACAACTCGCAACGATTTTGCTTATCGGTCTAATTGTCTTTCTTTCCGGATACTTTGTCCCGAAAAAGCCATGGCATGGCTAGGTGGAGCACTTACGGGGTTTGGCACCCTCATTATACTCGTAGGTCTCTTCAACTCGGGATTCGGGGAGGCCGGCAAGAAAAATCTCGCGACAGCTGAAAAGTGCGTCGCGGTTGGAGACTGTCTCCCTGAGACAATCATCCCAACCTACAGCACGGGGACACTAAGTCTCTATAAAAAATACACGGAGAAAAGGCCTCTGATCTTCAAGATTGCAGGCAAGATAGCACTCTTCAACACTGAAGATTGCTATGCTCCTAAAGTTTGGCACCTTGATGATGACCACGTCGCAATGACGTGGTCATATGACCTGCTGACCACATACATCGAGTCAAATCCTGGCGAAATTGTACTGGTCAAAGTATGGATCGAGCGCGACTGGAGTTGCGTTCTGGACTAAAATCCTCATCTGAGGTGGCCTGTCCGGCTTTATAACCGGGCAGGCTATTTTTATGAAAACTATCGTGACACAGGTTCAATACTGAATTCTAGTGTTTCACCTTCTCGCGCCGCCTCGAGCTCATCGCTTAAGCCAAACGTCCCTGCTGCTATGTTAAGAATCCCAAACGCCGAAAGCATTATAAAAAAACCTAAGACGCCATACATGAGGTGCTTCCTGCCAGTTGCACGGGCTGTTTCGTTTGATGCACCAACCAGATACTCATAGGCACCATAGAAAAAAACCAATAATGAAACGGCCATCATTAGCGCAATCAGCGGGAAAAGGATTGCATCGTTGATTTTGTCAACAAAACGTTTTGCTTCCGCCGCCGCTTCGGCAGCAAAAACCAAGCTCGGCAACAACAAAAAAACAGCGAGTGTTGCTACTTTTATTTTTTTTGTATGTATTGTGTCCATACCCTACCGCTAGTCGCTACAATATGTAGCGACTAGTGCGTAGACCATCAACTGTGAAATTACCGTGGACCACTACCACTGGCACTAGTTCCATCGCCACCAGGAGCGATAGGCAATACCACTGATGAACTATCCTTCTCATCAATACCAACAGCATCAGTTACAAATGCAATAATTCCGTACAGTGAAACCATCACTACGAAACCAAGGATTGCCCAAAGCATCAATTGCTTCCCTTCTGCGCGCTTGCTTTCGTCTCCGCCACCAACGATAAGGAACTTAAATACCCCGTAGAAGAATGCAAGAATTGCTACTGCAAACATTAGCGGGATAAGTGTGTTGTTGACAAGAGAAAGTAAACTACCAAATAAGGTAGTAAGCTCTCCGAGGTCACCTCCTTCTTCAGCAGCAAACGCCACCATCGGCACAAATGCTGCCAGACTCGTTGTAATATTGATAATTGTTCGTTTCATATTTTGTTAATTAAATCTAATTCTATAATACGTATTAATTGTACAGTATTAAAATCCTATTTAATTTCCAAATCACAAAGATGTGAATAACGAAAAGCTCTGTATTGGGGCTTGTAGCGAGAAGAATTTGCTAAAATATTGATGATTGTATGATGGCCAATATTCCCCAAATTCCTGTCAGCACAACGAACACAATTAGTCCCACAAGGAGAGTCTGTTTACCTTCAGCAATTTTATTTTCATCAGCTCCATGGAATATCCACGTGTCTATTATCTTCCATATAAATATCAAGAAAATAATGGCAAAAATAAGCGGTATAGCACTATTAATAATAGTGATAAATAAATTTGAAACGTCTTCGAAATCTTCTAATTCTCTGGGCATATTTTATTAATTACGCATTACTTTATAGCATCGACCGTATTCTGGATAACAGTTATAAGTACGTTGGCTCCCAAAATGAGCACTCCACCGATAACTGCATAGAGAAGTGCTTTATGTGCTTGTGTAATAGTCGTTTCGTTACCACGAGCAGTCACATACAGAAAACCTGCATAGATAATGAAGAAAGCCACAAGTGGAATAGCAAACACAAGTACCACATTTAAAATTGCAGCAAAAAGTTCTGTGATGCTACCATATTTCAAAGGGTTTTCGAATCCAGCCGAATGTGATCCTGCCGGAGCTGTTGGTCCTAATTCTATGGTCCCTGCCGGAGCTGTTGGTCCTGATTCTGCAGCTGCAAACAGAATCGTTGCTGGAAACAAGAATATTAGAAACATATAAAAGGTAAGAAAATATTTCATAGACTAATATGTAAGTGATAAACGACTAATTGCATCTGATGCAGCACTGCCGAATTGTAACCTGTTTGAAACAATATCTTCTATCATTTGTAAAAAAATTGTGTCACTTGCTGCAGTATCTGGATCAAGCCAGCCTCTTGCAATAAGTGCCGAATGCATAATTGTTTGTTTAATTGGGTCGGAGCTTCCTATAGCAATAGTCGCTCGTCGAGAAGAGCTCATATCAAGACGATACGCTAGTGAATCGGCAAATTGTTGCTGCTGCATTGTCTGCAGTGCCGCAAATGCACCTTGAGAATTGCCTGAAGCTTTAAGTATCGCAAACCCATAAAAACTACCGTAGGTGCGCTTTATAGTAGCACTTTTGCCCTGAGGCACTTGCGTGATGTCGAAGTTCAGGTTTGGGTTTTTACTGGCTATGTCTGCATACTCAGAACCAAAGCCATAATACAGTGCTAAATCACCAGAAAGAAAGACGTTCCTATCTATTGGCATAGCTCTATTCCATGAGTACCGTGGACTATTTGAGTTACTAAAATCAGTGAAAAATTCTAGTGTTGCATAGAATGGATCACGTGCCCCAGATTGAATTGGAGTGTTGAGCTGGATGAAATATTCATAATCTTTATAGGTAGTCATGCGACTACCTGACTGCATCGCGAGCATCATCAGTATCTCTTTTGCATTGACTACATTTCTATACTCACCAAACGCAAGACCACTCTTAGCTACATTTCGATTGTTATCCTTAACGGTAATTTGAGGAACTACTGTATTTGCAACCTCCTCCCAACTAACAGGTGGTGTTGCAAGTTGATTTGAGGCGAACATGTCTCGATTCCAATACTGGACCAAAGGATCAACCGCAAAAGGTACCGAGTACACACCTTCGTCAAACGCAAAAATATCTGCACCATCTACATACGTATCGAGGATAGTGCGCAGGGGTATTGTCTCGTACGGAATTGCAATAATCTTAGAACGAAATTTCACGATGTCTTCAGAACTGAGTAGTATTAAATCTGGAGAATTTCCATCAGCAATTGCGTTAATGAGTTCTCCGTGGAATTGAGACTCGCTGACTTGCGTATAGCTAACAACATCAAACGCTTCTACTTGACCAGTAATCTCATCAAAAAAATCCCTCATAACCTCCCTATCTAGTGTTCCCCACACACTAACGGAACTTCCGTAGACGAGTGCCTCCTGCGAGCTTGAGGCTTGAAATGAAGCCAAGAGTATCGTAGCCCCAACACCCATAATTGCAAAAACTGCAAGCAGTACAACTTGGAATGGTCTGAGATTGCTCATATTTTTTTAAATGCTAACCCATAATGGTGGTCACCTGCGTCAAACTCACGATCAAAAGAAAAACCATTTGACTCAATAAGAGCTTTTGCATCATTACTACTAACAATCTGATCGGGCTGTGGACCAAGACCATTGAAGGATTCGGACCAATCGACGACGATAAACTTACCCCCACTTCTGAGTGTTCGACAAATCTCGTGAAGCGTCGTCGCTTTATCTTCAACCTGGAAAAATGTATTAATAAGAACAGCAGCATCCAATGTATCGTCAGCAATTTTTATACCACGAGCAACTTCGATGTCACACCAAACAGGATCAGTATTCCCAATACCTTTAGTTCGGACAAGATTTCCAATCTTCTCAACAAGCTCTCGTTGTATCTCACACGCATACACTCTACCGGTTTCACCGACAGCCTGAGAAAGTGCTTCAACAAAATAGCCACTTCCTGCACCATAGTCAGCCACGATGTCACCTTCACGTAAATGGAAGTTTGTCGTAACGACACTCGGTACGACAAACCTACCCTGTGTTATGCCTGTAGTCATTTCCATATGCTTTTAAGTATACCCTAGTAGTGAAGCATACCAGTAGGTGTATGTGAGAAAACGGACGAGATACAAAGTATCTCGTCCGTTTTCTCACATACATACTACTTATTTATGAAGCGCAATCAGTTTGTGTTCAACCAATATCCTGATTACATGCTTAGCCACCCTTTCAAATGCATCTCGATACTCAATTTTCTCTGTTAAGGATTTCGTGTCGTATTCACTTAAAATATCAAATGGCAAACTCATTTTTAACATATCAATCTGTTTCAACAAGGACGTTAAATCAC
>CAZYTF010000040.1:0-7850 GCA_964649535.1 uncultured Candidatus Saccharibacteria bacterium | reverse complement strand
GGACGAAGACGATACTCAGGATGAATAACAAAAGAGGCAGACATGTAGTGTCTGCCTCTTTTGTTATACACTCACTTCTTTCTTCTCGGTTCTGCTATTGCTTTTTGTGAATCTTTCATTGATTTCACGAACGACTCATATTTAAATGCATATATTGCAAGAAACGAAACTGCCATTACAACGAGAACTATGCGCATATCTGGAGTGTAGTGCTCAAAATTAAATAAGAGCTCCAATATGCAGGCGATTATACCAATCTCAACCATATATTTAATATCAATATGATGAAATCGCATGTATTCAACAAGAATACGGTACGCCTTCATTAAAATAAGTAATACCGCAATATTATGTAAGAAATCAGCATTCAAAGAATTTAAAATTATTTGACGCGCTGCCGGCTCAAGAAAAACAGTGTTGAACATTAAAATACTTACATCAAACATGCTTGATATAAAGGTTACCAACATATAAATAACAAGAGCAAGTGCAGTGACAAATGCAACGAATGAAATACATCCGTTTAAAAAAGGGACAGTTCTTTCCATATACAAAATAGTATAGCAGTTCTGTAGGATACGTATGTGCATTATCCACGACACAAAAAAATGATACGCATGTGTTGCGTATCATTTAGTAAAGGTACTGATTTCTTTAAACAGCACGCCCGCATAATATTCTTCAATCCAAAAGTCTCTGAATGCTACATATGCACTCCACACAGTTTCGCGTGCAAGTCCAGTATGTATGCCGCCCTGCTGACGAAGCTGCGCACACAATCTTCCTCTATCAAAACCTGATGTAGCGAGACCGGTGTGTCCACGTGCAAATTCTCCCTTACATGCTGCATGAAGCGCCACATCCAAATTTACAATTTGGTCAAGGTATTCCACCAAGCGCTTTTCCCTAGCAACCTGATTAAAGTGATCAAACCAAAATCCCTTAAAGAAACCTACTGGTCTCTGCATTGCATTCAACCGCATTAACTCAGCGGAAACCTCCGGCACGAAATTCGGTACATCTATTTGCTTCACCAATCAACCCTCTCAAATAACTATTTACTGTGCGTGAAAATACGCCATCCTAAAACTTCTGTCAATATGTATAAAGCAATTCCAAGGTATACTTTTAAAATTATGTTGTCACGTTATGCAATCACAGAAAAAGCTGTTGGCGAAACACCTCTCGAAGTACTGGAGAAACTTCGCACAAAACACGGAATTCAAGCTGAAGTACCCCTTGCGTATGCTGGTCGTCTTGACCCAATGGCTTCTGGTAAATTACTAATTTTAATAGGAAAGGAATGTAAAGTACAGGAAAAATATCACAACCTTGATAAAGAATATCAATTTGAAGTACTCCTTGGTGTACAGTCAGACACAGCTGATGTACTTGGGATTATTTCTGGATGCAGCGCCAAAAGGATTAGCATAACAGATATCACGCACATCCCTAAAAGACTTCGAGGAGAAATCGAACTGCCGTATCCACACTTTTCTTCAAAAACTGTGAGTGGCAAGCCGCTTCATACATGGGCTCTTGAAGGTAGACTGGAAGAAATTGTGATTCCGACAAAAAAATCTACAATCTATAGCCTTACACTAAAAAACCTTAGAGCAATTCCAAAAGAAGAAGTCTATAAAACAGCAACAGCAAAAATTGAGACTATACCGAAAGTAACTGACTTGCGTAAAGCAATCGGCAACGACTTTAGACGAAAAGATGTTCGCAAATCCTGGAAACAGTGGCTCGACTCAGACACGGAATTAGAATTTCAAATAGCCACTTTTAGTTGCATCGCATCATCAGGCAGCTATATGCGCACACTTGCTGAGGTTATTGCAAGAGAACTTGGCACTTGTGGCCTTGCGTACTCCATTCACCGAACAAAGATTGGCCGCTACACACAACTTCCCTTTAATGTAGGTTACTGGCAAAAAACGTTTAACTGACCTAAGCTCGCTAATTTTTCTACCAAGTAACGTCCACCTTCCAAGACAACAGGGGCAAGCAGCACTCGACCACTCATGTGTCATCCACAGTCTAAACCAGGTTTTTAGACCAGCACAAAAGCCCTATAAATATAGATATCTGTAACATTACAGTTGACTAGACGCTCCCTCTCTGATAGAATCCTGGTCATTATGTCACAAGAACGACTCATAAAACTGGTTTCAAAAGGCGACGCAAATGGCGTTGGTAAAGGTCATGTATACTACACAACCTACAACAACAAAAACAAAAAAGACCCAAGTAAAAAGCACACAGAACGAAAATTTAATCCTATTGCAAAAACACACACTGAGTACGTACAAAAGAAGTAGCTACAAAAAAATCCCCGCATGCGGGGATTTTTTTATGACTCCATTTCGTTTTTGTACATTCCTTTGTCTGCCAAACAGTTAAGTTTCAAACGATTGAGCAACTCATCCTGTGCAAGGATTAAATTTTCATCCTTGCCACGCCATGCTTTTTGCACTGGTTCCTCAAGACCTCGAGAAAATGAAAAGGCAAATTCCCAAGGCACATCTTCGTTTTCAAGTGCCGCAATCGCATTAAGGTTTGCAGTCGCTTGTTCAGGAGTCTGCCCACCTGAAAGGAATACGATACCTCCAACTTCGTCAGGCACAGAATTCTTAAACGTTCGTACTGTCGATTCAGCAACATCATGCGGTGCTGTCTGTACTGAGTTTTCGCTTCCTGCGAGTACCATACTACTCTTGAGTATCAGACCTTTCAAGTCAACACGTTGTTCATCCAATGCCTCGAAAAGTATACTGAGTGCCTCAGTAGTAACTCTTTCTGCCCTCTCCAAATCATGACTTCCTGAATACAAAACTTCTGGTTCAACCATGGGAACAACTCCTGCCTCTTGGCAGATAGCAGCGTACCGCGCGAGTGACACTGAGTCTGTGCGCACATTTTCAATCGTTGGCATTTCTTCACCTATCGTAATAACGGCACGCCACTTTGCACCACGCGCACCTAAGTCATAGTATTCCCGCATTCGTGCAGGCAGTCCATCAAGCCCCTCAGTCAAAACCTCCCCTGGAAAGTTTACATGTGGATGCGTACCTTTATCAACCTTTATAATAGGTAAAATACCTTTTGATATAAGCACATCAGCAAACGACACCCCGTCGTCTGTATGATTCCGAATTGTGCCGTCATGCATAATAACGCCTGTTACGTATTGATCGAGCCCTGTTGTGGTAAATAGTAGCTGACGGTACTTTCTCCGCATCTCCGCTTCTTCCGGAACACCAATACCGGCAAGCTGTCTATTGATCGTCCGCGGACTTTGATCAGCCGCTAGGATACCTTTTTCTTTAGCCATAAAGTGGCTCACTGACTCGTATAATTTTGTGTTGTCATTCATAATATGTATTTAAGTGTATCAAGTCCTACACATAAATGGTACGCACCTGTGAAGAACTACGCGCGAATCTTCCAGCCAATGTTAAAGAGATATGTAACAAAAGTAGCAAGTCCTACCACGAGACCGCCAATAACAAAGAGCCCCACCGTTGTATTTGCTTCGGAATATCCAATCATGCTACTTCGTACACCGTCTGCAAAATAGAAGAACGGATTAAAGTGCGTAATAGTAGCTGCGAGTGGCGGCAAGAAAGTTACTGAGTAGAAGATGCCCCCCAGGTACGTAAGCGGTGTGATAACGAACGTATTTAAGACCTGTAACTGCTCAAAACTTTCAGCCCAAAGCGCAACGATAATTCCAAGCATTGCAAAGATTGAAGTAATAGCTGCAATATACAAAACGAACCCAATCGGATTTACAAGTGTGACTGCACCAAAACCAATTCCAACCATCAAAATAAGAAAGGCGACCATCATGGCACGCATAAGCGCACTCCCGACAAGCCCCAATAACATTTCAAAATACGAGAATGGAGTAATGAGTATTTCCTCTATACCTTTCGTAAAGCGCATGAAGTAGAGAGCACTTGAAGCACTCGAGAACGACGAATTAATGATTGCCATCATAAGTACGCCAGGGAAAACGAATGAAATGTACGGCACACCAGCAAAATCATCAATGCGCGAACCAATAACCGTGCCAAAAATAAAAATGTAGAGTGCAGCTGAAATAGCCGGTGCAAGAAGCGTCTGTATAACCACACGCATCGTTCGCTTCACTTCGCGCCGAAGCATTGTAAAGAGACCAATCCAGTTTATGTTCATACGTTTTTTTTCTTATCATCACTACGAGTAATCTCAAGATACGTCTCTTCAACCGACTTCCCTTCCTTCATAAAATCTTCTCTCGTGCCTTCAGCGACAATCTTTCCATGATTGATAATTGCAATATCTTTACAAAGATACTGAATCTCCTCCAGGTAATGCGACGTAAGAATAATAGTCTTGCCACGCTCATTCATTTCTTTTAAGTACTCCCACAAATCGTGACGCTGCTCAACATCAACACCCGCTGTCGGCTCGTCTAGAATGAGGAGTTCAGGGGTATGTATGAGTGCTCGTCCTAACATTGCGCGCCGTTTCAATCCTCCTGAAAGTTTTTGAAATTTTACGTTTCTATGCTCTTCAAGATCAAATCGCTTAATAAGTTCATCAATGCGTCCCTTCCGTACATCTGCAGGTATTCCATAATAACCTCCCATGTAGTCCATAAGCTCTGCTGGCGTTGAAAAAATATCGACATTAAATTCTTGTGGTGAAAGCCCGACTTTTGTACGAGCTTTTTTATATTCTTTTACAACATCGGTTCCATCCACATAAATCTCTCCAGATGTTGGTTGAGCAATACCGGTAATACAATGAATCGTTGTACTCTTCCCTGCTCCGTTTGGACCAAGCAACCCAAAAAAGCTCCCTTTTGGAATTGAGAGTGAAATAGCATCAACAGCGACTTTATCGCCATATTTTTTAACGAGGTTTTTAATCTCAAGCATTGGTGTATCTGACATGTTTGTATTATAGCAAACGTGTCAAGTTTTAGCCGCGGACAGAATTGCAGTCTTACTTGAAGCTGTAAACATCCAGATACAACACACGACTCATTTCCACAACTAACAGCTGAGTATGATTGACACGAATCACCTACGTTTCATTTCAATTTTTGATAGCCAATGCAGCCTGCAGTTGGAGACATTAACAAAAAAAATCCTCCACAACGTAAATGTTGGGAGGAAGAAATCTAGTGACGCTGTTTCAGCAATCCTCTTGCTGTTGCCCAATCTTTCAGAATCATTGCTTCACGCAGAGCGTTCGTTCCTCTCGGTCAGTTGACCATTGACAACATCCAGTAATTCAGCACCAGATATGCTAAATTCGGACGTCATCCAAACATCTGGCTGAACTGGGTAAGACAGTCATTACTGTCTCTTGGTTCACCCTCTATGCGACGTAGTGCGTAGCCAATATGCACCGAATGCAGTGACAAAGCAAGGAGCACTCAACGACAGCCACCACAGTATGCTGGTGGCTGAAAAAAATCCAGCCTCCACTACTATGTCGGCATACAATAACAATAAGTAAGTAACGCCACAAAAAAGTAAATTTTTGTCATCAAAAATCTCCTTTTGTTTCTGTTTATGGACCAGAATCAGACATGACACCAAAGTCCTGGCGGACAATAAAGTATGACTCTCAACTTGTTAAGCTTAACGACCGTAAAAAAGTTACAACACTCTAGTCTAAAAACCCGAATTCTTTTTTAGAAACTCTACTTCTTCAGGTGTAGATATCCTCCCTAAGATTTTGTTTCTATGCGGATAGCGGCCAAAATGATCAATTATCTTTTTATGTTTGAATTCAAACTTAATCCAGCTCCACCAGTCTTCAAACGGCAAAGACAAAAAGAACCAAATTGCTTTTTTGTGGATATCTCGCGATTCGCTGTGCATGTACGGCACGTAGATGAAATATCGTTCTGTACCAGTTAATTTTTTATCGTCACCAACCCTGACAGCTTCTTGTGCTAAGGAAAGAGCCATCTGGTCATACTTAAATGCTTCCGGTGTATCCCTAAACATGTTCCGACTAAACTGATCTAGAACAATAATCTCAGCAAGTCTCCCCTCAGGCACTTCCCGCCACTCTTTTGTTTCACCGCGTACAACCTTTTGAAAAATCTCTAAAAACTTTGTACGGATTTCTTCGTCAAATGCTTTATCCTTAGTAAACCACTGTCTTGGAGAGGTTTCTTTAAACCAGAATCTAATTATATCTGTGTAATGCATCCTTTAATAATAACAGAGCCTGTGTCAGTCTGGGACGATGCTGCAATTATATATAAATAAAATGACAACCTGTTATAGCTGCCATTCTCTACCCCTACAAATTCTCAAAGAACCATTACTTCCCCATCTCGCAGGGTAGTAAATGAAATATTGTTAGTTTTACAAAACTCGATTGCCTTACCTACACCATCTGACTCTGGATGATCAGAATCAAAATGTGGCATAAATACATCATCTAAAATATCAAGTCCCTCCCATATTTGCTCTCTCTGCTGTCTGTAAGGAAAATCAGTTGAATCGTCGACAATCGAATAGGCTTTTAAGGTCGGTGATAGTACACATGCACCAGCACTATAGCCTCCATACACAAAATTAACAGGAAGTTTATCTTTAAGCATAATGTCATCAAGTCCACTTAATTTCATCGCTTGTCGCAAAATAAACACATTTCCACCACTCACCCAAAGACCATCTAGTTTTTGAATTTCTGATTCAAATTCTTTGTCTCCAAACCATCTTGCAAGATTAATTTCTATTGGTTCTAAACCAATAGCACGCAATGCGTCCATATCTTCGTCGATGTGAATAAGACGCCTTTCAGGATCTGCATTTGAAAAATCTAGTGCATTAGGTACGTACCCCACTTTTGCACCAGCAGTGAACATTGCACTAAATTTATAGGGCTCATCACCAAGTCTATATGAAGAAAGATATAATTTCATTATTTATTTCCTATCTTGACAAAGATGTAAAAAATCTATTTATAGTATGTTACTTTATAGTTTTTTGTCTAGTAAGCTGCAAGTGATAAGACTCGAACGTAATTGACATACACTGACATAAAACGCATAGTTCTTAATATATGAACCAGGAGGAACAGTGGTTACTGACGGAAAAGTATAAGGGTATAGAAAGTGATGCTTTTCATGCTGAATTGGAGCGGCTCGCCGAAGGCGAGCCGCTGGCGTATCTCATTGGGTCAATCCCCTTTTTAAATTGTACGATTCATCTCGATTCACATCCGCTTATTCCTCGTCCAGAAACAGAGTTTTGGGTGGAGAAAGCAATTGTGGAGATAGAGCGTGTGGCGCCGGTGGCGCCACACGTGCTCGACCTCTGCGCTGGCTCAGGTGCTATTGGAGTAGCAATTGCAAAAGCAATTCCTAATGCACTGGTCGATTTTGCAGAAATCGACCAGTGCCACCTCCCCACAATCAAGAAAAATCTTAAATTCAATGAGATTGACTCCGCACACTGCCGCATACTGCAATCAAACCTCTTTGAAAAAATCAATCATACTTACGATTTTATTCTTACCAACCCACCATACATCGACCCTGCAGTTGACCGAGCCGAAACATCTGTAAAAGATCACGAACCTCACCTTGCACTGTATGGAGGTAAAAATGGTCTGGAACTAATTGCAGACATAATCGCAGACGCACGTAAGTATCTTTCAAAAAAAGGACAGCTCTGGATTGAGCACGAGCCAGAACAAGTTGCGGCAGTGCATACACTTGGAAAACAATACGGGTTTATTTCAACAACCCACAACGATCAGTACAACACTCCTCGCTACAGCACCCTTACTGTGGCACAATAAACAATATGGAATCTGGAAATACATTG
>CAZYTF010000039.1:0-9256 GCA_964649535.1 uncultured Candidatus Saccharibacteria bacterium | reverse complement strand
AAAATTTTCATCAAGCATAGCAATAGGACCATGTTTAAGTTCTCCTCCTGCATACGCTTCTGCGTGAATATACGCAACCTCTTTAAGCTTCAGAGAGCCTTCACTTGCAATCGGTGTATGAAACTTACGACCAATGAAAATTGCATCACGGTTATGTGCATATTTCTCTGCAATCTTTTTAATTGCATCTTTCTGTTCAAGCATTTTTGCAAGGATGTCTGGGAGCGATTCAATTGCCTCAAGAATCTCTACACCTTCTTCTTTAGTCATGCCACGTTCACGGCCAATCAGCACGGTCAGCAGTACAAGTACAGTGAGTTGTGAAATAAATGCTTTTGTTGAAGCAACGGCAATTTCAGGACCAGCATGGTTATGCACGCCTGCGTCAGTATCCCGCGCAATAGTCGAACCTACAGCATTCACAATACCAAGCGTTAGAAGATTCATTTCTTTACCGGAACGAATTGAAGCAAGTGTATCTGCCGTTTCTCCCGACTGTGAGATTGCCAAGAGTGCACTTTTTGGGTCGGGGTGATTTGTTTTGTAGCGATACTCACTCGCAAGTTCAACCTCAACTGGAATCCCTGCGTACTCTTCGATAATGTACCGCCCTACTTGCCCCGCGTAAAATGCTGAACCGCAACCAACAATTTGTAAACGGTTTAGATTCGCAAGCTCCTTGAGCACTGGTTCAAGACCTCCAAGCTTTACCTTTCCTTGTTCTTTGAGGAGCCGTCCTCGTATTGTGTTTTTAATTACTTCAGGGGCTTCAAAGATTTCTTTAAGCATGAAATGGTCATACCCATCTTTCTTCACCGTCTCCATGTCCCATTCCATCCGCTCTGGAGTCTTTTCTCTTTTTTCTCCCTTGATAGTTGTAATTTTGTATTTGTGTTTGGACACCACCGCCATTTCACCATCTTCCAGATACACGACATCCTTTGTGTGTGGCATAAGTGCTGAGGGGTCAGAAGAAACAAAGTTTCCGTCAACACCGATACCCAACACGATTGGGCTTCCCATGCGCGCCACAACCATCTCATGAGCGTTGTCAGCACTCATTACGGCCAAGCCATAGGTACCTTTCACACTCAACAATGCAGTTCTTACTGCATCCTCAAGTGAATCCACGTACATTGCTTCGATAACCTTAGCAAGCACCTCAGAGTCCGTATCAGTTTCAAGAGTGACGCCACGTTCACGCAACTCTTCTTTCAATTCACGGTAATTTTCTATAATGCCATTATGAACAAGCCAGACACGCCCGACTGCACCTTTATGTGGATGTGCATTCTTTTCGGTAGGTT
Organism: uncultured Candidatus Saccharibacteria bacterium; assembly: GCA_964649535.1. Classification (GTDB taxonomy): domain Bacteria; phylum Patescibacteriota; class Minisyncoccia; order Phycocordibacterales; family UBA918; genus OLB19. The sequence goes on along the minus strand of CAZYTF010000039.1, from coordinate 7,949 downwards.
CCCCATGTGTAGCCCATCGTGTATGTGCAATACCAGAGCAGCCCCCAATTGTCTCTGTTATCTTTGCAGCGAGGTTATCAATTGGGCCCGCAGCCTTCACCGCACCATAGCCAGGCACAAAAATACCCGCAGAATCATAGCCGCGATACTCAAGCGTGCGGAGTCCTTCAATAAGAATTGGTTCTGCCGTTCTTGTCCCTACGTATCCAAATATTCCACACATGGTTTGAAAAAAATTACTTCTATACCTATATGGTACTATAGACACCTATAAGAGGTTACTAGCTTACTCTCACTTTATGGGTCATATTCACGAAAAAATTGACTGGACGGTAGATGTGTTTATTGTGCACGAAGATAAAGTACTGCTCAGAATGCACGAAAAATACTACACACTACTTGCCGTTGGCGGCCACGTTGAACTCGACGAAGACCCAGCTACAGCTGCGAAACGTGAATGTATGGAGGAAGTAGGACTTCCTATCCACATTATGGGAGAAGAAGGGCTTGAACATATTTCTGAAGAAAAATTTCGATACCTCCCTATTCCAGCAGGCATGAACATCCATGCTGTGAGTGATACTCACCAGCACATCAGCACGGTGTACTTCGCAACATGCGAACATATCAATATCGTTCCAGAACATCCTGAAGATACGTGGGAATGGCTTACTAAAAAAGAAATACTTGCACGAACAGATCTGCTGCAAAATATTAAAAAGTACGCGCTTGCTGCGCTTGAGGCTTTAGGAACAACATAATACGAAGACCAGGAGCTTCACTCCTGGTCTTTTTTTGGTATCTACTCCTGTAAGAACCCACCTGCTTGATGTTCCCACAATCGAGCATACGTTCCTCCTGACTGTGTCAACGTTGTATGATTTCCATCTTCGACAATAGCTCCATTTTCAAGGACGATGATTCTATCCATCTCACGAAGTGTTGAGAGTCGATGCGCGACCGCAATTACAGTCTTCCCTTCCATAAGTATCTGAAGTGCTTTCTGAATCTCAACCTCACTTTCTGAATCAAGTGCTGAGGTTGCCTCATCAAGCACTAGAATTGGCGCATTTTTAAGCATCGCCCGAGCGATTGCAACACGCTGTTTTTGTCCGCCAGAAAGTTTTACCCCACGTTCACCAACCATCGTATTGTATCCTTCTTCAAGTTCTATAATAAAATCATGTGCCTGTGCTTTCTTTGCAACTTCAGTTATCTCCTCATCCGTTGCATCAGATTTACCGTAGGCAATATTTTCTCGTATTGTTCGATGGAAGAGCATTGGTTCCTGTGGTACCACAGCGATGTTTTCACGCAGTGAATCCTGAGTTACCGTTGCAATGTCCTGCCCGTCAATTGAAATACTTCCACCAGTCAAGTCATGCTGGCGTAAGAGTAGTGAAACAAATGTCGTCTTCCCTGCTCCAGATGGACCGACAAGCCCTATTCTTTGTCCAGGTTTAATTTCTAAATTAAAGTTATCAAACACCATTTTACTTTGATACTTAAATACAACATCACTCCATATAATTTCCCCACCCTTTGCTTCAAGTTTTTTTGAATGTGGTATGTCGACAATCTCATGTTCATGCAGAATTTCATCAAGCCCTTCCTCTACTTCACCGTAGATACGAATGAACTGATTCATTGCATTACCAATGAAAATAAGGGTACTCTGCAGGCCCATAATAAGGGTGAGGACAAGCACGAAGTCACCAACAGTGACTACTTGAATCACCCACAAGTGGTACATAATGAACATCATCACAGCAATTGAGCCTGCAATAACCATGTTATTAAAGACGAGGGCCCACTCACTTAATTTCCATTGTTTTATATCAGCTTTTCTCATGAGAGCGACCGAGTCTTTGATTGATTCCAATTCAAATTCCCGACGTGAAAATTGTCTCATTGCACCAATATTGGTAACAACGTCAACTGCTTGGCCACGAAATGCGGTTTTTTTCTGAGCATAATCAACTACATGCGGATGTCGATTACGAGCAAGAAACACATTCATCGGTATCAAAATAGCAACAAGCAGAAGATACACCACCCCAACCCAAAAGTTGGTCATAAAAATAAAAATACCTGAAGCTACAAGATTTATAAGCGCGCCATAGTGTCCCCATAATGTACCGTCGAGCTAACGAAATGTTCCCTCTGCAGCATGTGATAGTTTATTCGTAACTGAACCTGCAAACCGATTCATAAAATACGTATGACTATGTTGCGAAAGATGTTCAAATAACGATTCATGCGCAAAAGCTTCTGACTTAGTAAGCCACTGCATGCCAAAAAAACCACTTAGTCGCCAAAAAACGTACATGAAAAATATGAGCGTTGGGAACATTGTTACCCAAAAAAAGACTATCTGTGGCTCTTCAATACCAGTCGTTGTCGCAGAATCAATAATTTTTTTAAGCACAAACGGAGAAAACACCCCGCAGAGCTGTGCAAATGTCACCGAAAGGATTGAGAGTGTAGCAAAGCCAGGTGCTTGTTTTGCGCAGTAATACACGAAGCCAAGCGGCTTATTGGGGATATCAGTAGTAAGTACTACGTTTTTTGTGGTTGTAGTTTTAGTTTTATTCATATACTTACTCTACGCGGAGGAAACGCAATACTGATTAGGACGTGCTAACTGTGCAAATCTTACAATATGGCTCATCTGAGCGCTTGTTTGATTCTATCCTCCGATATCTCTCCTTCACGTAATACTGTAACATCTTCACCCACCACGCGAACGATTGTGGAAGCTAAACTCTTCCGTGGACCATCGTCAATTATTGCATCAATCATAGAGGCGTTTTTCCCAAACTGTTGAAGAATCTCACTCGGCGTCTGAAGCGTAGGTGAACCGCTTACATTTGCACTCGTGCATGTTAATGGTGCTCCATGGTCATTCATAAATTTCCCGATAAGTTCTTTTGCCTTTTCATCCGATGAAATACGAAATCCAATTGTTCTGTCAGGACCTACAACTCCGTCAGATACTGTAAGTCGTGCTTTTAGAATTAACGTTATTTTTCCTGGTAGAAAATGTGTAGCTATTTTTAGAGCACTCTCAGGGAAATCAGCATATTTTTTAATATCTTCGATATCTCGCACGAGCCAGCTAACTGCCTTATCAGCATCACGCTCCTTAAGTTCAAAGAGTATGTTAAGCTCACGCTCATCAAGCGCATTCACCCCTAATGCATACAGTGTTTCTGTGGGATAAAGGATCATCTGTTTACTATAGCTACAAATATTTATCTAAGCAATGGCAAGTTATTACGTTATTATTGACAAAATTCCTAAATACTATATTATTTCGCACAAACAAAACAGCTAACACACATATGGAGGAGTGGATGTGTATTGATGTTCAGTACATTACAGACGCAATCGCTCTAAAAAGGGCTGGCGAATGGAAAAAGATACCAACGATTCGTGCAAAAGTGCGTCTTGCGGTGAATTCCTTACTCGCACAAGATGGGAGAATTTTTGAAAAAGATGCCGAGGAAATTTTGAAAATTGTCAAAATGAACAAAAATAAAGGCATCAAAAAAATACTTGGCGAGACAGATGTGGAAACATTTGCCTTTGCTATTTACTCAGCAACACAATAACCTCATAAATTATACAAGACGGGTCGCACTTATGACCCGTCTTTTTTCTTTTCTATCTGACTCGCTGTCCTTTCCACAAAGTGAAAAACATCTTCAAATGGCACCGCTGCTACAATACTTAATTCACTTGCACGACTCCAATTACCATCAGTTTTATGGGAACCAGGCTCTGTTCTAACTATATATACAAATTTCGGACCTTTCTTTTTAAATAAATGCCTATAATGCCTACTATAATAAGCCATGACGTTATCATTATCGCGATGATCCTTTTCTGTACCCTTAATGCTCCAACGCCCGTTTTTATCAGGCTTAATGTCATTAGGCGATGTATGGTACCCAATACTAAATGAATGTTTTTTTGAAACATTTATCAACTCAGTAATCAACTCAGTAGGAGTACTGGTTCCTTCGTCCAATGCTTTTTCAAACTGACTGAATTTTCTCTCACATAATTCATGCGGCAAGGACAAAGCAGCGTATATGTCATCATCGTCTTGCATAGCCAAGACTCCTCGCATTTCATCAATATCTTTTACATCTAAATAGTCCTCAAGATTTTCAAAAAAATTCTGAGTTAGCCTCTGCAGCATGTAAGAATCAAATAAATCATCTTTAATATTTTCTATTGTCTCATCCTCAAATTGCTCAGTTTCCTTAGACAAAGCTTCTGGTGAAGTAATTTCACCTTTAATAATTTTTTCAGCAAACATTGAAATATAATACACTGAATTAATAATATATGTTATATTGCTGAAAATTAATTTGTCCGGTTAGCTCAGCTGGTAGAGCGCTACATTGACATTGTAGAGGTCACAAGTTCAAGTCTTGTACCGGACACAACAACAAAAAAGAATAGATGGTCCTAGGAAACTCCCCGTTCGTTTTAAAAAACAGTCTATTGTACTTGCATACCCGGAAACAACCTCACCAACCGCTTTTTATGCTAGAATCTCCCCATATGGAACACCTTAAGGATATCGTTGTAATTTATCATGACCAGTGCAGAGACGGATTTGGAGCTGCGTATGCAGCGTGGAAAAAATTTGGCGACAACGCTACATACGTCCCCCGAAAAACTCAAGACCCCGTCCCTGAAGGACTAGAAGGTAAAGAAATCTACATTGTTGACTATAGCTACAAAAAACCTGAGCTTGAATCACTTCGAACAATGAACAAATCTGTCGTTGTTATTGATCACCACAAAACGTCAGAAGAGGCTGTTACTTCCTTCCCCGAAAATATATTTGACATGGAACACTCCGGCGCAGTTTTGGCATGGAAATACTTTCACCCAGATACAGAAGTGCCGGAACTGCTTTTATATATTGAAGACCACGATCTTTGGCACTTTAAACTTCCGCATACACGTGAGTTTGGCGCTGCCCTTGGTGAATACAGTCAAGACTTCGAGACCTGGGAACAACTCGATACAAATCTCGATGATCGTGATGACTTCAGTAAGTTCATTTCTCTTGGCGCTGTCCTTGCTGGTTTCGAAGATAAACTTGTAGCAAATATTGTTAAGTTTCGTGAAAAAGTACTTTTTGAAGGGAAAGAAATCTACGTCGTAAATTGCTCACGTATCTATCGCTCAATTGTGGGGCATGAACTAGCGACCCTTAACGGCATGGAAGCAGGCGTCGAGATGTCTATTGTCTATTATCGATATGATGGAAAAGTGCACTGTTCAATGCGAAGTAATGATGAAGTTGATGTCCGTGAAATCGCTGAAAAGTACGGGGGTGGTGGCCACAAAAACGCAGCAAGTATGCGCTTCGATTCATTTGAAGATGTGCCTTTTACTTTTCTATAGAACTTGATAGAGTACCCCAATGAAAATTCTTTCTATTGAATCATCAGCAGACGAAACGTCAGTGAGCATTATTGATGCGCAGGGCGATTTCCCTCAAGCTACCTATGAAGTACTTGGAAACGCACTCCATTCACAAGTTGAACTCCATACACAGTACGGTGGAATTTTTCCAGCAATGGCAAAACGCGAACACGCTAAAGCAGTCGTACCTCTTTTGAAACGAGCACTGGAAGAAGCGGAGTTATTCACTGAAGAAAAAAATGAGTTAAACCAGCAGCAAACAGAAGTACTCTTTGAACTCCTTACCAGAGAGCCAGGACTTGCCGAAACACTGAGTGCCTTTTTTGAATCATGCGAAAGGCCAGATATCGACCTCATCGCAGTCACCTCTGGACCAGGACTTGAACCAGCGCTGTGGGTTGGCGTCAATTTTGCCAAAGCACTTGCTGAGATTTGGAACATACCCGTTGTCGCGGTAAACCACATGGAGGGACATATCCTCGCATCAATCTACGACGTTGACGAAGAAAATCAGCTTGCACAAATACCCTTCCCTACAATTGCGCTACTTATTTCAGGTGGTCACACTGAACTCATACATATGAAAGGATGGGGACAATATGAAAAAATTGGCCAAACCCGTGACGACGCAATCGGTGAAGCGTACGACAAAGTTGCACGAATGCTTGATCTCCCCTATCCAGGAGGGCCAGAAGTTGAACGACTTGCAAAAATAGCACGAATTGAAAATCTTCCAGCATATGCAACACTTCCTCGACCAATGCTTCATTCAAAAGATTTGGATTTTTCTTTTTCCGGTATCAAGACTGCGGTGCGGTATGCAATTGCAGAAAAAGAACTCACTGAGGATGAGAAAAAAGCACTTGCGCGAGACTTTGAAGATGCAGTGACTGAAGTACTTATTAAAAAAACACGTGATGCGGTAGACGAATACGGCGCAGAAACGGTTGTTGTCGGCGGTGGTGTGAGTGCAAGCAAACACTTACGACACGAACTCAATGCAGCATTCATCAGCTCCCACCCCAACGTAACGCTATACTATCCAAAACCAGGTCTCTCGACCGATAACTCAGTCATGATTGCCCTAGCTGGTCACGCACGAATCGCCTCAGCTTCAAACGCTGCAGCGGCAAGATACCTCAAAGCTGACGGAAACAGGTCGCTTGGTGAATAAACGAAACAAAGGGCGTAAATGCAAAGCATTTACGCCCTTTTGTGTACCCGTTATCGCTTTATATACCCCAAAAACCGTGGTACTATCGCACTACTATGAGTGAACAACAAAACAACATTCCAGAGCTTTTCTTAAAGCCGTACGACCCATCTGAGCACGAAAAAAACATATACAAACTATGGGAAGAATCCGGATATTTTAATCCTGACAATCTCCCCGGTGAACGCGCAGAACAATTTTCAGTTGTCATGCCACCGCCAAATGCTAACGGATCACTGCACGCTGGTCACGCTCTTTTTGTAACAATTCAAGACATCATGATTCGGTACAACAGAATGCTTGGCAAAAAAGCCGTTTGGTTCCCTGGTGCTGACCACGCTGGCTTTGAAACACAAACAGTGTACGAAAAGAAACTAGAAAAAGAAGGTCGCTCCCGCTTTGGCATGGATCCAAAAGAGCTTTACGCTGAAATAATGGACTTCACTATGAGCAACAAAACGTTTATGGAAAATCAAATCCGTGAACTTGGTGCTTCATGCGACTGGGATCGTGGATTGTTTACTCTCGATGAGAAGGTAATTAAAACTGTCTACGATACATTCAAAAAACTTGAAGAAGATGAACTCCTGTATCGTGGCGCGCGTATCGTCAACTGGTGTTCCAAACACCAAACGTCACTTTCAAACCTTGAGACTAACCATGACGAACGAACTGGCAAATTCTACTATTTTCAATACGGCCCTTTTGTTATTGGTACTGCTCGTCCAGAAACAAAATTTGGTGATAAGTATGTGGTCATGCACCCAGATGACGCACGCTACGCAGAATACACACATGGACAGCAAATTGAGCTTGAATGGATAAACGGACCAATCACCGCAACAGTCATCAAAGATGAGGCTGGTGACCCAGAAATGGGCTCTGGCGTGATGACTATTACCCCATGGCACTCTGCAGTCGACTTCGAGATAGCGAAGCGTCACGACCTCGACTACGAACAAATCATCGACTGGCGCGGAAAATTACTCCCTGTTGCAGAAGAGTTTGAAGGAATGAGTATCAAAGACGCTCGAGAAAAGATTGTACAAAAGCTCGACGAAAAAGGGTTGCTCGTAAAAATCGATGAGAAGTATTCTCATGCTGTTCCCTGCTGCTATAAATGCGACCGCGAAATCGAACCACAAATTCGAGCTCAATGGTTCCTAAAGACAAAGCCACTTGCAAAGATGGCCCTTGATGCCGCAGATGCTAAGGATGTTGTATTTACCACCGACCGTGACGAACGCGTGTTCCGTGACTGGATGGAGAAAATTGAAGACTGGAA
>CAZYTF010000038.1:0-10190 GCA_964649535.1 uncultured Candidatus Saccharibacteria bacterium | reverse complement strand
TACACATGACGAGTTCTGTCTTTTGCCTTAATGCCAAATGAAATCTCCTGACCGCGGGCATCAGTTTTAGCAAAAAAAGTAATCTGTTCTGGATCGTTACTCATGTTGAAATTATAACAGACAAACAAGACGGGGCCTCCGGCCCCGTCTTGTTTGTCTAACTACGATACACTGTAAACCACTCTGAAAAATTATGGATACCTGTTTCAAAGTCCATTTGGGATTCAAAACCGAGCAGTTCTTTTGCCTTGGTAATGTCTGCATATGTTTCAAATACATCACCTGGTTGCATCGGTAGTAAATTCTTTTTTGCTTTTACGCCCAGAACATCCTCAAGCTGTTCAACAAAGGACAAGAGCTCTATCGGTTTGCCACTCCCAAGGTTAACAATCTCGTAACCAAGTGGTTTCATAGTCGCTTTAACAAAGCCTTCGACAATATCATCGATATAAGTGAAGTCACGACGTAAATCACCCTTATTATAAATATCAATTGGTTTACCAGTCATCATTTTATCTGCAAACTTAAACATTGCCATGTCAGGCCTGCTCCACGGTCCATAGACAGTAAAGAATCGCAGACACGTTGTTTCGATGCCGTACATTGCATAGTACGAATGAGCAATCATTTCTCCAGCACGTTTAGTTGCTGCATACACTGAAACCGGTCTGTCTGCCTTTTCTTCTTCTTTAAATGGAGAAGTCGCTGTAACTCCATACGCTGAAGACGTTGACGCGTACACCATGCGCTTTACTCCGAATTCTTTCATCGCTTCAAAAACCATCTGCGTTCCAAGTACATTTGTAGTGACATATACTTCAGGATGTTCAACTGAATATCGCACACCAGCTTGCGCAGCAAGGTGACACACGACATCAAATTTATTTTGCTCAAAAATCTCCGTCAAAAAGTTTTTGTCCGTGATGTCTCCCTCTATTACTGCAACTTTAGAAAGTAATGCCTCCACTCGTTTACGTTTAAGCTCAACATCATAATATTCATTAAAGTTATCAATAACAACAATTTCGTGGTTGTCGCGAATAAGCCGCTCAGCAAGAGCACTCCCAATAAAACCCGCACCGCCTGTCACTAATATTTTCATAGTATGTATTGTAATACAAAGAAAGGAGATTGGTAGTTATAAAAATACTGCGGAAACAAAGTTCCGCAGTCTCTACCTTAAATGGTTTCCCAAAAGTACCACCACTTAGTCGGAAGATTGCTCGTTACAGCAATCTTAACAACCTCCCCACGTTCAGCAGCTGCAAGACGTTCCCTTGTCGTTTGTTCAAACTGCTTTTGTTCTTGGTAGTTCGACTTCAATTCAACCAGAATAAATACTACTACAGATAACAAAATACCAGTCCCAAAACTAAGAAGTTCTGAACTTGTGTTATTCCAGCCCGCGATTAAGAATACAAAACCGAGAAACAAAAAACCGAAAATCAAATACATTATCCATCCTCCATTGTTGATAATTTTAATCTAAACCTACAATAAACCAAATAAACATAAAGTAAAGAGAGAGACCTATTCAGCCTCCAGCGCTGCCTTAGTATAGATATTACTTGGTGCCCAAATCATCCAGGACATTACTCCCGCATCATACGAAGCTTGTATTTGAGCCCGGACATCAGCAGCATCATAATCTCCACCATAATCAAAGTCTTGAATCCACGTACGCAATTTATCTGCAGAATAGACAGGCTTATTATAGACTGCGGGAGTAGAAGTCCCGATGCGCGTATGCAAAAAACCTTGCATAGGTGTGGTTTCTGAAAGCATTCTGTCGACACCACTTTGCATCGCATAATTGACCACCTTGTATGGGTAATCATTAGGGTCACCTAGGCCCAGAAAACTTTTTGGATAGTGAGAGGGGTACACCATCGGTGCAATAAAATCGAAGTAAGGTGCGGCCCTATCTTGTACTTGACCAATAGAAAGGTCATCGTAATTGGTTGTAGTCATCCCAAATAAGTCAGCGGAAGTATACGGTGTACTCGAGGAACGCCCCGTATCTTCGTGTTTGAATTCTGCAAAAAGTGTCTCATCATCAAGTTTTTCATGTAGATATTTGAAGAATGATTCAAGGTTCGCTTGTTTATCGTGTCCATACTGACTCACAGAAGCGTGTGTGAATGCAATATTGTCCATTGGTCCGTCTGACGGGTAGCGCACATAGTCGAAATTGAGCTCATCGAATCCTACATTATATGATTCTTTAGAAAGCTGGACCAAATGATCCCAGTATGGCTTTGCTCCAACATCTATAAATGAAAGCCCTTTATAATCTTTCCAAATTGTGACTCCATCTGCCTTTTTCACCGCAAGCTCAGGATGGAGTCCTGTATAAAATGGATCCTGAAAAACAGTTATGCGACCTATTACATAGACTCCCATACCATGTAAGGCTGTCAAAAAATCTCTCATATCGCCTGAACCGCACTTTGCTGCTTGCCATGCCGGCTTCCATTCATCTGATGCAGGGGGAAACGAAATTGTTCCCGAGTAATCTTTGATATCAATAACAACGCTATTGATTTCAGTTTCAGCAATCAGCGTCACGAGCTTTTGGCGAAACGAAGGCGTCCCGACAACACATGAAGTCATATAAATTGCTTTTACCTGCTCTGGTTTTGGCACATGTAACACAACTTCTCGAGCATCTTCAGTTTCAAAAGCTGCTACATCTTCACCAATCTGTACATATTCATCACTCTCTAAACTCACCGCACCACCACTGTTATATGAAGTAGCAAATAACTCCGCCCCCGCGACATGCATAAGCACAAGTGCTCCAAGAAGAAGAATCAGTAAGGCTGCTGCATATTTATACATATTTTAGTTCGAATTATGTACGTGCTCTACAAATGAATCTGTCTGACGCTCTCCATTAGCTTTTTGAATGCTTCGCAAGTATGAAGAACGTCGGAGACTATATCCAACAAGAGTGAGTATTACTCCGATGCCAACAAAGAAATAGAGTTTCCAATTTTCTGGAATACCTAAATGAGGCACTATTAAAAGCAAAACACCGGATACAAAAACTATAGATTCTCGTGACATATACGTGAGTATACCGCGACTATGCAAAGCTCACAATAAGGACAAACTCGCCTTTTTGGCGGACAGGCTCAGCTTCAAGCACATCTTTAATCTCTTCTGCATGTCCGACAAGCATTTCTTCGTGCATTTTTGTCAATTCCCTTCCTATATAAAGCTTTGCTTCTGGACATACCTCATGTAATGCTGTCAGCGTTTTTATAATGCGATGCGTTGATTCAAAGAAAATAGTTGGGTGTGGAAAGGTCGAGAGACTTTTAAAAAAAGTCTCTCGACCTTTCTTTTGTGGGGCAAATCCCAAAAAAGAAAACTGATTACCTGTTATCCCTGCAATTGAAAATGCCGCAGTCACCGCAGATGGTCCAGGGATAGCATCAATACGACTCCCTTGCGCGCGGGCATGCTTGACCAGCAATACTCCAGGATCACTGACACCAGGGGTCCCGGCATCAGATACAAGCGCGACATGCTTTCCCTCTGTTAAATCATTTAAAATATCTGTATGCACACGTTCGCTTGCATGTGCATCATATCGCTTAAGCTTCACTGCAAGCTCATAATGCTTCATGAGCTTACCCGTCACACGAGTATCTTCACAAAGTACATAGTCTGCTTCCTTAAATACACGAAGAGCACGAAGCGTAATATCTTCAAGATTACCTATAGGTGTTGCAACAACTGAGAGCATTCCTGTTTCCATATCCACAAAGCTACCACCCCCTAGGACAAAAGAAAAGCCCGGCTTTAAATAAAACCGAGCCTATGCTTAGAATTTTCTGCCACAATCGTTGCGGCGAAATTTATGCAATCGTATTTTCATCAAGACCTTCAAACATTTGCCAAAATATAGCGACGCAGTCCTTTGGCAAGACCTGGATCTTTCTCGCAGGCAGCGAGAACCGCCTGTTTGTCTTTTTGGCGGCTTTCCCGCACCTCCCTCATTTCATCTTCATTTTCTTTTTGTAGCTCGGCCAGCTTACCAGCCAACACTTCGAGCTCTTGCTCTGTCCACATGTTCTTTCCTTTCAATCTTTTTAAAAAAATACCATTCTCTGTACAAAAAAGAAAGTAGGGTCATCGCCCATTTCTATAGAAAAAAGACGGGCTCTTTTTAGAGGTCTGCAAAATGTACAAACAGAAGGCGCAGCTGTTAAAAAACAAATCCTAGTTATCACTTATGACCAGGGGGCACAAACGACGGCCATTGAGAACAATGTTTGTACGCCAGTCCAGATCATCAATATCAAGAGAGCAAGTTTTACGCAATATTGAATAACCTTGGACAGTTGTCCAACCATCTTCAAGAAATGAAGCCATTTTTGCATACGCCTAGTACGCTTCTTCAGTTTTCCTAAATTTACTATATCTGCAAAAATCAATCAGTCAATATGCTCGCAACCTTTGTTACATCTCCTGCCCCCATCACGACAACAAGGTCGTCTAAGTCAACTGACTCTTTTATAGAAAGCGCCGCAGCATCAAGTGTATGCAAATGCTCCGCGGCAACACCAAGCGCTTGTAGAGAACTTACTATTTTCTCACTACTTACCCCAGCAATATTATCTTCGCGCGCTGCATAAATCGGCACCACGAGCACCCTATCCGCCTTTCTCAGTGCATGCACAAAATCATCAAAGAGTTCTGAAGTTCGAGTATACGTGTGCGGCTGAAAAATGACCGTCAGTTTTTTATCTTGACCAACTTCCCTTGCCGCAGCTATGCTTGCCGCAATCTCAGTCGGGTGGTGAGCATAATCATCGTATACTTTTGCGCCATTCACATCTCCTTTGTACTCAAAACGTCGAGCTATACCGGAAAAATTTTCAAGCGCAACGGTGATAATCTCAGCATCAATACCTAAAAATAATGCAGTTGCTCTCGCGGCCGCTGCATTCATTCGGTTATGCAGACCGGGCTGGTGCAGCAAACGTGCTTTGGGGACCTCGATGCGATAATCAATAATACGTGCCGTAATACCTTTAACAACAGGGACTATAGAGGGGCTCGCACTCGCAACAATCACCGCACCTTCCTTGGGAACTTTTTCAGCTAACTCATGAAATGCATTTTGCACATCTTCAAGGTCTTTATAATAATCAACGTGCTCATGCTCTATATTGGTAATTACCAATATATCAGGATTTAGATACAAGAAATCACGCTTATATTCACACGCCTCGACAACCATATACTTACTCTTCCCGGCTCGGAAGTTACTTCCCGTCTTACTCCGGATCGAACCTACTATTGCTGAAGGATCAAAACTTGCCTCCTCAAGAATATCAATAAGCATGGCCGTTGTCGTGCTTTTGCCATGTGTACCTGAAACTGCAATAAGATAATACTCGTTGGCAACCTCACTAAGTGCTTCAAAATAATTAATGGTTCGAATACTTTTTTCACGTGCAGTGACAAGTTCAGGATGATCTTTTGACATTGCTTCGGTGAAGACCACAAGATCAATATCATCCGTAATATTTTTTGGAACTTGAGAATAAGAAACCGCAATACCTTCAGCTTCAAGTTTGCTCGTGAGGGCGCTTTCGTGTGCATCTGAACCAGTAACAGTTGCACCTTCATGTAAATACAGTCGGGCTAAGCCTGACATGCCAATCCCTCCAATTCCTATAAAATGTATCTTCTGTATATCACTTCGTTTCATATGATGCTCATTCTACATGAAAAAGAAAAGGTCGCATTAAAAAATTAGTGCGACCTAAATTTGTACAAAATTCATTTTAAATCAATTATTTCTTCCGATTCCCTAGGCGGGCATAATATATCCCTATTTCTTCTTCTGGACCTACAATAGGGATTTCCAGGTCCAGAAGATTGGAGGGGGTATCCTCGAGGAAATCGATATGATAGACCTCACCCTCTGGAGTAACCCCCAATCCATTACCTGCACCTCCAGCAGGATTCTCTTGATAGCGTACCAATATATTCATGTTCTCTCCTCTGCTGCCATTCATGAATATACAATATTTTTAGAAAAATACAATATTCTATACAAATTATTTTAAAACCTCGATTGTATACAACATATCAGGAAAAAGTGTGTCGACGTAATTTGTAAAATGTGTTGATTCCTGACTCAAGATAAAATGTGTTTTCCCGTGAGAGACTTCTTGCGGCCAAAAAAGCTTCTTGGCTCGACGCGCTACAGCATAAGCTGGATCAAAAATCTGCACGCCAGAATCAACCAATTCTGCAAAGAGGTCTTCTACAAGCGGATAATGCGTGCATGCGAGAATGAGCACATCATATGTTCCCTTATGTGGCAAAAGTGCTGTTGTGATTATATCTTTAATTTTTTCAGTGCTTTCTCCAAACTCAATCGCTTTTGCTAAGTCTGGTATCGCGATACTTACTGTGTCTTTGCCAAGCATATGAAAAGCATTTTCATACATCCCAGACTTCACTGTCGCTGGAGTTGCACAAACTGCGATGCGAACATCTTCATTCTTAAAATACGAAACCGTTGGTCCCACCATTTCGATGAGCTGTTGCGGTGCCATTGAGAATGCATCAAGAAGTGAAACTGCAAGTGACGCCGAGACACTATTGCATGCACTCACAATCCGCTCAACATTTCGCTCTTGCAATAATTTAATTGCATTCACCGTTAACTCAGAGAGTTCACGTCTTGTTTTTGACCCATAGGGAGCATGTTTAATATCACCAAAATAGATAATGTCTGAAGAAGGTAATTCTTTCCGAAGGGCGTGCATGACGGTAAGTCCGCCGGAACCTGAGTCCAAGATGCCAATCATAGTTCGTTAACAATTCGCACAAACTCATCATTGCGTTCGTACTCATTTTTGAACTGTGCAAAAGAAGCAAATGCTGGACTGAAGAGGAGAATATCACCTTCTGAGGCGGCGCTCTGCGCCGCCTCTACCGCACCACGCAAATCCTCAACGACACTCACTCCCACAGTTCCGTCATGCAAAAGAGACACAAGTCGATCTGTCCCACTGCCAGGAGTCAAAATAACCTGCCGACAATGTTTAGCGACAGAGAGTGTCAGCTCAGAAATATCAAGACCTTTATCTGCACCACCTGCAATCAAAATGACATTTTTCTTACCTGTATCCAATGCTTCCAACGCGACCATTGTGGCCAACGGGGTTGTGGCATTATTATCATTGTATATCTTGCTGCCTCCAACCTCTTTCACCAACTGCAATCGTCCCTCAACGCCCGTAAATGACTCTATACCTGCTTTAATTACTGCTTCCGACAAACCGTACGCTCGCATCGCTTCCACAGCTAAGGCGGCGTTTTCACGATTATGCTCACCAGGGATTTGCAGAATCCAATCACTCGGGAGTATTTGTGGCACTTTTACTCCACTGAGCGCTGGCAGCTTTTGCATCCATACTTCAGCCACAGTTTTACCTATTATCAATGCATCATCTTCTTTTTGATGTACGTAAATATTTGCCTTGTCTCTAAAGTATGTCTCCATGTCGGGATAATAATTAAGGTGATCCTCAAAAAGATTTGTAAAGACGGCAATATGTGGCGAAATACCTGCCCAACCAAAACCTTGCAGCTGCCATGAATCAAGCTCCATTACTGCTATCTCAATTCCCTCAACCACTTTCAGGAGCTGAAGGTTTGAAACACCTCGTATGTTTCCGCCTAATAGAGATTGCACCCCAGCCTGAGCAAGTGTATGAGTGATGAAGTGGACGACTGTCGATTTTCCTCTTGTCCCGGTAACTCCGATTACAGGGATGCCTGATTTTTCTGCAAAGAAAGCGGCACTCATCACTAGCTTCACACCTTTATCACGAGCATGCGCAAGATACGGTGAATCAAGAGGAACACCAGCTGCAACAAATACCATATCTACATTTTCAAAATCACCAGTTTTGTGTTCACCAAGCACAAATCGAATGTTGGGATACTTCTCCAACTGCGATGCCGATTCAGCCAGCTGTGCTTTCGTCTTTATATCAGTCACTGTCACTTCAGCTCCATTTTCAGCCAAAAATGCAGCATCCCCGACTCCACGCCCCAAAAGCCCAAGTCCCATGACCGTCACTCTTTTATTTTTAAAATATGTCTGCATACTATCCATAATGTATCATGAGTATATACTGCGCTTCAAAATAAAAACAGAGCCTGTATCATTTTTTATGAAAGATTTTTCCTGCATAATATTTAGATCGATACAGAGATATTATAAAATGAGAGTTACAAATTTTTTATTCAAACTCTTGTACACATTAAATTCGTCTAGCCCAAAAAAAAGCGAAAAAAAACAACCTAATGCTATACTACATTTTAATTGTATGAAAAAAATTGAATCATCTAAACTTTTCCCAATAATAGCCTGGCTCCTCATCTTAAGCTTTGCTACCTTCATCTACTTACTTGCTAAAGATATAGAAGCCACAAATAATAGATTAGGTAAAAAAACAATCTACACCGAAAACGCAATAAAAGATCCTCAGTTCATTAGAGACAGAGAAAATAATACTCCTTCTATTTAAAATAACCCACGTTTCAAAAATTTGTGCGGCCGGTAGGACTGACCTATTTTTAATGACTATAGGGAATATAAAAATAGTAATACCCTTGTGGTGCGAACCTAAAGTTATATGTGGTATAATTTTTGGGATAGCTCGGGTGGACATCAACACCCCGGAAAAAGCGGTAGCCAGTTAATCTGAACTCTCGCTAATGGTCAGATGTGTGTCTGTGAGCTATTAGGCCAAGTGTAACTGACCTGTGACAGCTCGGTGAAACTCCCTCGGGAGTCCCTCGCATGCTCATGGTAAGCCTACCAAAAACACCCCCTAGTGGGGTGTTTTTGTTTTACCGCTCTAATATTTAAAGTTAATGGTGTGCAGTGTGCGAGTACTAAGATTTGAACTTAGGACCTCGTCATTATCAGTGACGCGCTCTAACCAACTGAGCTATACTCGCACACTATCTACCATGTAACTTTGAATGAACTTACCGGAGCTACGGCCGCACAAAATTTAAACAAAGTTCCAAAAGTCCGCAAATACTACCAAATAACAGCAATATATTCAATGTATGCAAACAGTATCGGGATATGTCAGATTTTTATAGATGGTGTGAGGTATGATTACATATATGATTCATTCCCGATACAAGTATCTGCAACAGTTTCTAATTATTCTATTATTTAGTAGCACCTTTTTCTTGACTTCATTAAGCGTCGCGTTTGCTGCACCAGGTGGAAATATACAAGGATATATTGAAACAGCAATCAACTTTATCAATGGAATACTTATTCCTTTCATTTTTAGTCTTGCGATACTTTTTTTCTTCGTCAATATAGTGCGATACTATATCCTAAATGGAGCTGACACATACTCACACGAACAAGCTAGAAAATATCTACTCTATAGCATCATTGCCTTTGTCGTAATTCTTGGCATTTGGGGAATCTTACAAATACTTATGAAGTCTTTAGGTATAAGAGATACAGATTACCTATGTCCTGACTACTTTAGTTATGACGAATGCTACAATTCCGGCTGGGGGGATGACGCATTCGGTGAATTTGGATCAACATCAATCAGCCCAAACGGTCCTCAAAATAACTCAGGTTTTAGCACAAGTCGTTATGGTGAATTCGAAAATTAATTTCGTATAAAATACATAGGAGGTGCACAAAAAACACGCGGCAAATGCCGCGTGTTTTTTGTTTCGTTACAGAAAACTGAATACCTTAAATATGTACGTTGCATCACTTGCAAAAAAGTTTACCTTCATAGGTTAAAATCTCTTTTGTCTTATCCTTTTTCCTAGTCTCTTCCTAGTGTCAAATACCAGTTATGGTTGTTGAGTATTATTACCAATTATGTGCTCAATTGAGGCACATAACATCGACCAATTAGCCGTTTGGTTCAGTCTGTTACCAGTCTGAAACGACGTGTCCAATTGGAATTAATCCACGACCAGCTTCCGCTAGCCGTGCCTTGTTACGACTTAGTCCTTGTTATCGAGCTTACCGTAGGTCGTGATAAACACGAACTTCGGGCACTCCCGACTCCCCTGACTTGACGGGCGGTGAGTACAAGGCTCGGGAACGTATTCACCGCGGCGTGCTGATCCGCGATTACTAGCGATTCCGACTT
>CAZYTF010000037.1:0-10231 GCA_964649535.1 uncultured Candidatus Saccharibacteria bacterium | reverse complement strand
TGTAACAGTTGATACTGCAAACAAAGCAACTGAAAGTGCGATAATTCCCATTGTTCGTGTCAGAAAACCTATAAGAATGAGCAGCCCAACAATCATCAGTGTGACACCGACAAAATCAGCATATTGACCAAAAATACTGCTCAGTGGCAGTTCAGGTCCAAATAGTGAGTTGCAGTAACCTGAAGCAAACAGTGCGAGACCTATCGAAAGGCGGATTACAATAAATCCAAATTTTCTCTTCAACTTAAAAAGTATGGGATCAAAAAACTTTTCGACTGGCCTAGCTATTGAAACAAAAAAGACAATTGAAACTATCATTATGGAAATGAATGCCCACATGAAGAAATCGAGCTGGTTTGCTTCGATTGCTAAAAAGGGACTTTGTGATTCTGTGCTTAGTATCATACTTACATCTTCGCTGCTCAGAACATACACTTCATGTGCGAACACTGCTGTAAAAGGCATCAAAAAAAGAACCAAAAAAAGAATGCTGAGCGACACCCTTTGTAGTATATTCTGTAGGTTGGTTTTCATATGAACTGATTGGAGCTCACTTATAATCCGAGTGCAGCAGAGTATGAAGAAATAAATGCCGGCAATGCGAAGAAGATACCTATTAGCGGCAAAACAAAAACAACGCAAGAAATAATAAGCGTCCACAAAAAATACTTTCTTGTTTTCTCAACTGACTTAAAAATAGCTTCAAGATACTCACGCTGCTCACGAAGCTCTCTTTGTAGATCTGTATCCATTACCTATATCGTAGCACACAGTATTTTGTCCCAAATACTGTAACTGCATACACACTGTTTTATACCAACTTTTGGAGAGCTTGTTTGACTGTCTCTACGGGTCCTGCTCCACTAATCACAATCTTCTTTGGGTCTAAATACTTTGCAAGCGCAGTGTTAATCTCTTTCTTTGAGACAGTATGCATTTTAGATTTTAGTTCTTTCATTTCTTCAATCTCAAATCCTTCACTGACAAAGAAGTGGAAATCTGCAATTGTACGAATATATGAATCATTGAGAAGCGTTTGTTGAGTAATTAAAATTGTCTTAAATCTTCTGTATTCATCTTCCGTTATCCCCTTTTTAGCAATTAGGTTTACTTCACGAAGTGTTGAGGTAAGACCTTGATGTGATTGTTCGGGACTAAAAAAAGTCATGATGCGCCAAAAACCAGTCTCTTCACCGCTCACAGTTTCAATTTTTGCATATATGCCATACGTCAAACCCTCCTTTTCTCTAATGGTACTCATGAGTCTCCCTGTAAAACCTCCCCACTTACCTAGAACGTTTAGGCCAAATGTAAAAGGTATAAAATCTGGATGATGTAATGTAAGTGGCAAGGCACCACCAATACTAAAATCGATATTTTGCTTACCCGGAATATTTTTTAAAACAAGTGATTCTTTTGGAAGCTTTGGTACGTGCTCTTTTTTAAGTAACGTAGTTTGTTCGGCTGCCTTAATTTTTTTGAGCACCTCAGAAAAATTGATAACAGTTTCGCTATGGGTTCCAACAGTGGCTGACCAGTAAAAACTTCGTATTTGTTGGTGGAGTGTCTGTAAATCTTTTTGAGTTATACGCGATACGTTCTTTTGTATTAGTTGAATTGGAGCTGTGTATCGACGGTCTTTATTGGAATACAGTTGATTTGCTAGATTTTCATACGCGACTGCTTTAGAATCTTCTGTGTGCTCAGTGAGCTCATTTGTAATCAATGTCTTAATTCTGTGTAGTTCATTCTGTGCAAAGGTAGGTGTATCAAGCATTAGCGTGAATAAAGTCATGAGTCTCGATGCATTGTCGGCACTTGAGCGGAGCGAGATTGTTAATTTACTGTCGTTGATAGAAACATCCACGGACGCACCAAGTTTGTTGATTTCATTTAAAAAAGCTTCACGTGAAAATTTGCCTGCGCCTGAGAGAAGAGCTTCAGCGTATACTTCCTGAAGGGCTTCAAACGCAGGTGTGTTTGAAGTCTGTATATCGACTGTCAATTTTGCATAAAATATACGACTATTTTTCTGAACAATAGATCCTATACGATATTTTTCATTTGTTTCAATGTGATGTGTCATACGCATTATGTACCAATAAAGTAACCAATAGTCATAGAATCAAAGTTAAAAAGCGTGTCTCGTATTGTTAAAATATCTTTCGCTGTGATGCTCTGCAGCATTTTTTCAGTTTCAGTGTAAGCAACCCATTTTTCTGCTGCTACAAACTCAGTGAGCTCCATCGCAATCTTTAATGAACTTCCTTGTGCAAAAAGTTCGTCTGTAATTGTTTTTTGGATACTTTTCTTGAGTAATGAATCAATTTCTTTAGATTTGAGTTTCGATATTACTGCAAGCGCTTCTTGCTCTATTGTGTCGTGACTTTGTCCTGGAGCAAGTGTTATGAAAATAGCTCCAAGATTTTCATTGCTTGTTGGTTCAATCATTGTCTCTACGCGGATAGCTTTCCCGGAATCTACAAAATGAGTATAAAGGATACTGTCAGTGCCACCAGCAAGAATTTCTAGAAGCATTGCCGTTTCATACCAATGTTTAGTTGGGAATGAGTTGTGTTTTATCCCAAGGGCTACAATGTTTGTTTTGGACTCCCTCTTCACATACGACCTCCGCACACCTTCTTGTTTTGGCTCAGGAATATTGTAGCGCGGTATAGCTTCACTTGGGTTTTTTAGTGATCCAAATTCTTTTTTAATTTGGCCAAGCGAATCTTCAAGTGAGCAGTCCCCAATAACCATTAACGTGGCATTGTCAGTCCGGTAGTACTGTTCGTAGAATGCTTTGAGTTTCTCGGCGGTATAATTCTCAATATCTTCTCTAAAGCCGATGGTTTCATGACCATACGTGTTTGAATGAAAAGCAGTAGATACCATCTGTACACTCAGAGCAAAGTAAGGATCACCGTTGTTCATGTCAAATTCACTCAGCACATTATTGCGCTCAGGTAAAAACTCCTTGTCCGTAAGTACTACGTTTACCATTCTGTCAGCCTCGATTCTTAGCGCCTCACCAACGTATTCTTTTGGATAACTAAAAAAATATGTAGTTCTATCTTTCCATGTATTAGCATTAAGTATACAACCAGTTTCTCTTTCAAATTGCATGGCTCCAGAATTAACTTTCTTCTTTACATCACGCTTGGTTGGTTTAAAAACCATATGCTCCAGCATGTGTGCGAGACCAGTTTCACCACGGGCTTCGTCTCGTGAGCCAACACGATAGGTAATGTTTGTTGTAATTACACCAGTGTTTTTAATTTCTTTATGCAAGATCCGCAAGCCATTTTTCTTTAAAACAAGTTCAGTAAAACCCCTTTGTTTTTTTATCACTTCAAAACCAGGAAGAACCAACTTAGGAGATTTCCTTTTTGTCTTTTGTTTTTTTGACATTGGCTATAAATTCTTTGTATTCATCGAATACGTGGTTATACTCATTAATAATATCGCTTTTGAGACTTCTATTAATAGCATTGGATATGTCTTGATACATGAGAACCCTGTCTTCAAGAGAACCTTTGTACTCAGTCATAAAGCGTTCATGTTCATTATGATACTCCTCAACAATTGCACGCATGTTGTGAATCTTGTCTGCTGCTGCAATAAGTAGCGACTGTTCAGGAGCACCTCGAAGCTGTGTTGCGTATTGTTGCTTACGCTCTTTCCATGAATAACGTTTATCATCTTCATCTTGCGGCTCGGTTAATGCTAGAACATATTCCTGTATTTTTTCGCCAAAGTCTGCTTTTAGTTCATCTGATGTGTAGTCAGTGTCCTCAAGGGTGTCGTGGAGTAGCGCTGCAATTAACACATCTTCATCTTTAGTGTAGTCGCCAAGAATCATTGTGACTGCAAATAAATGACTTACGTACGGCATAGGAACAGAACCTTTTCTTACTTGATCCTTATGTAGGATAGTTGCAGCTCTGATTGCTTGTTCTATGCGGTATGAGTACATACTTATGATTTTATTGCACGCAGGAGGTCTGTTACTTCATTCTCTAGTTTTGAAAGAAATTGCTTTCGTGACTGTACTGTTCTACGCAAGTCTTGAGCTGTTTGCAGAAGACGCTGCGCCTCTTCTTTTTCTTTTTCTTCAGCTGGACTTTTAGGTTCTTGTGCTGCAGTACGCTCAAGTTCAGGAATATCTTTTACAAGATTTCCTTGTGCTTTTGTTTTTACTACAAATTCCTTTACTTGACTTATAAGTGTACCTATAACATGTGTTTGCATCACAGCATCACTCGCAGACATCTGATGTTCTAGTTGGCGTTTGAAATCTGATATATTCATACTATTGTAGTTTAACTCCTTCGGCTTCTAATATAGCACGTTTTTTGGACTCTCCTCCCCTATTATAACCCCCAAGCTTACCATCGCTTCGTATTACTCTGTGACAAGGTATCTCAGTATCATAGTTCGCTGCCATGACGTTCGCAACTGCCCTTGCAGCTCCTGGATTGCCAGCTTTACTGGCCACTTCGCTGTAAGTCATAACTTTTCCTTTAGCTATCTTCCTAACAACAGCCCTTACTTTATCTGCAAAAGCTATTTCTTTAGCCATATTTTTTCTTAATTGATTCAATCGTACTTTTTGGTGAATTGTCAACAGGCAGTGACTGCGTTGTGTTTGATTTGTTGTGATTGTACATTTTAAGGAGTTTTTTTCCAACTGCCTCACGATATGGACAGAACTCACAGGAGTCACCTATTGACGGTATCTGTTCGCCTTCCAAGCATTTCTTAATGTTTTCAAGTGCTGGCTCTATCCAGTCTGTATCTGTGTCAACAGAAACCAGGGTTGTTTCAAAAGTAAGTTTGTTGTCGAAGGTATCAAGACCCTTGTCTGCATTTGCATATACAAGATATCCTTTAGCTTCAACCTCAAAACCATTTTGTTCGAGTAGCCAACGATATACACCAAGTTGTTGTGTGTACTGCAGCTCCCAAGGACTGTCACCAAGTTTTTCTATAGTTCCATCCTTGGATGTCGCTTTGTAGTCAACAATAATTAGCGTGTTGTCTGGAGTAACCCAGATGTCATCAACACCTCCACAGACTGTAAGTCCAGTTGCTTCATGTGTAGTTTCGATGCCCACAAATGGATCCCGCCACCTGTCCATATTTGTATGTACGAAAGGAACAGCATCGATTTTATACTTCTCCATAAGCGGATGCTTTGTTCCTTCTTTTCGATGTATATCAAACTCCTTCTTAAATAATTCGTCAACAGCTATATTGAGATTGAATGAAGGAAAGCCAGGGCGCTTAGTTCCCAATTTATTGTCTACATAAAAGCAGCGTGGGCACTCTAGAAAAAAATCAAGTTTCGAACGTGACAAACGCCACTTTACTCCACCATAGTTCCAATCTGGAGCACGGTCAGGATTATATTTTTTGATGTATGTAGACATAGATAACAAATTATAGCATGTACGAATAAAGCCCCTTTCGGGGCTTTATTATCTCATTCACTCTAACTATTTAGCTGTAAAAGTATTTAACACACCTTCAACCTGCACATCATTTGCAAGACTGAATTCACGGTCTCCATTTTCTGTATAGAATACGACTGCATAAGTGTTGCCAGCTTCAGTTGCTCGCTGCAGAACAACTGTATCAGGAACAAGACCTTGTTCCTTACTGAAACGCACTACCCCTAGAAGGCCTGCAAGATGTCCATTTACGTAGTCACGTACACCTATCCAACCTTCATCATTTGGAAAAGTTGCACTATCAAGCGCAACGCTTACTCCTGCTGCTTGATCTACAACCTCGATCTCCCCTTTCCCTGTTTGCATTTCTGCGCTTACTGTATCTTCTGCAGGACTTACATTGTCTGCTCCCGATACTTCATTTGTCTTCGAATCTTCTGTTGTTTTGTCCTGCTCTGTTTGTGTTGTTGAATCACTTTCCTCCTCGTTCATTTTTGTTTGATCCGGACTTCCTCCGAATACCCAAACGAGTAAACCTCCTATAAGAAGACCTGCAACAAACGCAACTAACGTTTTCTGACTCTCTTGCTTCTCTTGTTCATCTGATGACATAGTAAAAACTGAAATAATGCTTATATACAAGGATTATAGCATAGGGTGTAATAAGTCAACTATTGACGCTCTGTAGTCGAAGTGCCCTTATGTGGAACTATTTTTGTGACAAAGCTCAGCAGCTTCAGCAAGTATGGATTCGATTCTCTTAGTGCTTAGATGTAACCTCCGCAAGATCTGTGGCCGTTCGATGATATCAGTACAGACAATAATTCCTGCTTCAATCAAAACTTTTTTTTGTGTTTGACTAAGGCTTTGTAAAACACTTACAGGATATAAGCCAGATTTTTGTATTCTGTCGTGAAGATTATTATGCTTGGGGAAATCCCAACTCAGAAGCACAAGTCCTGTACACGTTGCATATTGCTCAGCAGTAGAAGTAAACTTTGTGTTTGTGATAACCATCAGTTCATTAATGCCGCAAACGTCATCCGAACAAATTTTTACACCTTGTAAATCAAGAAGTCTTGCGTATGAATACATTACGACTTGTAGATCAGATTTTACACCAGGCCGTGAATGGAACTTAGCTTCTGCAACAAAGCTATGATCTTCTCTAAAACCCGCAACGTCAAGCTCATGTTCAACACATTTTCCATGCAGTGTCACTCGTGTTTTTGTTGCGTAGCCTTCTTTTTGGAACATGCGAGCTAAAAAATCTTCAAATGGAAATCCTGTTGGCCCAAGACCAAAAAGAGCTCTACGTAGTGAGTAGCGCGCTGCTATTGGTTTTTCAACATTTCTTAGTAGTTCAAATGCAATACGATAGATTTCCTGTGTAGAAATTCCGTCATGGAGTATATCTTCAATTTTTTTTGAAATTTCGACTATTTCTTCTTTTGATGCACCAGCACGTCTCAGCGAATGTTTGAGTTTGCTGACGTGAAATTCCTCACTACTTCCATCTGCTTTTGTTACGGTAATCGACATCCTGCAATGATACCACCTCCAAGACATTGCGAACCTCTATACAATACACAGGACTGCCCTTCGCTTAACCCCTCAGTTTCGTGGCTCGTTTGTATTTGTAGTGTCTGAGCTCCACTACCTTGGACAATCCCAGTAGAAACTTTTTGTCTATATCTAGATTGAAACGCAATGGTGTCATTTATTTCTGGCACATATGCAATGTAGTTACAATCAGAGAGTGTGATTTCAGTCGCGGCAATTTCCCTCTGTTTAACATTGGATACAGTAATCGTATTGGCTTTTATATTTCTACTGACAGCGTAATGGGGAGCTGAGTGAGTAGCCGTGTTAGTAACTGAAAAGCCATGTCGTTGCCCTTTTGTATATACCAGAGCACCTTTGTGAGTTCCTATAACTTCTCCATTTTCATTAAGTACATCGCCCTCTTCAAGAGCAATATAATGACTTAGAAATTCAGGAATATCAATTTGTCCCAAAAAACATATTCCCTGACTGTCTTTCTTTGCGGCAGTTATCAAGCCCATTTCATCAGCTTCTTTTCTAATTACATTTTTTGTGCTATTTCCAACTGGTAGTAAAACTTTTGAAAGCTGTTCTTGTGTAAGTGTCCATAAAAAATATGACTGGTCTTTATTTGTATCTACACCTCTATGAAGTTCAAATTTCCCTGATCGATAAATATTTTGAGCATAATGTCCTGTTGCCACATAGTCAGCACCGTGTTTTTTTGCAAAATGCAAAAAAGCACCAAATTTTACGTATTTGTTGCACATAACGTCTGGGTTTGGAGTTCTCCCTAATTCATATTCATGTATAAAGTAATCGGCAACATCGTTTCTGTACACCTCTTCTGCATCACATGTCAAAAATGGCACATGGAGTTTTGCAGCTACACGCATTGCGTCCAGTCGTTCAGCTTCCCAATTGCACTCAAGGAAGTCAGGGTGCCACACCTTTATAAAAACCCCGACTACATTGTAGCCTTCATTTTTTAAACGTAATGCAGCAACTGAAGAGTCTACACCTCCAGAAAGCCCCACAAATACTGTTTTAGTGTTGTTCACATGCCTACGGTAGCATAATTTTTATATAAAAAAAGCTATCCATTCTAGTTTTGAGTAGCAGTATAAATGTTCGCTTTAAATCCTAAAGAACTACAAGTGTTACGTCTTCAAGATGATGGGCTTCGGGAAAACTTAAATATTCCAGACCTTCCATTGCTTTCACAAATTTCACGACCTGGTGTTAGGTGATTTGGGTTGATTTTGTAGTGATTCCTCAAAATCTGAAATTCCAACAGAAGTTTTTTTGTACATTTTCAAATGAAAGCATCGCTGAATCTGCAGCGAATTAGTGCTGATTTTATTTTGTGTCCATACGCATTTATCTGCCCCTCCTTTCTCGTTGACTTAGTTACATATGGAAACTTAAAATCCAAGTCAATAGCTAGCGCAAATACTTCTGAACATTTAATTTATGTTCTTCAAATGTTTTTGCATAATGAAAAGTGCCATTCTCGTCAGTAATGTAGTAAAAGTAATTACTTTCAGTAGGTTCTAGAACTGCTTTAATCGACTGTAGCCCTGGATTACCAATTGGTGTTGGTGTTAGTCCTGGGTTCAAATAGGTATTGTATGGTGACTCTAGCTCCAAATCTGCTGCAGTGAGTTCTGACAATGGCTTGTCGAGTTCGTATTCAATTGAGGCATCTGCTTGCAGTGCCATTCCAATTTGCAATCTATTTTGCAAAATACCGGAAACCATTTTCATTGACTCTTCATCATTAGCTTCACGCTCAACAATTGAAGCAAGTATTAACATTTCATATTCGCTAAAAGTTGAAGAAGCAATAAGTGTGCGTAGTGGCAAAATATTTTCTTCATACGTTGCGCGCTGTAAGACGATCAGGTCAGCTGCAGTAAATTTCTTAGGTACAAAGTATGTTTCAGGAAATAAATACCCTTCAAGCTCCTCCGTGTGTAAAAGATATTCGTCAGCATCAAATTCAGCAAGTTTTTCAGTTACTATATCAGCTATTTTAGTGAGCGGGATGCCTTCTGGAATCGTTATGGTAATTAGTGTCTCATTAACGTCACTACTCGCAATTTTTTCAGCAACTTTAAAAACTGATGCTGGCTCTGTAAATACATATGTGCCGGCATGAATATTTGTAGGATCATAAAATGATGTGAGTATTACATAAAGTAGAAGCTCTGATCGAACAACGCCTTCTTGTTTTGCCTTCGTAGCAATTGAGCGCACAGACATTCCTTGCGTAACTTCAATAGCTGTTTGTTCACTCAAAGTGCTTGGCGCCTTCGTAAGTGTGTATATAAATAATGAAAAAATTAATGTAATTATACCAATCAAAATTATGCTGATGGAAATAATATTTATTTTAGATTCTTGACTCGGCTCACTTTCTGTAATTAATGACATAGAAGGTAACAATATTAACTCGGAATTTGCTGTGTAGGAAGATTACTTGGTGCTTCACCACGCGTAGAAGGTACACGTTGGAGTGTGGGAGTTATTGCAACCTTGCCTGGGAGGTGAAATATTGTTGCTAATTCTTCAGCAGTCATGATTTTATACCCCATACCTCCAGTTTTTGGATAAAGGACTCTCAATTTGTATTCCTTTAACTCTTGTTTTTTTAATGCCGGGATGATTTTGTCAAACGGGTCTGAAAAAATTTTATAATTAAAATCTGTTCGCCACTTCATGCCAATGCCGTTACGCTTTGAAACTTCAGTTGCTGCAAAGGTGCGCAGAAAACGACTAAAAAGACCTCCGTCATAATTACCTTCATTTTTACTTAGATATACTACACGACAAGCAAATTCATAGGCAACCTTGCCCATGTTGCGCTCCATCGTCTCTATCAAGTCTCTCTCACCACTTGTTAAACGTGCTACATCAGGAAAATCTTCTTCATCACCTTTTGATTTTTGATCACGTTTCATTATTTCATCAATTTTTTTCTGAACACCAGCTTCCCATGTGTCAGATGGGTGTAACTGTCCATTCTTGAAACTTTCTTCACGATGCGCAATGCAGATAAATTGAATCCACATTTGTTGTTCTGGACGGATGCCTGCGAGCATTTCAAGCATGGGTGTCATCGGGTCGACCTTTTCTTCTTCTTTTGGAAGCTTCTCCATGCCAAATTCAAGGTACGTTTTAATGGGAAATTCTGAATCCTTTTTTTTATTCATATGAAAAATTAAATTATA
>CAZYTF010000036.1:0-11563 GCA_964649535.1 uncultured Candidatus Saccharibacteria bacterium | reverse complement strand
AGGCTCGATAAGGAAACATCAGGGGTAATGGTTCTGGCTAAGCATCAGGATGCATTCGAGCATCTAAAAGCACAATTTCATGACCGGCTAGTGCATAAAGAGTATCGTGCGTTTGTGTACGGCCCCATACGTGAACGGTGGGGAACGATACATCGACCTATTGGACGTTCGTCAAAAGATTTTCGGCTTCGCTCAGCTCAGCATGGTGCAAAGGGTGCTTTGCGTGAAGCAACCACAGAGTGGGAGTGTATTCTGACAGGAAGCTATGAAGGGGAATCATTTTCGTATATGAAAATGATTCCTAAGACAGGGCGTACTCATCAAATTCGTGTGCACCTTATGGCAATCGGAAAGCCAATTGTGGGCGATGTGCTCTATGCACAGCCAGAAATGAAAAATTCAAACAACTTAGACTTCGATAGAATGGCGCTGCATGCGCACGTGCTCAAAATTGTCCTCCCAGGTGGGGAGGAAGAGAGTCTTGTTGCGCCACTCCCCGTTTCATTTGAACGTGCATCAGAAAAGATTGTGGAGGAATAAAAAAGCCGTGAATCGTATGGTGTGAAGCCGGAAGCTGGTGCTTTTTCTCTAATTCAATTAGATATTGCGGTTGATTGGAGGCTGTGGTACAGTACCCGGGCTTTTGAAGCGCTATTTTATTTTAATTACATTATGAACACAGTAACAACAGGTGTACAGATTTCTCCAGTAAACATGGAGGATCGACAGATTCTCGGCATTCGAGCTGGAGACACAGTACGTGTACACCAAAGAATTCAAGATAAAGGTAAGACACGTATCCAGATTTTTGAGGGTATTGTTCTTGCACGGAAACACGGAAACGAGGCAGGAGCAACGTTTACTGTACGAAAAATGGCAAGTGGTGTTGGTGTAGAGAAAATCTACCCACTTTATTCTCCTAATATCGATAAAATCGAGATTGTAAAGCGAGCGAAAGTACGACGAGCTAAACTCTACTATATTCGTGAAAAGGTTGCTCGAGAAATTAAGCGACAGATGCGACGCATGAGCTTGGTTTCAATCGGTACTGAATCAGGTATTGAAGTTGCAGCAAAGGCAGAGGCAGACGCAGCAGCAAAGGCTGAGCAAGAAGCTAAGGAAGCTGAAGCTGTAGCAGCAAAGGAAGCTGAGGAAAAAGCAGCAGCTGAAGCAAAAGAGGTTGAAGTTGTGGAAGATGTTGTTGAAGAAAAAACAGGGGAGACACCAGTTGAGGAAGAAAAGAAAGACTAATTATCTAAAACAAAAAGCGACGTGTTACGTCGCTTTTTGTTTGGGTTGGTTGCAAAAGCTCAAAAAAACTTTACAATAGCTGGGCTTTCTTAAGTGGAATGTCCAGGTGGCGAAATTGGTAGACGCGCTACCTTGAGGGGGTAGTGGGGGTTTCCCCGTGCTGGTTCAACTCCAGTCCTGGACACAAAATAAAACAGCCGGTCGTAAGGCCGGCTGTTTTGTGTATACTTACTTTATGCGTTCATATACACCCAAAAACGTTTCATTGATTCCAACTCATGCACAGAAAGTTTTTTCAGGGGTTATTTTTGATGTATATCAGTGGGATCAAGAGCAATTTGATGCTTCAACAAAAACATTTGAAATGATTAAGAGGCCAGATACTGTTGAAATAATTGCTATTAATGGTGACAAAATTATTGTAACAAATGAAAGACAGCCTCACATTGATGAGGCATATATCTCAATTCCAGCCGGCATGCATGACAAAGAAAACGAAAATGAACTCCAGGCAGCAAAGCGTGAACTTGCTGAAGAGACAGGGTATTATTTTAAAAATTGGAAACTTATTCGAGCAGTACAAGCAGGTAGTGGGAAAATTGAACATATCATTTATACTTTTTTAGCCACTGAGCTAGAGAGTGTTGGTGCACAAATGCTTGATGCTGGCGAACAGATTGAAGTTATTGAAATGACTTTTGAAAAATTTAAAAAATCTGAAGGGATTGATAATATGCGTTTCTACCCAAGTGCAATAATGCATTCCGCAGATTCCTTAAGTGACCTCTTGTCTCTCCCTAGCTTACACAACTATGCAAACTAAAAAAGATTATTCATACGGGGTTATCCCACTTATTAAAGTTGATGATGGCTGGGAGGTTTTTCTCATTTATCAGTACGGAAGTAAAGATGACGTGTATTGGACTTTCCCGAAAGGACATCCAGAAAAAGGAGAGACTCCTGAAGAGACTGCACAGCGCGAACTTTTTGAAGAAACCAATATTACACTTGAGCGACTAGAAAAAGATACAGTATATGCGCAATCATACTCATTTCACCATGGGGACACGCTTATTGATAAATCAGTTGTATACTACCTTGGATTTACAACCTCAAAGGATTTTTCCCTTCAAGAAGATGAAGTAAAAGAGGCTGGGTGGTTTACACTCGAAGCGGCTCGAGAACAACTAACTCATGATCTTGCGAAAAAAATGTTTGATACTGCAGTGAAAAATCTAGAAAAATTACAATAAAAGCCTGCGCATTTTGCGCAGGTTTGTTTTTAAGACCGCCATCCTGAATTAGAGAGATCAAAACTCTTTACTTCGTGTATGGAAGTCTTGGGTCAGGCACGCAACCTGTCTCGTAGTTCGTAAAGCCTTGAAGTGAGTTCAGGGACGGTCAGAACAGTTTGGTGGGTGTCATGTGATCCAATCGTGTGGATCAAACGAACGTTACAGCTTTTTTGTAGCGTTTCACGAAAGTTTGATGATGCATTAAACGCATTATCGTACAGTCGATCAAGTAGATCCTGGTAGGCCTGACCTGATCTTTCGTACGTTACCCCGTTCCAGTATAGCGTTTGAGTTTCTTTCCATGTGTTATGAATTCTGCCCTTACGCTTGGCTGATTTTCCATCCAGTCCGCATATACAGATTTGTTCTGCCGGATCAGCACACTTGAAAGCCTGTAATGGACCCTCGAGGCAAGTGCAGTGGATGCTATCAAATTTGAATGTAAGGGGATTAAAGTTAGAAAGTTGTTTCTCGACTGGGTGTTTGGAACCAAAACTAATGTCTAACATGTGCATTCTCCTGTTTGTAAAGAACAATGTCATGAGTATAGATATCTCTAAAATTTATGTTTAAATTTTAGACAATCTAATTTTATCTATTGCAGGTATCCTTTATTTAAAGTCTATTTTTGTTAGATTGTGTTGACGAAAAATACGTCAGTATGTATGGTGTATAGATGAAGCAAATGCTAAATAATGTACTTCGCCCATTGGGTCTGAAAAAACCTGAAGTTGTTGTGTATTACAAACTCCTGGCGTATGATCATGTGAACACTAGTGTGCTGAGTCGCGAGACAAAGATCCCTCGGACATCTTTGTATACAATATTAGCTACACTGGAGAAGCGGGAATTAGCTAGGCAAGTTGCTGTTGGTGGCCATAAAGAATGGCAGGCAGCTTCACCAGAGGAACTACAGACTATCGTTACTCGTTCATATCAGGCGCTGGAACAAGTTTTGCCTGACCTAGTACAACGGCAAGGATATAAAAGTCTCCATAAAAAAGGGACCGTTGAATTTATTGCAGGTCAAAAAACTAAAAGCCGCGGAGCGTTACGAACGCTATATGGCAACTTACGTTCATTGCCAAAACATGAGTATGTATATGTAATTGAGGGTGTTGTCTCAAAGGAGTATAAGTATGGAACTTACGGTGTTTCGTATAAAAAATCTTGGGAGCGTGTATTGACTGATGCTTCTTTTGCACTGCAAGTTATTGTGTCGCGCTCATCATTGTGTGAGATATATGCCTTTGAAAAAAGTGAATTAAAATTATTTTTGAATAATCCCATTGATCTCTTTGTGTTTGATGATGATGAGCTTGATTTTGATTGCGATATTATAATTAGTAAAGAGCAGGTATTTTTTGCGCATCCACCGCACAATACCGCAGCTATTGTGAATTATAAATATACAGCTGACGCTATGATAAATTTATTTAAAAAAGTTGCGGCAAGCGCAGAGAAAGTAAATTTTCAAGAAGAAATTAGAAGCAGGTTGTAATTAAAAAAGTTTTATTTGTTACAATGACAAAATGAAAAAGTTAGCTGCGTTACAAAAAGGTGACAAGGTTGCGATAGTTTCGCCAAGCTTTGCAGCTCCGGGAGTCTGGCCCCACGTGCATCAATTAGGGTTGCAGCGTTTGAAAGCTGTGTTTGACTTAGAACCAGTAGAATACCCGGCCACAGCAAAACTCGATGCCACAACAGAAGAAAAGGCAGATGATTTGGTTTCTGCGTTTTCTGACCCAGAAATAAAAGCCGTCATTTCTACGCTTGGGGGAGATATTCAGGTTACCTATATTAAAAACCTTTCACCAGATGTTTTTGTCAATAATCCAAAGCCATTTTTTGGTTTTAGTGACAATTCACATTTCTCAAACTTTTTATTCCTGAATGGTATTCCTTCGTACTACGGAGCAGCGCTCTTTACACAATTTGCTCGGCAAGGGGAGATGGATGAGTACACAGTGAAATACATTAAGAACGCTTTGTTTGAGGAAGGCGAGTTTGAATTAGTTCCATCTACAACCTATAACGATATCGGTCTTGGCTGGGATGACCCAGAGTTGCTTAAGGAATTTAGAAAACAGGAACCAAGTGATGGCTGGTTTTGGGATGGTACTCAAGATGCGGGAGGCTTGTTGTGGGGAGGTTGTGTAGAAGCAGTGGATGAAATGTTGCGTCACGGAGTAGAAATTCCCTCATTAGAAAAATTTGAAGATATTGTAGTAATGCTAGAGACTTCTGAAGAAATACCAGTAGCAGATTACGTTAGGAGAGTAATACGAGCCTTGGGAGAAAGGGGTGTTTTAGGCAGAGTCAGAGGTGTGTTAATGGGACGACCAAAAGCATGGGAATTTGATAAACCACAAACAACAGAAGAAAAATCCAGATACCGAAAAGCACAACGTGAGGCTGTCTTGAGTACTGTTCGACAATACAATAAAGATATCCCTGTAGTACAAAATCTCAACTTCGGCCACACTGACCCACAAATTCCGATGCCGTATGGTGGAAAGGTACGAATAGATATGGCTGAAAAGAAAATATTTGCACAGTTTTGATTTTAGTTGCATCAACTCGAATTTTCAAAGCGTTGTATAAGAAAAACAATATACACTTGATTCAAATAGTAATGACGGTTAGGGTACGTGAGAATGTTATTTAGATTTAAATGAAATCTGTTTTTTAAAAGGTAGGGTTCCGTCAATCACGATGTCTGCTTTTTGCTTAGGGTTGTCTCTTTGTATGTATATTTCTTCCTCAACAAACCATTCTTCCCACATTTTGGTCAGTTCCTCCTTACTTTTTTCTGTTCCTGTGTCACGAGCGATGCCTCTTTCAAGACATATGTCTTTGGGGGTGTCAACAAAAACACGATAGCTAATGTACTCATCAAACTCTTTGCGTGATGAACTAACCCCTTCTAAAATCATAATCTTTGTAACAGGTTGATTTTTAACTGGTTCAGGATGGTGGTTTCCCCACCAGCTAGCAGGTTGATAGGAAAGTGAAGTGGCACCATTTCGAATAGGTTCGAATACTTTTTCGACTATGTCAGGCCACCAGTTCAGTGGATTTTCCCAACCCGAAAAATCATCTGTGTGGATGACTTCAGCATTTAGTTTTTCTGAGAATAACTCTGCCAGTGTAGATTTGCCAGAACCGCCATGGCCATCAATTGCAATGAAGGTCGTTTTGCCAACCTTTGGTTTGATAGAGAGTAGTTCAGATAAGATATTTTTCATAGGGTGATTATAGCAAAGCTCGCTGTAGATAAGGTGGTGGGGGTGAAGTCGTGTTGTGTACGTGTTAGGCTTTCTGGATGAGAAAAGCTAGAGTTATCGAAGAACATAAAACTAACTATATAATTTTAGATGAAAACTCAGAGTTCATCGCTACAACACGTGGGTCGTTTTTTGAGGAAGGGGTGTTCCCTAAGGTTGGTGATTTTGTTATGTATGAAGAGGTTGCTGACCGCAAGGCGGTAATAGAAGAAATTTTACCTCGCACATCGACCGTTGCGCGCAAAGCTGTTGAAACGGAGACAGAGCAAGTTATTGTTGCTAACGTCGATATTATTTTCATTGTTATGGGACTCGACAATGATTTTAACTTAAGTCGTTTGGAACGTTATTTGCTGCTTGCAAGACAGAGTGGGGTTGATTCAGTAGTAATTCTAAACAAAAGTGATTCTGTAGAAGATTACGATGAGTACGTCAATCTCGCAAAAGAAGTTGCTGCGGGAGTCCCGGTGCGCGCAGTAAGCGCTCTCTCAGGTGAAGGCATGGAGTCACTACTTAAGTATTTCACATTAGAAGAAACAGCAGTATTACTTGGTTCCTCTGGCGCAGGTAAGTCTACTATCACAAATTGGTTACTTCGTGAGGATACGCAACGAGTTAGAAATGTCCGTGCTGATGATAGTAGGGGGAAACACACAACAACGTCACGACAACTTTTTTCCTTACCTCATGGTGGATATTTAATTGATACTCCTGGCATGAGGGAGTTAAGTATTATAGAGAGTACTATTGAAGATGAGGATGCTCTATTCGTAACTCTCGATGCACTATCGAGGCAGTGCCAGTTCACAAACTGTGACCATGAAAAGAGTAAGGGCTGCGCTGTACTTAAGGCAATCCAAGAAGGAGAAGTGACAGAAAGGCAACTTCAAAATTACCAAAAATTACAACGTGAGCGTATTTTTGAGGAGAGTAAACATAACAAAGTCCTTTCAAGACAACAAAAACAAAAGCAACAAAAGTTATACAAAAGTTATGATGCGCATCAGAAGGGGTTTGAATAAAAAACCGCCCATCCCAGAGGGAGAGGCGGCGGCGCACGGCGTCATGTGTTCAATCATATCTTAGTGTAGGCAATTGTAGTTTCAGAGTCATCCCAGTTTTCAACGATGGCTCTGACTAAAGCCCTTTCCATTTTGAGAATTCGCTCATAGATATCATCAGATATATAGGGAGCAACCTCACGTAACATTCCGTTCATAATTGAAGACACTCCAGCAGCCGTTTTTTGTTCTTCAGCGTATTGTAGAAAATATGAATAAACTCTAGGTTTTAAATTTTCATCAATTTCGATACTTTCTAAACGCTCCGTCATCTCTTCTGTAGATCAAAGCAAAAAAGTCTGCGTCTGAATTTGTCTTAGTGTGGTCATTATTTTTACTCCCCTGAATCATAGTACTGCAACTATTATGTATGAAATCGGGGAGAATACAAGAAAATCCTAATCAAAGTAAAAACTGTGAGTTTTTGGGTACTGTTTCAGTTAAATTGAGGTTATTAGCTGTCAATTTAAAATGTTCGATAACTTCATCGATTGTATGGTGCTATCTAAGTGTAAGTTGTTACAATTGGAGTATCTTGTTCCTCGGGTGAAACTAGCCGGAATATAGTGCGATGTTTTTTATTAATAAAAGCAGATTGTAGTATAGTTTTCCAAGAAAGCGTTTTGCTTTGATATACTGTGTTATGAAAAAAATTATTTTAGGGCTTCTGTGCATCTTCGTTCTTGGGGCACTTTTCTATCTGTTTAATAACTACATCTATCAGACCAAACAGGGTGATGGATTACCAGAAGATTTTAAGGAAGTGACATTTAGAATAAGTGGCGAACCTGTAACCCTCCAAAATGGAGTAGCTCTGTTGCCAGATGATCTGAATTCCGCAAGTAATAGCGAGGTGCGTTATTTTGAAAATGAACTTGATCATGATATTGATGGCGATGGTGACCTAGATACGGTCTTCCTGGTGACAGAAGATGGCGGAGGAAGTGGAACCTTTTTCTATCTGGTTGGAGCAATCAATACTCCAGAAGGGTATATAGGTTCTCAGGCTGTATTTATTGGAGATCGCATTGCACCACAGACCACAGAAGCGGGTCCTGAAACGCAAGTGGTTGTTAATTTTTTAGACAGAGCAGCCGGAGAACCGATGAGTACGCAGCCTTCAGTGGGGAAGAGCCTGTATTTAAAGTTTTCTCTAGAAACTATGGATTTTGGTGAAGTGGCACAAGATTTTGAAGGTGAGTCTAATGAATTGGCAAATCTTATTGTAGTTAATAGCCCAGTGTTTGGAGAGACAGTTGGTAGTCCGATTGTGGTAACGGGTGAAGCTCGAGGGTATTGGTATTTTGAAGCCTCGTTTCCTATCGAAATAGTTGATTCTACCGGACAAATTATTGGCAACGGATATGCAACTGCAAATGAAGACTGGATGACAGAAGATTTTGTCTCTTTTTCTGCTTCAGTTGAGTATGCTCCACTGCCCGGATTAGCAGGTACACAAGGAAAAATTATTCTTAGAAAAGATAATCCCTCTGGATTACCTGAGAATGACGCTTCAGTAGAAGTCCCTGTTTTATTTGAGTAGGGTATCTGGCCCTGAAGCAAAATCCCCAAGAGGGGATTTTGCTTCAGGACGACGTCGTAGAGTGCGAAGTGCGGAGCATTTTTGCAAGAGGTTGCCAGCTCATTAGAGTGATAACCTGAACAGTCTCTGTATAGAGATGTTCGAACTGTGTTTGAGAGGTTGGGTGATGGAACAATCTTTATTCCAACATTTATTTAGAGGTTGTTGCAACGCCTCTGTATTCTGTTCCAATTTGTTCTGAGACTTCAAAAGAAAACCCAGCTTCAGTGAAATGATTAAAATAAGTTCTGTTCAGGTTACAGCCACCAGCAAAACGTTTCCATAGATTGTTAGTACTACTTTGAAGTACCTGAAATACTCTTGAGTTTGATTTTCCATGCTCTATAAAGATGACCTTGCCAGAAGGCCTTAGTACTCGATGTAGTTCGTCAACTACTTCTCTAACGTCATCGACACTACAAAGTGTCCAAGTGCACACAATTGAGTCTACTGAGTCATCATCCAGAGGAATGGTTTCTGCTCCAGCTACAATTTGCTTAACATCAAAAGTAGTTTCGCTTGATTCAAGAGCAATCTTAAAAAGTTCTTTGCTTGGTTCTAATGCAAGCAATTGAGATATGTTGTTGTAGTAGGGAAGGTTGGCTCCAGCACCAAAACCAATCTCAAGCACCACGCCTGTTGCTTGAGGGATGCACCACTGTCTTCCCGCAACAAATCGTCCCTGATTCATTCGCCACTTTAATAACTTTGGGAGAATATACTTTGAGTACATTGTGATGAGTATACCAAAAGTTTTTAATCCTACTTAACAGTGGGTTCCTATCGTCTATGGAATGGAACCAGTTTGAGGTGAGGGATGATACAACTTTGAATATTCCAACTTTATTAAACATTAAAAAAGTAACAGTATTCCAAAAATAGCAGCAACTGCACTAAATGTAAACGTGACATATTTTTGACCAACCGATAAAGCAATATGAGCACCTGTGTAACTTCCAATCAAAGTGCCAGCAAATAAAATTGCTCCCGTCTGGTAGTCAATAAGTCCTTCTATGCCAAATATAACAAGAGTAATAATAACAACGATAAATCCAGGAACTCGTTTGGTAGCGTTCGCTTCGGTCATAGACATGTGCATTAACTTCACATAAATAACGTTTACCAATAATCCTATACCTGAACCGAAAGCCGCCTGGGCGATACGGGTAATAAAAAAAGTGAAGTAAGTAACCAATCCAATCTTTTGTTCAGTGGGACTTTGTTTTTTGGGTTTGTATATAATTGCTATTGCAGAAAGTACCAGTATTACACCAATAATTTTCTCTATATATGATTGAGGGATACTAATGACCAGGTAGGCACCAATAATCGCTGCGGGGATACTTACAATAGTCAGAGGTATGACCATTTTCCATTTAATGGCGTTACTTCTGAAAAAACGAGAGAGAGCACCGATGGACAACCCAAGAGAACCTAATCGAGCAGTTGCTATTGCTGTGTGAGCAGGTAAACCAGTCAGGAATAGTATTGGTAAGGTAAACAATCCACCCCCACCTCCAATAAAGCCACTTACTAATCCAGATATAATTCCCGCAGCAAATACAATGAGTTCAGTCATTCTGAAAGTATAGCAGCTCCAAATTCTATCTAGAGGTACGAAATGTCGGAGCTGAAATGTTGTTGTATATTTACTTGGATTGAAGATATTTCTCGCTGGGCACGTACTGTTTATGGGGCGGAATCAGCTTGAGGAGATGGCTGGAGGTTGGCTTGAGGAAGCACGAACTTGTTTTGAATGAAAAAGAAAGACTGCCCGAACTAGGGCAGTCATGAAAGTTGGGGAGGTAATGTCTACGTGAGCACAAAACCATTGTGCGCCCATATATCATCACCAGGACGTGCTGGTAGGCTGAATTCTGTGAGTCGTTCCAATGGAAAATGAGGACCATGCCAATCCCATTCGCGTTTGTTTTGGAATTGATTGAGCCACTCTTCGTAAGGAGTGTGGCTGGTCTGCAATTCCTGTACTTTTTGTAAGATAAGTCCAGCGGTAATTTGCTGATTTGATTCAACAAATTCCGCCATGTCTTCGACAGAGAGGCTTCCAATGTAAGTATCATCTTTCATTACATCAAAATAGAATGAGCAACCGTCTGGATACACCCAGTACATGATGCCAGGTTTATGCTCAAGGGCAGTCGCTTGAGCAAGCTTTGGGAAAGCAAGTGATGCAGCTGTCGCCGCGAGGAATGTTCTTCGTTTCATTGCCATCTCCAGTTTCTGGTCTGAAGGTACTATACACATAAAAATTAAAAAGCTCCACTATAGACAGTATGCACTAAAAAATATCCTCAAAATGCGTTGCTATATTTAGCTTCTTAAAATGGGCAACGTCGTAGAGGATGTTTGAACTGTGTTTGAAGAATTGCAGGATGAAACTATCTTTATTCCAACGTTTCAATTCGAAAATCTACTTACTTAGTAGATCTGTAAGCGATCTGTATTTAATACTTTTTTCAATTATCTCTTTATGGTATTTTCCTTTAGACCAAAATATACGATAGGCATTTGCAGATTTCTTTGAGGTGATTATCTTATAGGTATCGTCAACAATTTCAATTGCACAACAGTTTTCTAAAGCGATAGCTATGCCAGAAGTATTTTTCATCATTGTTTTCAAATCGTCCTGTCTTTCTTTTTCAGTATCGTAGTGGGGGCAGAGAAGTGCGCTTATTAAACCTAGTCCAGTTACTTTGGAGAATGGAGCATCAGGGTTATTAAATTTTCGTGAGTCAGACTCACCGTGCTTAAACCAACAAATAGCCCCAGCACTTAGTCCAGACAAAACCACTCCATTTTTGTATGCCTGCTTCAGATAGGTATCTATTCCAAGCTTTCTCCACAGAATCATCATTTTAAGTGTATTTCCGCCACCCACGTAAATAATATCTGTTGAGAGAATTTTCTCCTTGATTACCTTTTTGGTTAGAGATTTGTTTGAAAGTAGAAGATGCTCCACCTTGCAGTCTAATCTTTTCCCAAAATACTTTTTAAGAGTCTGACAGTACCCCTCAGCATCGTCACGAGCTGTTGGAATAAAAAGCAGCTTTGGTTTCTTTTTACCAC
>CAZYTF010000035.1:0-11588 GCA_964649535.1 uncultured Candidatus Saccharibacteria bacterium | reverse complement strand
AAACTGTAACCAATCTTATTTTGGGACTTTATTTTGCGCTCCTTATATCTATAGAATTTCCATATTATGACTTATTTTTGGGAAACTCTCCAAGTACAAAATCTTCTTCCATCTTATTACTTTTAGTTTTTAGTATTTGTACTGTCGCTGCAACAATTCTTTTTGCTCGCCTGATGCCTAGAGAATACGACGAAAAACCTCACGAAGGAATGTTCCGAAAAATACTCCTTGCACTTTCCGCCACGGTACTCGTTATGGCTTTTAGTTATCATGCACTCCCTGTTACTGACTTCATTACACCTGGCTCACCGATTAACTTTCTCTTTGGTTCAGAACAAAGCTTTTTTTGGTGGCTGATGGCACCAGTGGGCATATTATTCTTTGTATAATATGTTATGTTAAATCTCTATCACTATGAAA
Source organism: uncultured Candidatus Saccharibacteria bacterium (assembly GCA_964649535.1). Classification (GTDB taxonomy): domain Bacteria; phylum Patescibacteriota; class Minisyncoccia; order Phycocordibacterales; family UBA918; genus OLB19. The sequence continues at coordinate 11,168 of CAZYTF010000035.1, read as the reverse complement.
TATGTGGAACAATCATACAAACAATTAAGATTGCTAATATCAGAAGACGAATCTAATCTTTATAATTTTTCAATAATTTCTGAAGCTTTTTTTGCTGCCGGCGACATGCATTTTCACTACGGAATACTTAGCGAAAGTCACTTTGTTATCATTAAAACAGCTATGGACTCATTTAATGAAATATTCGCTTGTACTGATACTGAAATATCAAATACTGAATGCCACATGTTGGGGAAAATTCATGACAAAAGCGTGCGACGAAACCTTAAATCATTCGGCAGTTATACTTTTTCTCCAAAAGTATACGAGCTAGATGCCGCACATGAGCACATAGATTTTCTGAGATCAAAAAGATCAAATCCAGAAACACACTACCTAGAACACACTTTCCCAACATTACATGCTACAGAGACACCAGCAGTCACAGAAGTCTATGTAACAATTAAAAATGATGTACATATACAATCACTTCATACATATCCAAATGAAAATATAGCTGTTATATCTTCATCAGTCATTTCTCAAAAAAATTAGAGCCTACTCAGATACGTTGACTCAGCAAATGCAGCCACATGCACTGCTGGATTGTAGTGTTTGCAATTAGTTAAATATTTATTGCGTTGAACAACTTCCTTGATAGCTTCAATAGAAATTTTAGATATATCCTTCCTAGAACCCCACGCAAATGCATGCTGACCTCCAGAATATGTTGGGATGGTGGCATAGAAAAATCCACTGCAGTCAAAGACGCTTTTGAAAGATACTTTTGCATTTTTAAATACATCCGACTGCAGAAATGGTGTACCCGACTGCATGACCAAAATTCCATTTTCCGTAAGCAAGTCTCTTGCTGCCACCAAAAATTTCGTAGTAAATAAATTATCAGATATGTTGTCAGGATCAGTGGAGTCAATCAATATAACATCAAATTTTTCAGTTGTAGTATCAACAAATTTTAATCCGTCTCCTACTACTATTTTTGCTCGAGTATCATCAAAAGCACCAGAGGGCAATTCGGGTATGTATTTTTTGACAACTTCAACAACTGCAGCATCAATCTCTACAACGGTTGTACTTACTCCAGTGTGTTTTAATGTTTCTCTCAGAAGGCAACCATCACCGCCTCCAATAATAAGAACATTTTTTACTGGCCCAAAGGAATTAAGTGGTATGTGAGCAAATATTTCATGATAAAAAAATTCATCGTTTTCAGTCACTTGGATAGCTCCGTCTAAAAGCAACACCTTGCCAAAAAGCTCAGACAAAAAAACTTCTAGTTCTTGAAAGTCAGATTTTCCTCTAAAAAGATTTTTTTGTCGCAATATTTTCTGTGTGTAGTTAGTGTGAATTTTTTCCTCAAACCAATTTTCATTTTCTTTAGTCATAACATGTTTCATACTAATAACTTGCATTATACACTTGAATACACCTATAATTTAACAATGTTACCAACTTGGGTATTATTTGCACTATTTGCTGAATTATTATGGGTAGCAGGTAATATATTTGATAAATACTTACTAGAACATTACTTTGGTGAAGATGAAGAGGGTGGGCCAGGAGCACTTCTAATATTTTCCTCCTATTTCTCACTTGTTTTTGTCCTTGGAATTTCACTACTAAGTTTTGACAAGATTGATTTTAGCTTATCAGCGGGGCTATTTGGCATTCTGGTTGGATTATGTAACGGCTTATGGATTTTACTATACCTCTATGCCCTTAATAGAGCAGACCTTTCTCAAGTTATTCCACTTTTTCAAACAATACCTATATTTGGATTACTCTTTGGTTATATTTTTCTCCAAGAAACGATTACTGTTGCGCAGGGGTCTGCTGCAGCGGTCATTATCTTTGGAGCCTTGATATTATTATTATCCAAAAAGCACGGGGTCCTGAGGATGGACACAACTACTCTTGTACTCATGATAAGTGCCTCCGCCACTGTAGCTTGCACAGAAAGCCTTTTTAAGCTTGTAGCATTAGACATAAACTATTGGTCAGCAGCTTTTTGGATGAGTTTAGGTTTCTCAATATTTGGCATAAGTTTATATATTCTCGTCCCAAAACTAAAAAAAGAATTCACAAAACTTATTCGTAATAAAAAAAAGCATGTGCTACGTATGAATTCGGTAAATGAACTATTCGACAATTTTGCAGAACTAATATTTTTAAGTGCTGTTGTACTGGGACCGATAGCACTAGTGCAGTCTATAAATGCGTATCAGCCACTTTTAATCCTACTTGCTGGAGCAATGGCAACTATATGGATACCAAAATATTTTGACGAGGATTTATCTAAAAATTCGTTATTCCAAAAAGCTGTTGGAATTTTAATTATTACACTTGGAAGTATTTTCTTTTATCACGTTATTTAGTTGCGTAATACCCCCAACGTTTAAGCGTATGTAAGTCCTGGCTTTCGAACTGCGTGCCAATATCGTTTCTATAAAATTTTTTTGGAATTGGGATGCGGTCAATGATTTCCAACGTTTTTTTTCTTGCTTTATCGATAGTTTTCGATCGTCTGGTAACTTGAAAAAGATACCCGTCTGGACCAGCTATGTAAATTTCTCTACTACTAGCTTCAGAATAGGCTGCAATCTCATCATAATGGATATGTTCCCAGTCTTCTTCCTTAACATTGGTCATATCAATGCCGCACCCTTGCATAGACACACCTACATCTTCATAAGAATATGGAAAGGGAGGAACACAAACTACGGTCACGACTGCAAAATCTTTATAGTATTTAAGTGCATAGTCTTGACCACTAGCAATAGCATATAGAAACTCACCCCATGGAGATTTATGTAGCTCTGTCTGTATATGACATATAGGGCAGCCTATCCTTGCCGTTGCTTCAAGTGGGAACACACCAGATTTGTTAACTATACAATTAATTCCAAAATCTCCTCTGAAGTTTGCCTGCTTCAAAGTTTTTTCCAATGGCGCCAAAACACTCTTGTATAATTTTTCACTGGCATTTTCTGCATACCAAGCCACGGTACCCATCTCGTCAACAGTAGGACCTATGTTTCCTGGAAAAAGTTTTGTATGTTCGACATTATATTCAATTGGTCCAACCCAGTGAGTACCATTGAAGTACCGAGCTACTCCGACTTCAATGCCATCTACAAATTCTTGCAATGTCAACGTTTTCCTTCTTAAACTAGCGTCTTGACTGTACTGCTCCAATATTTTCAACAAATCATCACTCTCTTTATCTTGTGCAATAAACATTAAGTTTTTGGCATGCAAATTGTCAGTAAACTTCAACACCCACCGCTTAGGGTTATTTTTTATAAAATTACTAGCGTCATCGATTGATGGAAAATCGTGTAGCGCTACTGTATTTAATCCTGCTGATTCAAAAATTTGATGACCATAATGCCGATCAAGTTCTATTCGTTCACCAGCCTCGCTACCCCCAAACACTACATAACCTTCCGCGCGCAAGCGATCTTGCTCTTTCCCATACCCAGTATTATCAAAAATTATCAAACCTTTTTTTCCAACCCAAGGTATTTCCTTCTTCCAGTCATCTGTTTTAGCTACTAAATTATTAAAATAAGTATTTTCAGTTGCATCGTCTATATATAACTTTACTTCATGACCCTCTAACTTTAAACGGTATGCGATTTCATGGGCGACTAATTCTTTTGAAATAAACAATATCCTCATAAATGTATGTAGATAAAAATAATCACTGTTCCTCTATGCTACCATTAAACAATGACAGGGAAAATGTGGCCAGTAATTTGGAGTATATATTGCATCATCATTTTGTTCTCATTGGCAGCAACTATATATACAACTTTTGTAATCCAAGACTATGAGATTTTTGGTGTATTTACTGAATTTGAAGAAGGAATATCATATACTGAATTTTACTACAATGGTGACTACTATGAAGTTGAAACTAAATCGTATTTAGTTGACGATGTGCTTACAAGTATTGCCGACACCCTAAATATTTCTGAGGATGAATTAAGTGACAACATGTACTACGCATTAGAATATGCAATTGAAGAGGCCACCTTACAATTACTAAAAACTGAACTCCCGGAGAAGGATTCAACGCTGCAAAACGATTATTTTGAAACCAATGAAAAAGAATTCATTGAGGTATCCTCGTCTGTTGATTCCCGAGATATTTTAGTAGCACCTAATAATAATGAAAATTAGTATGGAAACAATCTACTGTCCTGACGCAACTCCTACATTTTATGGATTGTTTGATATCTCAATTGCTCCAGCATTACTGTACTACTCGTATATTCCAATAATTTTTATCGTTCTTGTCATGAGTCTGATTGTTTTGCGCGCTGACAGAAATTCATTACAAAGTAAACTTTTCGCAGCTTTGGCTCTCAGTTTTACACTATGGTTTACTTCAACAATACTGCAATGGATTGCAGCACCGGTTTCAATTGTGATGTTTGCATGGGAGCTTTTAGTACCGCTTGAAATTGCAACATTTGTTTTTGCTACATATTTCTTGTATGTATTTTTAAACAAAAGAGACATACCAAATAATTTTAAAATTTTGTTTGTCCTACTTTCTTTACCAATTATTATTTTGATACCGACGAAGCTAAATATTGAGGGTTTCGATATAATGGCATGTGAAGGATGGGTGAGCAGCTTTAGTTTCTACTATTCGTATATTTTAGATGGTTTCATGATTTTACTAGCATCTTTTTTTGGAATCAAAAGTTACCTAAAGCGCGAAACATTAGAGCAACCAAACGAACGAATTATTGCTGCATCATTAGGCACAGTGTTCTTTATGACGATCTTTTTTGCGACTTCATTGTTTGGCGACATATTCTTTGAATATGAAATTGAGCTTATGGGACCAACTGGAATGGTTATCTTTCTCGGCCTCATGCTTTATTTAATGGTTCGTTTTAAAGCTTTTGGATCAAAAATTCTTGCAACAGAAGTTTTTGTAGGAGTAATGATTATGCTTAGCTTTGCAATGTTTTTTGTTCAAAGAATAGAGATGGTCAGGATTATCACCTCAGTTACGCTTATATTTTCTTTAGGCTTAGGTTTTTTACTTATCCTAAGTGTCAAAAGAGAAGTCAAACAACGTAATGAAATTGAAACATTCACCAAGCAACTACGTAGTGCCAACAAGCGACTCAAAATCCTTGACCAAATGAAATCTGAATTTGTTTCAATAGCATCACATCAGTTGCGTAGCCCTCTTACTTCAATTCGTGGGTATGCCTCAATGCTTCTTGAAGGCTCATATGGAAAACTTTCAGTCAAAGCCACTGAAGCTATCGAACACATTCAAGAATCAAGTCGATTCATGGCTCTTTCTGTTGAAGATTACCTAAATGTTTCAAGGATCCAAGCAGGCAACATGAAATATGAAATGGCTGACTTCACACTTACAGAAGTTGCTAGTAAAATTGTAGACGATATCCGCAGCGAAGCAGTTAAAAACGGGCTCGTACTTTTATTCAAGTCAGATATGAAGAAAAAAGGTGTCGTACATGCTGATTTAGGTAAAACAATACAAATACTCCATAACCTAATTAATAACTCACTCAAATATACACCTAAAGGTAGCGTTACCGTCTTTGCTCATGATGAAAAAAATCTTATGCATGTTGATGTGGTAGACACTGGAATTGGCATGTCAAAAGAGACAATGGACAGTATCTTCGCTAAGTTTGAACGTGCTCATAATGCCAACGAAGTTAACGTGACAGGTACAGGACTTGGATTATACGTAGCACTAAAAATGGCAGAAAAAATGAATGGAACAGTCGGAGCATTCTCCGATGGTGAAGGAGAAGGCTCGACCTTCAGACTGACACTCCCGATTAAGCGATAGTCTTACTAAGGCCTTATGATATACAATTAGTTTTGAATAATTAGACTATTTTGCTACACTCTTGTCATGACAAAAAAAAGACTACTTACAGGCCTGCAAGCTTCTGGTGATCTCCATATAGGTAACTATTTTGGTGCGTTAAAACCCTTTCTCGACATGTACGAAACATATGACAGTTTTTTAATGATTGCTGACTACCATGCGTTAACCTCCTTACGTGACCCGGAAGCAATGCATAAAAATACAATGAACGTAGTAAAAGACTATCTTGCAGTGGGAGTAGACCCTAAAAAGGCAACAATTTTTCGACAGTCTGACAACCAGGATCACATGGAACTTGGTTGGGTATTTGACTGCATGGTGACTGTGCCGTTTCTCATGCAAGCACACTCATATAAAGACAAAGTAGCAAAAGGAATCGAACCAAACGCAGGACTTTTTACCTACCCAATGCTTATGGCAGCTGACATTGCCCTGTATGACACAGACATTGTCCCCGTTGGTGAAGATCAACGACAACACCTTGAGTACACTAGAGAAGCAGTTGGTAAGTTTAATCGTGCGTATGGTGAGACACTCAAAGAACCGGTGGAAAAAATTCTTGAAGGTGTTGGAGTTATCACAGGTGTTGATGGACAAAAAATGAGTAAAAGCTATAAAAATACCATTCCACTTTTTGGCTCAAAAGATGAAATTGAAAAAGCTGTCATGAGTATTGTGACTGACTCAACTGGGGACCGACCTGAAAACGTTTATGCAATTCATGCTTTGTTTAGAAGCGCAGATGAGCTTGATGTTCTTTATGAAACTAACAAAGGACGCTACGGTGATTTGAAGAAAATCCTTGTAAAAGACATTGAAGCTTATGTAGCCCCAATGCGTGAGCGTCGTGATAGCATCACGGACGAAGATGTAAAAAAGGTGCTTCAAGAAGGAGTAGAAAAAGCAAAAGTAATCTCAAACGAGACTATCGAGAAAGTACGAAATGCAATTGGCATCGGACTATAATCGTGTATAATCAGGTTAAACCGATGAGGCAGCTGACACTGCTGAGGTGGGAGCAGAACAATGTGCATCACGCTCATTAAGTAGATCTCTCCGGGTGCGCCCGAAATAGCACAATAACGAGTTGCTCGAGCAGGTATATCTGCAGGGAAGTAGGGTGGCACCGCGGCAAGTATATTGCACGCCCCTATAAGTATGTTATTAACTAATAATATGTTTATAGGGGCTTTTTAAATGAAGAAATAAGCGCAAGCGATTATTCTAAATTTATGTCCCAATTTGTTCTAACACTGGGCAAATTGTTGGACAGTTTCTGTAAATACAACACAATATGGAACGAACATTAATTAAAGATTTGAAAGAACAGACGGGCAAAGAAGTGAACATAAACGGCTTTGTTGATGTGGCACGCCAACAAGGAAAAATGGCTTTCTTTGATTTTCGTGACCGAAGTGGGAAAGTGCAAGGTATAGTTTTTGGCAAACCTGACGTACTTGAAGTAGCAAAAGAACTTGGACAGGAATACTCAGTTGCTATCACAGGGATTGTAAACGAACGCCCAGAGAAGATGGTTAACGCCAGCGTTCAAAACGGTGACATAGAACTAGAAATCACAGCCATCGAAATCCTCAACAAATCAGAAGCGATGCCATTTGACCTTGATGCCGAGACTACGCTAGAGACTACGCTAGACAATCGACCCCTTACACTCAAAACACAACGTTCACGAGACATTTTTAAAGTTGCAGCAACAATTGTGCAATCTTACCGATGGTCACTTATTCAAAATGAATTTGTTGAGTTCCAAGCTCCTGCTCTTACTGGTGGAGATGCTGAGGGTGGAGCCGAAGTATTTAAAGTTGAATATTTTAAAGACAGAATTGCAAATCTTGCTACAAGTCCGCAACTCTATAAAGAAATAATGACAGGAGCTCTTGAAAGAGTGTTCACTATTGCAAAAGTATTCAGAGCAGAAAAATCATCCACGACACGACATCTTTCGGAAGTAACTCAAATGGACTTTGAAATGAGTTTCATTAAAGATCATACCGATGTGATGAACATGCTAGAAACAGTGATACGAAATGTATGCACAAGTGTTTCTGTGCAACACGCTGACGTATTTGCGCGGTTTAACTCACAAGCACCCGTACTTCCAGAAGGAACATTTCCTGCTTTTACATTACTAGAAGCACAAGAGATTATCGAAAAAGAATTTAATGTAACTTGTATCGGAGAAGAGGATATGGAGCCAGAACACGAGAGGCTTATCTGCCAGTATGCACAAAAGGAGTATAAAAGTGACTTTGTATTCATTACTAAATTTCCAACAAAGAAACGAGCATTCTACACATACCCTGACCCTGCAAACCCTGAGCTTTCGAGAAGTTTTGACCTCTTGTTTAGAGGACTAGAAATTAACAGTGGGGCACAAAGATTCCATAAATATGAAGAGATGGTTGCGACCATCAAAGATAGGGGTATGGATCCGGAAAAATTTGCTTTCTACCTTATGATGCACAAGTATGGAGTCGCTCCACACGGAGGTTGTTCGACAGGACTTGAACGTCTTACAGCGCGAATGTTGGAACTGCCAAATGTAAAGGAGGCGGTGCCATTCCCGCGCGATATAAATCGAATCGATACACTTTTATCAAAAACTGACGTAAGCGAAGCTGCGCAATAATTATGAAACAATCCTACACACCAAACGACAAAACACTTCAGAAGTATGCTGAGCTTCTCGTTAAGTTTGGGCTTCAGACACGTAGCGGAAAAGCTCCCGCAAAAGGAAGCGTTGTTCAATTTGTAGTGCCAGAAGTTGCTAAACCACTCTACTTCCATTTGCAAGCTGAAATCCTTAAAGCTGGTTTTAATCCACTAGGAGTTTTTGTGCCAAATAATGACAAAGACTACAATTTTGACAAGAACTTCTATGACAATGCGAAGCCGCACCAGCTTCAGTTTTTTGCTGAAAAATACTACAAGGGAATTATAGAGCAAGTAGATTGTTATATTGGCATCATTGCAGACACTGACCCGCACGCACTAAATAGTGTAAAGTCCAAAAAAGTACTCCAACGGTCATCAGCATTAAAAAAAGCAAAGGAATGGAAATTCAAAAAAATTGATGCAGGAAAAATGACATGGACACTGGCGCTCTACGGAACAGATGAAGGAGCAAAAGAAGCTGGTATGTCAGGGAAAGAATTTTGGAAGCAGATTATAAATGCGTGTTACTTAGACAAAAGTAACCCTGTTAAAGAGTGGTTTAAGATAAATAAAATAGTACAGACAACAGCTGAAAAACTTACAAAACTGCAAATAAAATCAGTACACGTAAAAGGTGAGGACATTGACCTTCATGTTGGCATTGGAAAAGATAGAGCCTGGCGAGCAGGCGGAGGATGCAACGTTCCATCGTATGAAGTATTTACTTCACCAAATTTCAGAGAAGTACATGGCTGGGCTCGATTCAATCACCCTCACTACCGATATGGAAAAAGGATTGACGGAATTGAACTTTGGTTTAAAGATGGAAAAGTTGTTAAATCAAAAGCATCACAAAACCATGACTTGCTCAAGAGCATGCTTAAGACACCAGGAGGAAATTATCTGGGAGAATTTTCGCTTACCGATGCACGCCTTTCTCGCATTACTAAGCCAATGGCGGAAATCCTTTATGACGAAAACATGGGTGGTGCATACGGCAACACGCATGTAGCACTAGGCTCAGCTTATCGTGATTGCTATGTTGGTGACCCCACTAAAGTGAGTGAAGCAAAGTGGGAAAAACTTGGATACAATCAATCAGTCGTACACTCAGATATCATCTCAACCACAAACAGAACGGCGACCGCAACACTCTATGATGGCACTGAAGTAATAATCTATAAAGATGGAAAATACACAATCTAAAAAAATTGAAGAAACTAGAAAAAAACTCTTGACTTCAGATGAATTTGTTTTTTCAGAGTTAAAAAAGCTTCAATTATTAAATGAACTTAAAAGCGAAATTCGCTATGGACAAGAAAGGGAAGTGGGTGACTACGGCGATTCAGTCGCTGAGCATATTTTTGGCATGCATATTGCATTTCAGTATTTTTTGCCCCTAGAAAACCCTTCTTTCGATTGGGACAAATCAAAAATGCTCGAAATGATCACGTTGCATGACATTGATGAGGTAATTACTGGAGATACGATTGGGTACGACAAAACCGACGCACACAGAAAAGCAGAGGTGCTAGCTATGAAAGAAATCTTACAGAAAATGCCGCAACATATGACTGATAATTCAAAAGCACTTTTGGATGAGTACCATGAACGGACTACTATTGAAGCAAAATTCGTAAAAGCAATTGACAAGATTGAAACACTAATTTACCTGTTTGAACCTAAGGGTAAAGAACTGCTTCATAGAATGAAAACAACTTTTGATCAAAACGCTAGCATTAAGGTTCAATTCTTCGAAGAGTTTCCTGTAATTATGCACTTTTACGAAGTTTGTTCGAAACGAATGTGTGAAGAAGGGTATTTTGTTGAACCTACGTGATAAGATGTGCCCATGGAAGCAGAAGTTGTAGTTGAGCATTTCGAGATTAAAACCGATGCGTTTGAAGGACCACTGGAGCTTTTGTTGGACCTTGTTGAAAAGCGAAAACTACTTATTAACGACATTTCGCTCGCATCAGTCACTGACGAATACATGCAGCATGTTTCAGCGATGCAGGAGATGTCTCTACCAAACACAGCCCACTTCATTGCCTTGGCAGCAACACTACTCTTAATAAAGTCAAAATCACTCTTACCTGTACTTGAACTTACGCGAGATGAAGAAGAGGTGATAGACGATCTCGAGATGCGTCTGAAACTGTATAAAATTTATCGTGACGGTACTACAACAATCATAGAGCATTTTGGCTCACACATGATGCACGAAAGACAATTTGTTCGAGACAGAAAACCACTTTTTGTGACCGACCAATTTACTACCGTTTCTGCGCTAGAAAAAGCAATCAGTGAAGTTCTCGTAAATCTACCAATCAAAGAGGTGAAACCTAGAGTACAAGTACGCAAAGTCATTTCACTCGAAGAAATGATTGACAGACTGCATGTACGGATAGAAAAGCAAATGAAACTCACTTTTAAGGAACTTCTGGAAGATAACAACGAAAAAGTTAATGTAATTGTCGGATTTTTAGCAGTACTTGAGTCAGTCAAACAGGGAAGTATCCTGGTTGCCCAAATGGATCGTTTTGAAGATATTCATATTGAAAAAGAAAAAGTTGGGGCTCCTAAATACTATTAAAAA
>CAZYTF010000034.1:0-11739 GCA_964649535.1 uncultured Candidatus Saccharibacteria bacterium | reverse complement strand
TCACCTACTTCAAGTACAGTCACGTCAAATGTGCCTCCACCAAAGTCATATACAACAATTTTTTCGTCTTTCTTTTTGTTAAAACCGTAGGCTAGTGCAGCTGCAGTTGGTTCGTTGATGATACGTTTTACATCAAGGCCAGCAATTTTACCTGCATCTTGTGTTGCTTTTCGTTGTGAGTCATTGAAGTATGCGGGAACAGTAATAACAGCCTCAGTAATTTTTTCACCAATCTTGGCCTCTGCGTCCGCTTTAAGCTTAGAAAGAATCATTGCTGAGACTTCCTCAGGTCGATAGTCCTTTTCGCCCATATGGACCATTACACCTCCGTCAGGGCCTTTCTTGACTTCATACGGCACGATGTCTTTGTCCTTTTGTACCATTTCCTCATCATAGGTATGCCCCATGAATCGTTTGATGCCATATATAGTGTTTGCAGGGTTTGTAACAGCTTGTCGCTTAGCTATTTGCCCAACAAGACGTTCCTTTGTTTTAGATATCGCAACAATTGATGGCGTAGTTCGGTTGCCTTCTGAATTTTCAATTATAGTCGGCTCACCAGCTTCAATAATAGCCACCGCTGAGTTTGTTGTTCCGAGATCAATTCCTAAAATTTTTGCCATATAGTATATATTAAGTTAGTTACCTATTAATTCTGAAAGATTCCTACGGTGACTCGTGCAGGACGAATAAGAATACTTGTGTCACCCACCTTTCTTACGAAGCCATTCTGTAAAACTGACACCACTTTATGATCCATAGACTTATCCTCGACTGGAATTTCTGTCATTGCCTCGTGTAAGTTTGGATCAAATGTTTCACCTATTGGTGAGAGTTCGACAATTCCGTACGAATCCAAAATAGAGTTGAGTTGGTTGTGTATACTTTCCACTCCCCTTCTCCACTGCTCATCAACTGCTCCCCATGCTTTTTCATTGCTCATGGCCATGTAGAAACTATCTGCGAGTGGTAGAAGTTTTTCTATTTGCTTCGTGACTGCTCGTTCTTTGTCACGCTCGCGCTCTTCCTCCATTCGCCTCTTTGCATTAAGAAATTCAGCTTTTGAACGCTGGAGACTTTCTAAATGCTCCATCTTCTCCTCTTCACACTTCTTCAGTTTACCTTGTAATTTTTTAAGTTTTTGTATATTGCTACTTTCTATTTCTTCTAACTCAGGATCATCAATAATATCTTCTCCCGTCAGTTCGATGTCATCTTGAGATTCAATTTCATGCTTATCATTCATAGCAAAATGTATTATAACGATAAATTTTGTATATGTAAAGATACTGCTTAATTTTGATTAATACACAGTTTAAAGAGAATTTAAACATTCACTGATTTAAGTTTGTTAGTATATATGTACCAACCGAAAGGTTGGGATGTTACAAGTAAGAAGTCCATGTGATAACTTACTTGCGTTAAAATCCGAATCAGAGATACATAATCGCAAGTGACTTGTATTTCAAAAACTGGATATATTTAATTTGTATGTTTAAGTAGGTACTGAGGCAGTCACTGTCTACAGTTTCAGGAGGGGTGCGCAAAAGCTCACTAAAAATTGAAACTAGATACCGACAAGATTCAACATAAATATTACAAAAACCGCCCAAGGGCGGTTTTTGTAATATTAAGTACATCTACAAACTGCTTCCCTTAGCAGATAGTGATGTTGAGTTAAAAACCAGCAAATTTATCGCTTTGACCACTGTGGCCGTCGGCGTGCTTTTCTGAGTCCAAACTTCTTTCGCTCTACTGAGCGAGGGTCACGCATAAGGAATCCTAAAGGCTTAAAGATTGAACGTCGTTCAGCTTTTTCCTTTACCAAAGCTCGTGCGATGCCGAGTCGTACTGACTCAGCCTGAGAAGATAGGCCACCACCACTTACTTTGACTGTAATCATATAGTCTTCAATGCCCGCATCTTCGGTATTTAGTACTGACATCACATCTTTTTGTTGTGATTCGTTGCCAAAGTACTCATTAAGAGGCTTATCATTTACAATGATAGTAGTTTCTTTTGCTTTAGTGAGTCGGACACGTGCTGATGATGTCTTGCGGCGTCCGATTCCTTCTGTATATCTTTCGTTAGTCATACAATTATTATTCGGTTACTACTAGATTTTTCATCATTACAGCCTGTAGCTTGTTTTTAGGAAGCATTCCTTTTACTGTGCGACGTACTACTTCACTATAACCAAGACGTTCCCCGAGGTGCTCTAGAGTTTCTGTCTTTCTTCCTCCTGGATATCCTGAGTATGATTGATAAATTTCTTCCTTTTTCTTGTCAGTAAAGTCAAGTTTGCTTACATTTGAAATAGTGACAACAACTTCAGGTGCAAGATGCTTTACGAAGTCAGCTGAGTTTTTCCCTATGAGGTATGTTGCTGCTTCAGTTGCAACCTTCCCAAGGCGCTTTCCTGCTGCATCAATTGTATATTCTGTTTTGGTTGTTGTATTCTCCATAGTTGTTGATTTAAACATACTCGATTACAGCTTCATCTCTTCCTGCGGGTGTTCGTCCCATTTTGATGATTCGAGTGTATCCACCCTCACGCTCTTTGTAATTCGTAGCTATCTCATCAAAAAGCTTTTTGATGGTTGTAGCTTTTGGCTCACCAAGTGCTTGTGCTGCCTTGCGACGTGCTGCTACTCCCCCATCCTTTGCGTAGGTAACAAGACGTTCAGCGAAAGGGCGTAGTTCTTTTGCCTTTGCTTCAGTTGTTTTAATTTTACCTTCTTCAATCAGTGAGATTGCAAGCCCACGAATAAGAGCAGTTCGCTGACGGCGTGGTCGTCCTAGTGTTCTGTTTTGCTTTTTGTGTTGCATACTGATTAAATTATTCGCTAAGTGAAACGCTCATTTTCTTGAGTAGGTCGACGATTTCGTCAACACCTTTTGGACCAATTCCATCGAGAGCTAGAATATCATCTTTTTTCTTTCGCACAAGACCTCCTATCGTTCGAATATTTGCTTCCTCGAGTGCTACAAGAGTTCTGGAAGACAAGTCAAGGGTTTCAATTCTTGTCTTTAAAACGTCTTGGTCAACTTCTTCAGTCTTTTCACCTGCTGCAAGCTCAGCATCAACTGGAGACTCGGCTTGTGTTTGTTCTTGGAAGCCAATAATAGCTTTCAACTGATGAATCATTACCTCGATTGACTGTTCCAAAGCTTCTTTTGGAGACATGGTTCCATCAGTTTCTATCATTATGCGAAGACGGTTGTAATCAGTCCGGTCTCCGACACGCATGTTTTCAACTTCATAGTTTGCACGACGAATCGGTGTAAATACTGCATCAAGTGCAATAGTACCAATTTCAACTTTCTCTTTTTGATGAATTTCTCTTGGCACGTATCCAAGTCCTTGTTCAACAGTCATTTCAATATCAAGCTCAGTAGTTTTACTGGTTATTTCAGCAATCTTTTGATCAGGTGACAGGATTTCTACCTGTGATGGAGAAACAATGTCAGCAGCAGTTACAATTCCCATCCCTTTTTTCTTGAGTGAAATTGTTACTGGCTCACCACCATGTAGGGACAAACGAATTCGTTTGATATTCAAAAGCATTGTAATCACATCTTCTTTAACGCCATCTAGTGCAGAGAACTCATGTTGCACTCCGTCAATCTTAACTTTTGTTATTGCTGCTCCTGGAAGCGATGAAAGGATGATTCGTCGAAGTGAGTTACCTAGTGTATGACCATACCCAGGATACAGTCCATCAATTTCATAAATACCACGAAATTCTTCTTCGTTTACAATTCGTGGCTTTGATGGTAGCGCGATGTTTGTCTCTAACATATTAGTTTGATTAGTGAATTAATAACTTTTTCAACTATCGACTGTAGTACTCAAGTACTTGTTCTGGATCAAACAGCGTTTCTGTAGGCTCGTATGTTGGGCTTCCTGTCATGCTTGCTTCAAGTTTCTTAATATCAATCTTTAGCCACGAAGGTACTGCTGTGATTTCGTGTGATTCAGCAATTGCTAAAAATGGACCTATCTGCTTACTACCTTCACGAACAGTAATAATGTCATCTGTTGTAACTTTGTGTGAAGGAATTGTCATTTTCTTGCCGTTTACTCGAATATGTCCGTGTGATACTAGTTGGCGTGCAAAGCGTCGTGTTTTAGCTAGACCAAGGCGGTATACAACATTGTCGAGTCGCGATTCAAGGCGCTCCATCAAGAGTGTGATAGGCTGATGACTTTTAGAAACTGCTTCATCGACATAGCGACGAAGTTGCTTTTCAGTTATTCCGTATGTAAAACGCATCTTCTGCTTTTCTTTAAGCTGACGACTATAGTCGCTTGCCTGACCGAATCGCTTCTTTGTTCGTCCACCTCTTGCTTCAGAAAGTGCAAATTTTTGCGTTTGAGTTTTCTCAAAAATCGGTGCACCGAGTCGCTTTGCTATTTTAAATTTTGGTCCTATTATCATACAAGAATTATTATGCGCGCCGTGGCTTAGGCGGACGAGGTCCATTATGTGGAACAGGTGTCATGTCCGTGATTTTAGTAATAGCGATTCCCATGCCAGCAAATGAACGGAGGGCTGACTCTCGACCAGCACCGACTCCTTTAATGATTACTTCAGCATCTTTCATGCCCATCTGCTGAGCCTTTTCACCAATTATTTCACCAACTTTTGCAGCAGCAAACGGTGTACTTTTTCGTGAACCTTTAAAACCAATGGCCCCACTACTGGCTGCCATTACTGCATTACCTTTTAAATCACACAATGTAACAAGTGTGTTATTGAAAGTAGCCAGGATGTTAAGTCTCCCTGCTGCTAGCTTTCGCTTAGGAATGCGGTTTAAAGCACGAGATACACCCGCAATGTCTGAACCGCCCCCCTTTTTTATGATACGTTTCTTACCCATAGGAAATCATTACTGCTTGACTAATAATTTTACGTCTTTTCAAGCTTACGCTTACCTGAACCCATAGTCTTCTTAGCTCCTTTAAGTGTTCGTGCATTAGTTTTGGTTCGCTGTCCACGAGCTGGGAGTCGTTTTGCATGACGTGAGCCACGGTATGACTTAATATCCTTAAGCCGTTTGACGTTAGATGATATTTCTCGTTTTAATTCTCCTTCAATAGTGTAGCCCTCAATCTTTTCACGAATAGCATTTTCTTGATCGGTTGAAAGGTCTGACGGCTTCGTAAACTCTTTAATTTTGAGTTCAGATAGGATCTGGCGTGACCGGGTAAGGCCAATGCCATATACGGATGTAAGTCCGTACTCGAGATGCTTTTCGTCTGGAATTGTAATACCTGCAATACGCATATGATTATCCTTGTCGCTGTTTATGTCGCGGCTTCATTTTATTAATAACGTACACACGACCTCGTCGTCGAACGATTTTGTCGTCTGGACTCATTTTTTTTACTGATGATCGTACTTTCATAATAATTTATAGGCGTTTTGTAATCCTACCTTTACCACCGTATGGTTCAGGCACAATGGCTACCTTATCACCAACGAGCACACGAATGCGGTACTTTCGCATCTTGCCAGCGAGATATGCAATCTGCATTTCTCCTGTGTCGTCTAGAACGACGCGAAAAAGCGCATTAGGAAGCGCTTCTTCTACTGTCGCGTAGATGAGGTTCTCTTGTGACTGGTCCATTAAACGTGGGAGAGTGTAACAAATTGCTGATAATACGTCAATAGGCTTCTCCACATCTCTTTATCTATTTTATTTCTATTTCCTCTATTATTGTAATGCCATCTAGACTTGCAGGGAACTTCTTTTTCCAGAATGGACGTATGACCGCTTTCGCATCTTCAATTGCTGGGTATGCTCCCAAGACTGCTGTAAGTGCTGTTCTATTTTTGTTTAGAAGGTCAGTTTTAAGCTGATTTTCATCGTACGTCCACACAATCATTGGTCTTCCTGAGAGCTTGAATGAAAGCGAATCTAACTCTGTTATGTCACTACTTGATGTTGTGGCATTTGCATACTCAAAAGTTAGTACTTCAAAATCATCTATACGGACTGGTCTGTCTTCGTAGCCTGGCACTGTTGCTTGTGCAATATATGATGCAAACTGTTCATCTTTAAATAGAGGTATTTGCATGTACACCTTTTCTTTGATAGTTGCCAAGTTGTCCCCGTATTCAATGGCAGGAAGCGACTCATAAATGAACGTAACAGCGCCATCAAATTGAACAAAACCTGCTGGTTTTTCAGAGTCTATTCTGGCGAGTAGTGAGTTGCGTAATTCAGCACGAAGTGCTTGTTGTGCTGTTTCTAGCTCAGCTTGATCAATAATGAACTTCAGTCCATCAAAACCCTCTGAGAAAGTAGTTTCTGATTCTGCGTAGATATTGTCAAATTCAACTTCTCCAGCAAAACCAGGCACTGTGAAGCGGGATGGTGCTAGATTGTACTGCTCACCCACTTCGTCAGCGTAGACTTCTGCAGTAACCACTCCAGGGTTTTTCTTACCATTTTCGTCTGTGCTATAACCAGGAACAATAGCTGGATCTTTAATCTTGAAAATAAGCCCACCTTCGCTTTCGAAACGAGTATTTGTTACAAGTCGAAGTGAATCTTTACTATGATTGTTATAAATAGATATTGTTCCTCTTGCTTGAGAAGTTACCTGCTCTTGTCCAGTCGCAGACACTTGGCGTTCCCCTTCAGCGTCAAGTGTCATCACTTCATATAGTAAATCATTGTCGCTTGTCTGGACTGATACAGCTTCAAACACTGCATTTACATTTGGTTCACGATGTTTTGGGTGCGTTGTAAGTTCTGCACCACCAAGTAGCATGCTTGCAAAGATGCCGAGCCCTACTACACCAAGAGAGATTACAGCGGTATAAATTAAGGATTTACTTTTTCTATTTGTCTTTGTAGTTGTTTCAGTACTCTGAGGAACTTCATCTTTTTGGCTAATAATTGCCGCCTGTCTTGCCTTTGTTTCTGCTGGTTCTTTCGCTGTTCTTTTTTTCCGAGACTCAGCAGGCCGGATATCTTGTAGGTTCCACTTTTGTGACATATACGTTCATTATAACTAAACTACGAAAAATGCATACCATTCAACTGTGAACGGCTATATATTTTGTGGCAAAAGCGTTACATACTCATCTTTTCGAGCATAGAAGTGTTGTGCGAGCAATAGTGCAGTATCACCATTCTCAACAGAAGAAACCACTTTTGATGTAAAAGGGTGAACGTTGTGCGGGTGACCTGTAGCTCGTTCTGCTCCCCGCTTAATTTGCTCTATAAAAAATTCTTCTGTTCGTGCGTCAGTGTGAAGGAAAATTGACTTGGGAATTGAAAGCGCATCACCGGTTCCTTTAAAAAGAGTGGAGATATTTTCTTGATATTCTTTCAATACAGCCTTAATTTCAGTAACCGCTTTCTTGTTCAGTTTTTCGCTCAGCTCCTCCGGATCTTCTTTTAAGTATGCATGTGCCTCCTCATAGGGAACTTTGCATTTTTTTGCTATGTTTCGTGCCAAAGTGTATGAACCCATATCAGTATAAGTAGACTGCTGTAATATTCCGTCACGAACAATACCAAGTTCGGTTTTTTCGCCGGTAACATCTACAAGACACATCTCTGACGTATTTGGTCTCATATTTATGAGAGTCAGGTAATATGAATACATGAACGAAGCTGCTGTGTGAGGAACGTTAGGTACTACTTTGTTAATAGATTCGTTGAGTGAGTCCATTAAATCGCTGGCGATTGCTACTTGCAGGTGCGTCACTGACACATCACTTCCTCTTTGGTCGATTGGGTCAATCATCGCATACCCGTTAATGCGCACGTTGATAATATCCTCATGTTCCATTTTTAGGGAAAGAGTTTCTGTTAGAGCATTTGCTTGGAATGTAGTGTCTGCTTGTTTTTTAGCTGCTGTAATTAATTCTTCTAGAAGTTTTTTTGTTACAACAAATGAATTGTCGTCAGAAAGACCGATAGTTTTAGTGATGGTGTACGACCAGGGAGCAGCAATGACTGAAACCACTTCAGAAATTTTTTCATCAAGTTTTCTTTTTTGCAGCAGTGGAAGCCCACTTTGTGAAAGTTTAAGAAATGCATTACGTACAGCTGTTTGAATCTCCTTTGTTGGTTGTATAGAAGCTGGGCCATCATTAATTAGGCAGTGTGCACGATGTGACCACACTACTTCTGTCATTTCTTGTAGTACGTGATTTACTACAATTGAAATTCCAACACTACTAGAGCCGATATCAATAACAATTGCACACGTATCTTTTGAACGAGATGAACTAAACATTATGTATATAGTATACAGCCCGGCAACCTTAGTGCTGAGCTGTATAAAATATTTTAGTGGATAGTCTTGATATTTGTTGTAATAAATGTATTCTTAAAAAGGACATTGAACCTTGAAGGGAGACATACATAATGCTACATCGAATTGCAGCTTATATCATGTGCGCGCTGGTCGCCATGACATTTTCATCGGCAGCTTATGCTGATAACTTGAACCGTTGGGTGAGAGTCATCAACGATACATCGACATCGATGATGAGGTTTCATGCATCAAACGAGGACGCGACATCCTGGCAAGAAGACATGCTTGGTTCGCAAATTCTTGGTCCTCGCCAAAGTGTACTGGTCGAAATTGATGACGGCAGCGACCATTGCATTTACGATTTCAAAGCTGTATTCAGTGATGGTGCTGAAGTCAAAAGATATAATTACAATGTCTGCTTGCAGGCTACGTGGACTGTGTATGACTAAGCTATGAATACACCATAAACCGCCCGATTGATTTCGGGCGGTTATTTTTTGAATATAGCAGTAACTCTATGGGGGGGGTAGTATACGTATTGCGATTTCCATTAATCTTGATACTGTCAAAGAAATAGTTCTAATGTCAATAAAGGAGCCCTGTTATGTATATCCTCTTTGGGACGTATAGTTTCTATGGTTTTCTTGTTGGAGCGGGTATTCCATTCTGCATATCATTTATGTGTTGGTTAAATTACTGGAGGGAAATATTGTGCTGGCAGCATGTTGCTGAGAGTAGAACAAAAGAAGAAAATTTTAAGAATCCGATTTCAGATGTTTCTATGAGGGTACTGTTTGAAAGTCAATATTATCCAAATGTCTTTCTTCAGCCACTGCATTGGGCTCTGTGGTTTATGATTATCTTGGGCCCTGTCGGTCTTGCCATTGGAGTCATTATTGATAACTGGCGTTAAGTAATGTGCTGTGCATTATACAAAGCGCTCCGTTTTACGGAGCGCTTTTTTTGATTTATTCCAATACTGCCTTGATTCTACGAACTCCAGCTGAGGAGGATTCTTCTTTGGTTATCTTGAAAGTACCTTGAATATCATTTAGATTTTCTACATGAGGACCTCCACAGAGTTCCCTTGAGACAAGAGTTCCATCTGACGTCATCATTGTGTACACCTTCACCTCGTCAGGATATCTGTCCCAAAATGATGCTTCAATGGTATCGTCATTTTCAGCCTCAGACTTCGGCATTATGTTGATAGTGACCTCACCTCCTGCTTGTATTGCATCGTTTACATATTTTTCAACAGCGCGCAATGTCTCACTGGACACCTTTTCTGGATGTGTGAAATCATACCTAAGACGTTCACCAGTGATGTTGCTCCCCGCTTGATGAACATGATCACCAAGCTCTTTTCTAAGTCCAGCAAGCATAAGGTGTGTTGCTGTGTGGTACTGCACTACTTTTTCAGAACTGTCAGCAAGTCCACCTTTGAATTTTTGTTCAGCTCCTGAGCGAGATTTTTCACGATGCTCCTCCATAATTTTTTTAAAGCCATCCATATCAATTACAATGTTGTGCTTCTCTGCCTCCTCAACTGTAAGTTCAATAGGGAAACCATATGTTTGATACAAATCAAATGCCTTTTGTGCAGAAATTCCTTGTCTATACGCAACAACTTCTCCAGTCTCAAGACTTTTACCAAGTTCCTTTTGGAGTAAATGTAATCCTAAATGAAGTGTTTTTCTGAACTGTTCTTCCTCTCCTCCAATTCCTTCAATAATAAAAGATTTTTTGTCTCCGAGGTTTGTATAGTGCGCTTTGTACGTCTCTACAACACTATCTGCAAGGTTCTTAAGCTCTCCTGCTGGCATTTGAAGTTTATCAGCGTAACGCACCGCACGACGGAGTAGACGGCGAACAAAATACCCTTGTTCAGTGTTGCCTGGGAGAATTCCGTCACCAATCATGAATACCGCACCTCGAATGTGGTCAGTAATGACTCGAAATGAAACAGGGTCGTCGCTATATTTTTTTCCAGTGAGTGTCTGAATTTGTTCAATGACATTCCACAGTAAATCAATTTTAAACACGTCACCGTCATTGTTTGCTGCTGCAACGATTCGTTCAAGTCCTCCACCAAAGTCTACATTTTGTTTAGGAAGTTTCTCAAAACCGTTTTCAGTTTTGATGTATTCCATAAAGACACTATTCCCTATTTCCATGAAACGTCCACAGTCGCAAGCAGGATGGCAGTGTTCACCAAAGCTTGTGTCATGTTTAGTGCCGAAATCGTAGAACATTTCACTATCTCCACCACCTATCTCTCCAGTAGGCATTTTACTTGGTACTCCTGCTCGACTCCACCAGTTTTCTTTGGCGTCATAATAAAAAATCCGTTCTCCTTCCTGCATACCTCGTGCGCCACCTTCGTCAGCTGAGCCCATTTCGCCAACCGCATGAGAAAGTCCGCGCGCATCAAAAATACCTTTCCATATGTCTACCACTTCAGTATCCCTTGGCAGTCCTGAGGTTTCTTCACCCTGAAATGCAGTTACATAAAATTTCTGTGGATCAAGCCCAATTTCATCAAAAAGAAATGTTGAAATCCATGGAATTTGTTCTTCTTTGAAGTAGTCACCGAGCGACCAGTTTCCAAGCATTTCAAAAAAAGTAGTATGTCTATTGTCGCCCACATCTTCAATGTCTTCAGCGCGAAAGCATTTTTGCGAGTCAGCAAGCCGTGTACCTTTTGGATGTGTTTCACCAAGGAGATATGGGACCATAGGTTGCATGCCACTACCTGTAAAAAGTGTAGTTGGATCATTGTCTGGCACGAGTGCGGAGGAAGGCACAATAGCGTGACCATTTTTAGCCATAAATGCCAAATATTTGTCTCTAATTTCATTTCCTTTCATGAAAGCGATTGTATCATAATGCGACCTCTTTGCACGCTACAAAACAGGTTCATGTTGCGCGTTTTTAAAGAAGTAGCCCTCGATTGAGTAGCGGTCGTATCCATGAATGAAAAGTGCGAGTGCACCACCAAAAAGTACGATATGTGGCCAAACTGCCTCACCAAAGTATAGTAGTGA
Organism: uncultured Candidatus Saccharibacteria bacterium; assembly: GCA_964649535.1. Lineage (GTDB taxonomy): Bacteria > Patescibacteriota > Minisyncoccia > Phycocordibacterales > UBA918 > OLB19. The sequence goes on along the minus strand of CAZYTF010000034.1, from coordinate 408 downwards.
AAGTGTAAGAAAAATCATCAAGAATAAGCTTGCAAAGCGCACTTCAAACCCAATTATAATAAATATGCCTATAGTTATTTCAATTATCCCTGCACCAAGTACTATAAAAAGTGGGTCGAAGTGAAAATAGTCAGTAAGGTTATAGTCTATGACTGTGCGCAAAGCTAATTCGCTGTGAATGAATTTTGCATACACTGATGCATAAATAAGAGAAATGCCAAATGTGATTCGCAACATGAGGAATGAGTACTTTTCTACAAATCTTTCAATGACACCCATAAAGCCGTGCCACTCTAGCAAATGTTTATCAAGTGACCAGACGTGAGCACCCAAAAACGACACAAAGAGTATATCTCCAATATAGTTAGCGTACGTAAGTATATAAAAACCTTTTTGATATACTGCAAA
>CAZYTF010000033.1:0-11890 GCA_964649535.1 uncultured Candidatus Saccharibacteria bacterium | reverse complement strand
AACCTCCCAAATCCCATCCTTTCCTTCATAAAACTGCACCCCCGGCTTTCCAACACTCAGATTGAATAAAGACGAAAGCTTGCCAGAAGTACTCAAAAACTGCTTTTTAGTGCGTTCGATTCGTTCTTTCTGTGAATCTATTACCTTAGTGATGGCAACAGGGTGCTTTGGAATAAACGTAGATATCTTCTTAGATTCTTCTGTCTTTTGGGCCAAGTCTAACTGTATCAGTTCTTCAAGTACTTTGTAGACCAATGGCCGTGACAAGGTCGTGCCACTTGGAACGGCTCTTGCAATAGTGCTCGCAGGGCTTTCCCCTAATTTTAGTAACACTTCATACACGATAGCCTGCTCCTTAGTGAGGCCAGTATCAGTGATTTCTTTTGTATATTCTAGTTGAATCATACCAGTACAATAGCATGTTTATTGTAATTGTCACAAGACTGTGACAATAATATGTTCACAAATAACAAAATTATTGTTCAATATAAAGAATATATGATATATGTGTCGGTATTTTGTATACACTCCTTGACAATACAGTTAAACTCTGTTATGCTATAGATAGTTAGAAAGAAGAAGTCGCAAGACCTCTTCTGGAGAGAGTACCTTACAGGGAATCAGGAATGAGAAATGAGCCGAGCGGCTCGTCCTAGTAATAGGAGGTGACTACAGCCGAAAGTGTAGCAAGCAAGGAGCCAAAGGAATAACTTGTTTTTCAAACCACGATTCGTTTGCGTCGATGCTGGAGATATGCCGCAAACCCATCTCACCTAGAGTCTAGACTTAAAGTCGCTCTATGAGGCATCACCCGATTAACCTTGAGCATTGCTCGAGAGGACATCGATCGGTTGGAAGCGATTAACCACCGTTTCTTACCGAAAATGTCCTTCACTTGAAAGAGAGAGAAAGGAGAGAGCCTCGACAATAAAATACCTGACACATTCCAAAGCGATAACCAAGCACTGGAGTATGTCACAAAGCTACTGGGTGAGAAAGTCTGGGAGACTTTTGCAAGACTCATTGAGAGCTTTTACGAAGTAATGAGTAAAAGATCCAGCGAGTGGACAGTCTCTGTAAGAAAAAAGATACCAGTGGTAATTAATAACGGACGGCGCCTCCGGCGCCGTCCCATGGAACGCAACACCCTAGTGAAATAACAAACGGTGTTGTACCTCCATGTGAGTACGCCCAAAACAAAAATCATAACGAAATCATATTGAAGAAGTTTTCTTGGTGTACTCGCATGGGGATCTCGGAGAGAGTGAACCAAAATTGAGTTAATTCCGTCTTATCCGGCCACTTTGTTGGAAATAATAGATAAGTGAGATCGAGAGATCAAAAGATCCATGGAGGATTAAATGAGCAATTACACAAAGGCCGCCCAGACCGCAATCGAAAAAATGAAGGCGGCTACGCCGCCAGCAAAGGAAATCACAAAAGAGTTCTACGCCGCAGTCGCTGCGTTGGGCTGGGACATACAGGTGCGGGTTAATACCCGCACCTGTAAACAGTGGGTCAAAACCCACTGGTTAGGTTTCGGGAGAACCGAAACCTGGGAAGAAGAGGTGGGCCGAATGGCTTGCCTGTCTTATAAAGAGGGGGGCAACAATGTGGCAGAACGTCACGTTGCCTTAAAAGAAGATGGCGGGTTACCCGTCATCTTTGTCGAGTATGTACTCGACAAGATGTTGGGGACGTACGTCCCCAACATCATCACCGAAAATGGGGACTCTTGGGGTCCCTTTTCCGGCGAGGGGCAGGAGGCCCTGCTCCAATGTTTGGGGCTTGTCCCCAAACGGGCCGAGGGAGCGACATTGTGTGAACTCCCGGACTTGGGTCCGGGAGCCCTGCTCAACGAGTGGGGCGACTATTACCAGGGGGGGTGCAGGCTGTACCCTCTCATCTGCCTTCGTGAGGAGGCAGAAAAAATCCTGACGGACTACGTCCGTCAGGCCTTGGAAGGTTAACACCTTCTGGAGTTGGTTGGTTCTGGGCGACGTTTGGTTACGTCGCCCATCCATTTGAGTACTTAACTAGTTGAGTTTTTAAATGGGGCACTACCCCAACCAAAAAGTAACACAGGCTAGCACGCGCCTATAACACACGCCCCTTTCGTGCATAACGGGGAGTGAGGAGAATGGATGTGAAAAAAAGTGGACGTTTTATTGTCGTCGAAGGTATCGACGGCACAGGCAAATCAACCCTGAGCGAGCGGCTCTGTGCTGCTCTCTCAGGGGAGATTTTGCCACGTCGCACTGAACGTGCGGCGGAAAAGCTCAAGCGGCTGAGGACCGCCGGCGCGCCACAGTGCGCGCTCCAGGCGGCCTACTTGGCCGGGATCGCCGAGGTTTCAAACACCTTGGTCGTGCCCGGTCTGGCAGGAGGCAAAACTCTGCTCGCCGACCGCTGGGTTGGCGGGCAGATTGCCTCCGGGCGATTGCATGCTGCAATCGCCGGAAAGCCTAGCTGCTCCGGCAGCTGCGCCCTGATGTCGCTCGGCACCATTGCGGTGCCCGACGTGGTTGTGTTCCTGACGGCACATGATGCGGTGCGTCGCGAGCGTATGAGCGGGCGGGAGCAACTGAGCCCCAACGACGAGGCAAGTTTTGCCTCAGGGGCACAAGACCTCTATCGCCAGTCGATCTCGACTACATACGCGGTAACGCGAGTGGTTGAGATCGATGCGAGTGTTCTCGACCAAGGCGCTGTTCTGGCCGAGGCGCTTCGCTACATCTAAGAAAAATAGGGCTTGCATCCGCCCGTATCACTCGCCCCTTCGATGCAAAACGGGGAGAGAGAGTAGACACTATGGAGAAATTTGTGAGGTTCACAACGCGGGGTCCCGAGTGGGACAACGCGACACTCCACGCCTTGATGGAGGGCAGCAATGCTCTTGGCATCGAGGCATGGGGAGCCTGCGGGCTTTTCTATCGGCCGTTTCTGAACGGTCAGTATGGTCCGCCGCAGTTTTCAACCGATGCGGACATCGCTGTCCGCACGGTCGAAGACGCAGTCACGCTCGATGCATGGCTGCGCGAGCACCACAGCTGGCGCCGCTGGTCGGTATGTCCTGATACGCCGACCTATTTCCCTTTCGGGGATCGGGCCATCACCCTGCGCCTCGGCGCGGTGCGGATGGTAAACTCCGCGGGAAAGCTCGAGGTCGTGGTGCGCGATCAGCGCGTACTCGATCACCTGCGGGTCGGTAAGGTCGCCCTCAACGGGGCGGCCGTTGCGGCCTACGGAGGGACTGAGAAGTTTCTCTCTGCCGCTGTGGGTCGCGCCCGGAAACTCGTGCGCGAGTATCCGGGGTTGTCTCTTTCAGGGCGCTTGGGACAGGCGTACGCGAAAGCGTACGGCGAGCACCGGGTAGTCCCACAGGAGGCGACGTATTCGCCCGCCCTCCACAAGCGGGTGGTCAAAAGCGAGGCGGCTTCGGCCGCTCGCGCCTCGACCAATGTCGCATGGGGAGGACTTCGTGATGCGGAGCTTCCCGACGCCCTTGCGGTGGTTCAATACTACCGCACGGCTGACCGCACGGCGCGGGCAGTACCGCCCGTTGCGCCGGCACAGTTGCCTGAGTCACTCGAACAGCAACGAGTGGCAAAAAACGCAGCTGAGGTCCGGAATCAACCGGAGCCAGCCCCAGAGCAACTGGATCCGCCGGAAGGCTTCTCTACCTGGCTGCACTTTGTGTGCTCCCAGTCCAGCGACGCCACCTTTCGCGAGTGGCTCCTTAATCAGAGTCGTGCGCGCAAGCCGTTTGGTGGCTGGGACGAATACCTGGCTGCTATGCTCGACGGGTCGCTCTACCAAGGGCGGCCTGGCGTCAAACACGACGGCGAGCAGAAGGTCACCCACGGTGGGTGGCAGCTCGACCAGCACTTGGTCGCCTCGGCACTGTGTCTAGCCACTGACGAGCTCTTTACTGAGCTTCGCTCTCGTGGCTGGACAGAAGAGCGGGCACAGCAGGTGCGGGCGGGTCTGCGTCTGGGGATGCTACACCACGACATCGGGAAGTTGATTTCGGTCAACAAACCCGGTGCACATGGTGGAGCATCGGTCGCGCTCTGGCGCGACACCGCTCCTGGCTGGGTCGATGAGGCGACCAAGCAAATCGCGACCTTCGTTATGATGGGTCACGATTACTTTGGTAGGGTCGCTCGCGCCATTACCGAGAAAGTCGGAATGGCGCTGGATGACCCGGCGTTTGACCCGAACGCCCCTACCTCATATCGGGGAGCAATGTGCCCCGATAAAATTCTGAGTGTGATTGACCGGCATGGCCTGTCCGACCGGTTGGTCTCGCTCAGAATGCTTCGCCTCGTTTGGGAGGCGGATGCCGGGAGTGTGCAAACACTCCGCTGGGTGCTGCCAGTGGCACCCATGATCGAGCGGATCTTGCTCGAGCGGCTTACTGGGTAAGACATCACCGGGCGGGGTCATACCCGCCCGGTGGCAACAATAAAAATTGGTTACGTTTTCGAAATATGGTGGATACATATTTTGAATCCATTTGAGTCCTTAATAACTTAAAATGTTGGACATCAAAGTTAAATAGAATTGAGTTTTCAAATGGGTTTCGTAATAGGAACCCTACCAACCGCACTGCGACGGACTCGCAGAGACAGGCAACAAGGAGTTTTGCCATGACCACGTTTATCAACCTTACCCCGCACCCTCTGACCCTCCGTGCCGAAGATGGTACGGACAGCGTCATTGCGCCCTCGGGCACAGTGGCGCGGGTGACCGCTACCCCGGCGGAGCAGGAGGGTATACTGAACGGCGTTCCCCTCTATGGAGTGGCGGTGTTCGGAGAGGTCGAAGACCTCCCCGAACCCGCCGAGGACACGACTTATATCGTGTCCGGACTCGTTGGAGGTCGGATCGTCTGCAGGGACGACGTCGTCGTTCCTGGGACTGGTCCCAAAGACGGAGCGATCCGCAACGACAAGGGACATATCATCGCGGTTACTCGCCTCAATCGGGCCGGGTGATCGCAACCACAGGGCGGGAGTAATCCCGCCCTGTGGCACTACGAAAAAATTGGTTAAGGTTTCTGGTTTGTTCGCACGAATGGTATTCGTCGAACATCAGTTTCAGAACATGAGTGTACAACTCGTGTACTGAAACTGGTTCTGTATAAGGATCAGGAGATATGGAGTAGCGAGCTGCCAAAGTGCTCGTATTTCAGAATAAAAGGAAATGGTATGGACTATGTAGTAACTCAAACGTTCTGGCTAACACTGCCGGACGAGTTTTCAGACCAGCGTGAAGCAGGGAATTTCTTTGTCCACGCTTCCAAGCCCTGGTCTCGGCGATTCAACCATGGGGAGGTGATAAACCTCCCCGAGGAAGACATCGGAGAGGAGGAGATAAACGCTCTCCTGAAAGACGGATTCATCAAAAAGGAGTAGCAACAAGGGTGAGTGGATAACTTTCAAGTACACTCACCTCTCTTTTTGATGACTTAATTAAAATAAAATTGAGTTTTCAAATGGGGAGCGCATGTGCGCAAGCCTATTGTATGTATATGACGAAAGTTCGTACTTCGTCTATACAGAAAACGAACAATACGAAGGAGGCTTCTATGAGCTTGGATTCATATAATGCCAGTATCACGGACGCCATTTTTTTCGGAGCGATGCTCCGAAAGATGACCCCGGAAGAGCGGGTACTGAATGATGCACTTTCTTCCGAGGCAGCCGCGGCCGAAAGGCTGCGTACTGCCAAAGAGGAGCTGGCGGAAGCCAGCACTGAAGTGAGCCGCTGCAAAGCAGTGGCAACAAAAGAGCGTGAGGCCCGCCTCATGCTCTGCACAGAAGCGGAGAGGCTTCTCACTTCAGAAAAGACGAAGTGTCTTGAGAAGGAGGCACTCCGTGTTGCCCAAGGAAGTGAGCAGCGTAAGCTACTCACTCGCCTCCAAAGGGCGAGGGAGGCAGTTGTTTTGCTTTCCCACCCTGAGGGATGGGAAACTTGGGCAGAGAAAAAAAGAGTTACTGCCACCAAGCGTAAAAGCTGGTGGCAGGACCAGTCAGCCAAAACTCTCATTCGAAGGGAATCAGACTGGTTGCTCCGCAACGTGAACTGGCTCCAAAAACGGGTGTTATCTGCCCCGACACCGCGGACAGATTTCCTTGTCCTACATGAAAGAGGGCAAGGGAAAATGCACCGTCGTGGGTGGGTGATTACTTCGTCAGGAGAGCTCCGCTCTCCTGACGAAGTAATTCGGAGTCACCACCATCCCGAGGCAGAGCGATGGTATGTGAACCCAGAAGAGTTGGCACTCCTCTGGGAGAAGAGAACAATCGCGGAAGTGCACGACTTCACAGTCATGCACTATGTCAATCCCACTGTGGCGCAGATTGAGACCATCTGCGTTCTTCTCGACAAACTTGAGAAAGAGTGGCAAGGACGACGCGGCTTTTCTTCTGGGATTGAATCTCCCAGTGTTGGAGCTGGTTGGTGCAACGCGGAAACAGGAGAAACTCTTTCTCCCGGTTTCTGCAAAAGTGATGAAATGGAGTCAAAATTAGAACCTGACCCCAATTCTCCCTTTGCCATACTGGCAAAGCTCCAGGGAGGAGCAAAAAAAGAAGACTAAAAAGAAACAGGGCGGATTGACAGCCGCTCTGTTTCACAGACTATTCGTTAGATTACACTCTCAAGCACGGTTATGCTTGAGAACTTTTTTAGATTACTCAATCTTTGATTGGGTGGTCTATAGAGTTAATACTTACAACACAGATGATGTGCGTGAAATGCATTTCCATGCACTGTCACTCGGCAAGCTTGGATAAATCTCTCTCCGTGCATACTGTGTACATCCTCTGTGTTGTGAATGTTATTTCTACACACCGTATGATAACTATTTTAATGCATCTATGGTGTAGTTTATATTTGCCTTTTTGCGTTTTAATCCAATCTTTTTACGTATTGGACTTGAGTTGGGTACGCAAACTCAATTCCGAGCTCTGAAAACTTATCCATGAGTTCAAGATTAAATTGTTGTTGTAAATCCATAAATACTGCGTAATCAGAAGACTCTACGTAGTACACAATCTCAAACATGAGTGCGAAGTCTCCAAAGGTCGTAAAATGGACTCTGTCGAGCGATGCGCCATCTATCGACTCAAGTATCCGCGTAACAACTCCAGGGGTCTCTCTGACACGCTGATGGGGCGTCTCGTACGTTATACCAAACTGTGTGACAATCCGTCGGCGTTGCATCTTTTTAAAGTTCTGTACGCGTGTTGAGGTTAGTTCAGCATTACTTACCACAAGCTCTTCACCCTGAAGAGTCCGAATACGTGTTGATTTGATACCAATCTTTTCGACTGTTCCAGAGTCATCACCAATCACAATGTAATCACCGATACGAAATGGCTTATCGAAATACAAAGAAAAGGAAGCAAATAAGTCAGAGAGAATCCCCTGCAATGCAAATGCTACCGCAACACCACCGATGCCAAGTCCGGCGATAAGTGAGGTGACTTCAATACCCATATTTGAAAGCACGAATAGACCTCCAAGCGCCCATAACACTATCCGAGCAATGAGCGTCAACATATGCGACGCAGTCGCTGTATTTGGATCAATTACACCGTCATTGTCTTCATCTTTTTCTAAGAAACGCCCAGCTCCATATTCAACGAAACATAACGCAATCTCTATCACCTGCCACGCAACAGCAAAGTAAACGAATCCGGTAAGAATCCTATCTGCGATTTCAGGAAATGAAAAAAACTGTAGTGAGACATAGAACGCTACGAGCGTATATACCCACGCCCGAATACCTTTTACTGCATCTATCAGCACATCATCGACATCAGTTTTTGTTTTTTGAGATAATGCGTGCAATCTGCCAATCACAACAACTTGAATAATCTTGAAAAATACTGATAACCCTATAAAAATTGCTAATGCCGCAATATATGGAGAGAGATTTAATTCACCAACCAACGGAAACGTCATGACTATATTTGGCAACACATCTATTACTGAAGCTGAAAAATTATTCATTAGAATGGAAATGTTTAGTTACTATGCACTGATGGTAACAAATTTACACATTTTTGCATTATACACAGTGAAAAGTTGGAAACTATAACTTTCCGCGTTACGATATTGCTCGTGTCTAATTTCGAAAAGGCACGATTTGTCGACAAATACAATACATATATAGTTCTTTAGTGAATGTTCCAACATGGATATTTACAGTTCCAGAAATACGCGGGATGCGTATTTTTTGGTATATAAATAAAAAAACAGCGCCAGTTGGCGCTGTTTGGCAACGAAGCTACATTATAAAATATAGCGCATCGTATCACTTTCAACATAACGTCGAGGCCGAGTTGATGGATTGTAATTTCCTCTCAGAAAGCTACTAAATTCAAGCTCAATGCTGGGGTTATTCTTTAAATATTCAGCATGGAGCTTTCTGATCTGCTCCTGAGTGAAAGTTGTCTCACTTATTTCCATTTTGCTCTCCCTATAAGAACCTGGCAGCGAGGCTGTCTCACTGTCACACCACATAATTGTGATGTGAGGGAGAAAAGCATCGATGATGCTTTTCTCCCTCACACAGCAACTCAAAACAAAAACCGGCCTGTAAGACCGGTTTGATATAGATGTTACTTACACACAAAACCGATCTTACCTTTTGGTAAGCAGGAACATAATAAACCAAACATGTTTATTTGCTGCAACTGAAGTTGAGTGCATATATTGCATACTTATGAATATACAGTCACAAAAAAGTGTGTCAATGACGTTACACATAGTTACAATAAATTATTTATGTTTGATAATATTTCTACTAGACACCTTTAACGTAAAAAGCAGGGCGGCCAAAGGCCGCCCCGCACTAACTCCAAATCCTAAACGTCTATTTCGGATACACTACTCAGCGACTCTTTTTGATGTAGAAGACTTTGTTTTGTCAACAAATACCTCTGAAGTAGTTGCCCGCTCTTTTGCATCTATAGACGCGTCTTTTTTTACGCCCATGTTAAGCAAGCTTTCTGCAATTTCATTTGCAGAAAGAGCAAGTGAATCAGCTCGCAATAATTCTCCTGCAGCAAGTGCTTTCTCTGTGTTCAAAACAAAGTCCTCTAACTGAGCTTTACCAGTTTCGAAATCAACCGTATGTGCCAAACCAATGACAAGTACGTCAATATTTAGCTTCTTCTGATTTATTTCATTGAGAAAGTCTTCAATTCGAATTACTTGTTCTTCACTCGTAAGTGTGACAGGCACAAGCTCTTCGATAGTTACGTTGGAGCGTACGTCTATATCAGTCATAAAACTGATAAGCTTTCGTGTGTCAGTAAGCGCAGCACTCAACATCACAATAGACTCCTTAGGCTGTACATCATACGCAGCAACTGCAAATTTATCAGTAGATTCTGGAGCCTCTTGCGACAGAGTAGGGTCAGACGAAGAAGGCGTGTCTGATGAAGCTTCTACAGCTACAGCAGAGACATCCTGAGTTGCTGCATTAACAGAAAGTTCCAATTCCCTTTCAACAACTTCAATATTTTCATTCTCTTGTATGCGTAATGCTATAGCAACTGCAACTTTTCGCTGGATATCCGCAAGACGTCGTTCAATATTTATTTTTTCTTCCTCTGAGGCCTCAGTCTTCACTGAAGTGAAAAGTTCTTGAGCTCGGGTTGTTTCAGTCTCAATTCGTCCAAGTAGCTTTTCATACGACGGAGTAGAGTTTCCTTGTGCAAGTGCCACACCACTTCGTGCATCAGCAACAGCACCCGCTAGTGTAGCCACTGAGAGCCCTCCTTCTCCATCTTTTTCGCCACGATTCTCGAGCACCTCAGACTGCACATCAAGTGCTGAGGCGAATGTAATTTCAGCCAAAGCTGCTTCATCACTGTCACTTTCGCGAAGCGTAGCAATTTCTTGCTGAGCTGCATCTGAATGGTTTTGCACTGCCTGCGCTACTTTTGCCTCGATCTCGTCAGTAAGCTTTCCCTCATCTTCTAAAAGACGTGCTTCAGCAAGACGTCGTTCGAGACGCTTAGTCTCCCATTCAACCTTTGCATATGGTGAAAAAGATAATGAGGAACGAAGTTCTTCATTAAATTGTACTTTTACTGGATACAACACATCACCAGGCACAGCGCGCTCAGCAACAACCGGGATTCCAACCATTAAAATCATTGTGAAAATTCCTGCAAAACTGCGGGCATACGTCATGTTGAGCTTCATAGGTACAAATGATTTTGAAGCTACTGACTCTTTACTTTGCCCCTGCAGTGATGTTGGCAAAGGGTGATACTCCATATATGAAACAACGCGCGCACGCAAATCAGCCCGCTCTGCTTTTTGCATGCGGATACTTTCTGATTTTTTCTTAAGTTGTTCACTAAATCGTTTCATTTTTTGTATTAAAATAATTTATTGTTTACTCTTTCGAGCTTCTTCCACAGCTTTTTCCTTTTGTTCGATTCGCTCGCGGAGCATTTTAAGCCCCCTGAAAAGTCGGACTGAGACAACATTTTCTGATTCTTCGATAAGCTCACTTATCTCTTTTGGACCAAGTTCATCCACAAATCGAAGTATGATGACCTCCCGGTATGCATCAGGTAGCTGTTCTAACATTTCAAACGCCTTCTTGCCATCAAGAGTTGCGGCGAGAGCCTCTGCAGTACTTTCTGAAAGCTCGTCAAAAGTGCCTTCGTCAATCCCCTCTTTTTCAAACAAAGCATCGAGCGAAGCTTCTTTAGCCTTTCGATACTCATCAATAATGAGGTTGTTGAGTACTTTATAGAGAAATGGACGAAACTGCTCTACTTCATGACCATTACGTACATACGACCATACTTTTGTGTATGTATCGTGCACCAAGTCAATCGCCCGTTCTCTATCGCTGATTCGGAGAGTCGCATGCCGAAACAATGCGTCATTATATTCCTCAAAAGCTTTCAAAAAACGTTCCTCCTGGCTCTCCATTATGCTGTCTTTTCCATTGTGATCAGGCATGCATGAACCATTATATCTGAAGACGGACGAAAAGGCTGATTCTTTCATACAAGTTGCTTATTGAGCAATGATTTATTAAAAATGACAAAATTCACTTCAGTCAACTTTCTCATCCATTTTTGCAATAAACTACGATATTTTCTTGATTAATTGAATTAATTCCGGGAATTTCGCAACTAGAAAGTGGTTTTTATCTTCAAATGTTAGTAGTTCTGCTTCAGGCAATAATTCATGGAATGTAAGCGCATGTTCATAAGGAACCAGAAAATCATCCTTTGAATGCAATACAAAAATTTGAGCAGCTTTCCCTGCTAATTCAGGAATGACATTAGTATTAAAACGAAAACTGCCTGATTCGTCATCATGAAACCCCGTAACTCTAATCGGGCACGCCAGAAGCATCAGCACTTTTACAGAAAATGGTGGCGTATTATCGGCAAGGTATTTAGTTAGAAACATCGCGCCAAGTGAGCACCCCAACAATATCACCCCATCATTCAAATATTCAAAGTGTCGTTCAAACCAGATTTTCCACTCTTCGTATTTAGCATTTTGTTTATTTGGCATTGCAGGCATAAAGACCTCGTAATCTTCACCAAGCTCAGCAGCGAGAGTGCCGGTCCACTTCCCTTTTGTCTCCACCGTTGGTAAGTCACGAATATCTATAGTGTGTAGACGATTCAAAAAAACATCATGGTCATCATATGATTCACCTCCGTGAATGTAAAAAACTTGTTGCTTCATACTATAACCACTTAGAACGTTTAAAAATATATACAACTGATGCAACTATCAACAAAATAAGTATGAGTATCACATAAAACGCAAAAGGACTTTGAGCTCGCGGCAAGATGACATTCATTCCATACAGTGACGAAATGAGTGT
>CAZYTF010000032.1:0-12501 GCA_964649535.1 uncultured Candidatus Saccharibacteria bacterium | reverse complement strand
AGATGTTGTTCGTACAACTCCGCATGGCCACACAGAGGTGACAACTTCCCCAATAATCTCAAATATATTTTGATACACGAGACCACCAGTTTGTGTGACAACTGTTCTTAAGATCTTCCGACCGCCGTTTGTTGAAATGCCGGTAAGGCTTGGAAGAGGAGGAGTTGATCGGTTTGTGGTCGCAAATGTTTCTTGGTACCAATCAAGGAGTGGTCCTGGAATGCATTTGAAGTCACGTACTGCGCGATTGAGCCGAACATCAGGTAGGAATACTGATGCATTATCTTTCATGCGGCGCTCCAACTCTCCGGTTTTGTATCCCTCCAGTTTCCCCTTGAAAGGATGGATGCCGGAGAGTACTTGAAACGTAACAATTCCCCAAGCATACCAGTCAGTCAGTGGTCCAAAAGAAGGACTGTGCCAATCACGGATAGAGGGCATAATGACTTTAGTGGGCCATTTTCCAACTGCCCACGAGTCGACATCGATCGCTTGCGGCAAGGGGCCGTTTTTGACCTTGATGTCAGCGAGCCAGTTGAGTTCGTTAGCGTCAACCATCAGAGCTTGCTTGTCGTGTGTGTGTTGCACAACTTTGTGCATACGTTCAACAAGTGTAAGTGCATCCACATCACCAAAATTTTCGCGTGAACGAAAGTCGTTAGTGAAAATACGAGACAATGGTTCGCCTGAAGCAAAGGGCATGTAGTAGCCGATGGGCGTGCCCTTTTCAGTTTTGACGATTCCTTGTGGACCAATAATTGATGGATGTTTGAACGTTTTGGCAAGAAGTCGAATTTTTCCGACCATGTCATCTTGCAGCATTTTCTTTGGGTCAGTGTAGAGTTTGATTACAGTATCGCTTTTTCGATATACTGCACCCTCACCTCCTTTTGTGACATAGTCACCAGTCCGGAGTGTGAGCGAGCCACGACCCTCGAGTTCAACCTTTGTTGCTTTCTGTATGAGTGCCATGACACCCTCCATTATGTTGGTTTATTTTTATCCGCAATATGAATTACTGCAAACGCAATATCATCAATCGGACTGCCGCCTATTTTCTCAATGTCTTTGAGAAAGCGATTCATCCTTCTCACTGCAAACGCACCTGTGGTACTTTTGAATGCAAGAAGTCCAGCAGCGACTGTCTGGTAAGACATTTCACGCACCTGCTTCACGCCATCTGAAAAGAGGGCAATTGTCTGCAAGTTTCCAGAGCAATCTGTATTGTGTATTGCCCACCAGGTGCCTACGCCACGCATGCCGGTTGCGACATCGTGTGTAGAGAGGAATCCATCGGGTATGCCACCCATTCCCGTAGGACTTGTAGATTCCAGTATGTCAGTGAAAGGCTCAGGCTCATCAGCTAAAACATTTTTGAATGAATCAACCATATTCCCGATTTTGTATGCAGGATAAAATGGCATGTTCTTTGCCCACTCAAAACTTTCGAGGAAGAGCTCGTCTTCATACTGCAGCGCAATCATTCCATCACCAGTAGCGTGAGCAAAAGCCATGTCTTTGTTTGCGACTGCCCACAAACACGTTGCGAGTAAGTCTTTGTGAGTAAGGTCGAGCACGCGACGATAATCTTCGAGATAGGAATCACGAAGTTTATTGATCGCTGATACGTGTTCGTCTTTTGCCGGAAATCCGTTCTTTATGTGGAGTTCAGTAAGTGCACGGCGCGTCGCGAGCGCAACGAGGCGTGCTCCTATATCAGTCATTCCACCAGACGAACATCCGTCGCTGACGATTGCGTATGCGGTCTGCTCGTCAAGCAGGCCACTGAGGGCATAGTCTTGGCAGGGCTTGCCAATCTTCCGATGCTGTTCACCTATGTGAAAGCTGTGGTCAACATTGAGTATGTTCATCAGAACGCTCCTTTTTGTTTCGCGATAGAAATAAAAAGGGGAGACGTATGACGTCTCCCCGAGGATTAGATAGTTGCCAAGATATTCTGACTCGGACCACCTGTCCCGAGCGCCACAGAGGTGCTCGAGATTGATTGAGAGACGAAGGCTGCAAGCTTGGCAAGTTTGCCTTTGCTTGCATCACCAGCCCAGATGAACTGGGTCATGCCGGTTTCACGCTGGAACGTTTCCAGGTTGTCTTTGTCGTCCGAATACCCAGTGTCAATACCGATGAGCACCGAGACATGTGATTCCATGACTTCACCTTTGATGGATTCAGTCAAAGAGTCCTTTACCATCTTCATGCTTGCTGTTGAAGCATTTTCTCCGCCGTCGGTAATCACGAAGGTGATGCCATTGACGTCGAAGTCCATGTCTTGCAAGCTCTTGGCGTAGGCGTTCATTGCGCCGACACCTGAGTAGACTGCATCGCAGAGTGGAGTGGCTCCGCCGCCATTCAGCTTCGGGTAGCTGTTGAGGTCAATTTCTGCCAAGGTCTTGAAACCGTGGAGTTCATCGACACCGTTGCCGTTCCGGCTTCGATACTGCGAACCGAAACGAATCGTGCGAACCATCAGGTTATTGGAGCGCGCAGACTTGTTGCATGCTTTGATTGCTTCAGTGAGCATGTCACTGATCTGTGTTTCGTAGCCGCTGATTGAGCCAGATTCGTCGAGTGCAATGGTCACGAGCGTATACTCAGTTGCGCCGAGTTCGTCGATGGTTGCACCAGTGAAGCTGAATCCACTGCCAATAGCGAAGTCATCCATTGTTTGTGAGTTGTCCATTTTGGTTCTCCAAAGTTGAGTGGATTCTTACTGAAAGCAAGAATCCGCAGGGATTACGCAAGAAATTCTGCCGAAGTAGTCAGCGTCATGCCTCGCGCGGCCATGTCTTGCTGGAACTGCTCTGCAATTGCAGGGAAGTCAACAATGACTGTGCCGTCTGGGGCGGTGATTGCTGGTACTGGCGACATACAGTCGGTTAGGATGTGGAACTTTTTGATGTGTTCCTCGCCGATGTGTTCGGCGACCTGTTCAACCGTTGCTTTCACGCAGTGACTCGATGCTTCGCCGGCGACCGCGATGATGTCAGCTTCCTGCAACATTTGCAAGAAGCGGCCATTGAGCTGCGTCGACGGGTCGTTCGCAACAGGAACTTCCGCCAATAGTGCGCCATAGTGTTCAGTCAGAACATTGGTGCCCTTGGTGACGTAGTCGACGTTGCGGACACGTGCGACGCTCCAACGGTCGAGAGCTTTGGCAAGGTCTTCTTGCACATTGTGCCCCCAAGTGCCAATCAGGCAGTGGAGTGACCAGGCCATGATCTGGAACTTCCCAGCAGCTTCGAGGCTGCGCGCATACTTGAGTGCATAGTCACGAAGTGAAGGGATGCGTGTTGTCCAGGTGCCATCTTCGATAGCGTCGGCGGTGATCAACGTCATCGGCGCTGGCATCTTGCCATTTGCATCCATCCAGAAAACTGGATGACCGATATCAACCGGGTGATGCGAATCGAGCGTGACGTGAATCTTTTGAAGTTTCGTGCCAATGCGGTCGATGAGCGAGGCTGTACGCTTGGCGTCGTCAAGTGCTCCGGTGACGGGCAGACCAGAACGGAAGTTGAGGTCAGCGCCGTCAGGAAGGTGGACGGTGAAGCCGACATGGTCATTCTTTCCTGCAAGAATATCCATGAAGTCGTTTTGTGGATCGATGATAAGCAAGTGAGCTTTCATTGTCGTATCTCCATTTGGTGATGAGAGCGATGTCTCGTGTGAAGCATTGCTATAATTTACAATGCAATTTTCAAAGAACCTCCCTAGCCTTCTGCCAAGGTGGGACGCTCCGAGTGTTAACCTGCAGAGCACGGCACCTTGCCGAGAGGGTAGGATATTTAGTGTCTGTATGACACTATCTGAGTTCAAAAGTATATTGCGGTTTCCCGCAATGTATCTCCTGCACTCCTACGCCCACTCTACATGTTGCTATAGTTAGTGTCAATGCTACAATAACTTACAATACAAATACTATGTTGTGTCAATTTTAAACTAAGTTAGGTATGGCGACGTGTATTGGTCCACTTATTATTTTAATTTAGATTATGTTGTAAATAAAAAATCCCCTTGGGAGCCAGGGGGATTTTTGCAATTTATTTGTTAATTGATTCGTAGCCAGTTTGGTAATCTTCGAAGCCTGTTGTAATCGTTACTTCAGAACCTGTTGTACTTCCGGTACGGTAGCGAATTTGTTCAATCTCAAGTAGGTAGAAGTCGGTAATCGCATCAGTGTTATCAAGCACGACATTGAGGATTACTGTCTTGGCAGTACCTTCATCAATTTTATAGAAGGAACCAATTTGTTTAGCACTTTTTATTTCAGTGGATTGTGAAACTGATCCAAGCGTGTAACGAGCACCGTCACTATTGACGAAACTATACTCAATGCCTCCCACATTTACGCTTGTTGTTCCAGTCTGTCGTGAAGCACCAATTGGAACGTAGATGTCATCTCCAAATGCTTGAATTTCAAATGTTATTTGGAAGACCCCTCTTCGGTCAGACACTCCTTTTGTTGAAGTTTTTTCGCTCACAAAGGCGAACGAGAGACCTTCTGTGTATAGGATAAGTACCCTGTCGTTTCCGATATTGAGGTTGCCACTTGTGATATCTTCTCCATGGATGTTGTCACCGTCAATTGCTCGGATTGTAAAGGTGACTGTGGTCCCGGAAGCATACTTTATGCCGTCTGCTTTATTGAATTCAGCCACAATCTTGATATCTTCTTTGTCCCCATCGTTAATGGTGATATCTTCGAGATCATCGAATCGTACGTAGTATTCGTTTGCATCAATAATCGTGTATGCATTTCCATCTTCATCTCTGCCAATGATTGCAGATGTGCCATTTTTTACAACGCTTTCTGATGCTATAACATTCCCTTTGTGTGAAAGTGAAAGCTTTCGTACGACGTTGGATACATTTGTTTCGCTACTGGCAACTTTGACATACATATTTTTAAAGGTAATGTCACTTTCGTCAGCTTTAAGTGTTGCAATCAGCACAGTGGATTCTGAGTTACTGTTATTTTCAACTGCGATTGAACCAGAGTCAGGACTCTTGTCGCTAAGGCGTACCACGATGACACCGTCCTCTTCAGTCTCTCGAAAATCAAATGTTCGAGTAACCAGATCGCTGTTAGGACCATAGGTTGTTAACTTTGCAGTATCTACTGCGCGGATGCCTTGCTTTGGAACGTAGACTGAAAGTGTGTCAGATTCCCGACTCGTAGAAAGGTTTTTGATACCTTTGGCTGTAAGTACAAAGGTGTCTTTGTGGTCTTCTGAGACTGTTGCCTTCAGATCTCCAAACCGAAGCCTGTATTCACTCCCTTCAGTACTGAAATTGCTTTCAGTAGCTTTAAGCGATGCAATTTTTTTGCCGTCTTGGTATAGTTCAAAAGAATCTATGTATCGCCATACTTTCTTATCGAATAGAAAGTCGATTCGATTTATGGTCATTGTTGAATCTTCTGCTTTTATATCTATTGAGTAAATATCTTCCGTTTCTCCAAGTCCAAGCGTGCGTATGTGTTCACTACCGCGCGTGACTCTAATGTCACCTTCTTCAGCTACAATCTCTTCGGTATTGTTGCTTGTGTTGCCGGACGTGCTCTGACCTCCTGTTGGGTTTGCTGGCATTGTGAGCGCCCCAAGTTTTTGGATTTGTGCACGTGTAGATGCCCCTACAAATCCAGTGCCCTGTGTGAGTCCTGCTGGCACAAGGATTTGAGATCGATATTTGTTTTGGAATTTAATGACAGCTTGTTGTGTCAACGCTCCAAAATATGTTGATTCATTTCCTTTTGAACCAGCACCATGGAGGGTAATAACTGTATCAGGATCGCTGTTTAGGAACTGCTGTAGTGCGAGAACGTCACTCCCTGACATTCCAAGAGCAAGATTTCGGAGAAGCGAAATATTGGGCTTGTTGTTCGCGCTTTGTGTTTGCATTGAGTTAATCTGAGAAATTAATGCTGCGATTTGAGCTTGTAAGTCAGCCGTTGTAGCCGCGTGTGCTTTTGGAGCAGGGGAAGCTGTGGCAAGGATTGCGAGCGCAAACATACTCATGATTAATTTTTTTGGTAATGAATTGTTCATGGTTATATATTATATTTTGTAATGAATTAATTTTTGTTTATTATGCTTGAAAGTGTTTTAGTCATTTTAATTTATTTTGATGCTATAAAGTTATCAAGATCTATACGCGACCTCTCGCGTATAGATGAAGACACAATGTTCACGAAAAACTCACACTTTTATTCTAGATGTGTACTTACGTGAGATTTTTCTGCATACTGTGTCTATAACTATGGATCAGCAATTGGCACAATTTGAAAAAATGTACGATACGCACTCAGATGCGATATTTCGTCATCTTTTTATGCGACTTGGTGATCGAGAACGTGCAAAAGAACTTACTCAAGAAGCTTTTATGAAGGTGTGGCAGTACCTTGCCTCCGGAAAGGAAATTTCTTATGAAAAAGCATTTCTCTACAGAATTGCCCACAATCTTTTTGTAAACGAAATTCGCACAGATAAACGCACTAAATCACTTGATGAAATGATGGATGATACGAGTTTTGATGTGGTTGACACCCATACACATGCTGACGATGACGCTACTGCCCATGAACTCCTTGCATACTTAGATACATTGAAAGATTCATACCGGGAAGTGCTCGTGATGCGGTATATCGATGATCTGCCAGTCACTGAAATCGCCAAACTTTTAATAGAAAGTGAGACAAATATTTCTATGCGAATCAAACGGGCACTCGATAAATTAAAGGAAACATATGAGCATAATGGAAAAACCAGGAACCATGGATAACGAATATAGTAAAACAGAAGAACTTCTAGAAAAAGGAAAACATATTTCTATGACTTTTTCTGAATGCAAGGAAATGAAATCTCAGTTGCTTTCGTATGCTAAGTTTCATGGGGTAAAATCTCATTCTTCAGTAAACGCAACGTCTCGTGGAGCGTGGTGGCTTCGTTCACTTTCGGCTACAACACTCGCATTCTTTTTGTTCATGGGTACGGGCTATGCATCAACAGACAGTTTGCCAGGAGAGCCACTCTACGCAATGAAAGTCTATGTTGTCGAAGAGTTTATTTCGGCAACTCAACTAAGCGATGTAGATAAGCTGACGTATAAAGTCCATCAACTCGAGGATCGTCTCGCAGAAATCCATCAGCTTGCCAGTCAAGGATTATTGACTTTAGACACTATCAAAATCTCTCAAGAAACTATTCAAAACCACGTTGATGATGTTGCAAGCCTCATTAATCGCTCAACTTCCACATTACGTGGTGGATATGTAATAGATGCTACGGGAAATATTGTCTCCATAGCTCGTGCGACCGAAAAAGTCATTGGGACAGAATTTTCAGAAGCTGCCTCTGATTCATTCGAAGATGTCGTAAGTGATGCAGTAGATATGTACCAATTTGAACTCAAGTCATTTATTGCAGCAGAGACGGATGTTGTTGTCCAAGAGTATATAGAGAATCAGTTGTCAGAAATTGCTAGTGAAATAGCTGAAGAAGATTTGACAGATAGTACTACAAAGCATCTTTCCGAAAACCTTGTCGACGTAAATGAAGCTTTGAACTTAGACGAAGTTGATACTGCGCTAAAAATTGTAAATGAGACAATCCAGCAAGTGAAGACAGAAGAGTATGTCAATGACTTTAGTGATGAGACAACGGATTTGTAAAAGTGTTAGCTTTTGGAGTATTATGTGTCTATAGGAGTATTGAGGTAGTGTACATAGAAAACATTACACCTCTATAATGGCCGCTTCATTAACAATTAAAATATTTAACTATATTAAAGTAAGAGATACACATGATAAAAATAATTCTAGGAGTTGCAGTTTCGATAATGGTGGCAGGAGGGGGTGTGGGACTTATTGCACAACAGGCAAAACCAGGTGATATGTTATACGGATTTAAGACATCTATTAACGAGAAAATCGCCGGATTGTTTGTTACTGGGTATACAGCAAAAGTTGATTTCGAAGTGGACTTGCTCGAAGAGCGACTTCAAGAGATCGACGAATTAGTAAAGGAAGGGAAAATGAGTGATGAAGATGCGGTACTTGCAAAAGCGAAAGTCGTAGCGCAACTTGAAAAAGCAGCTGCAAAAATTTCTGAAGCTGGGAACATGTCACTCACTGCAGCTGAACGTGGGCGGGTTTCTGCTTCGCTTACTCGGTTGCAATCAGCACTTGCTAAATATCGAAGTTCGCTTAACACACTTGATGAAGCCGTTGTTGCTGCTGAAATAGCAAAGCCGTCACTTAAAAAAGGAAAAAATGGTGGTAAGTCGGTGGCTGCCACAATTGCTGATGTATCAGTTGGCATCGAAGAGACCGCTTCAAGTACGCTTGATTTGGACATTGATATTTCAGAAGGGTACGATGAGCCAGAAGAGGGTGTTAGTGATGAGTCTGAAAACGCTTCAGATGACTCTATAGAAGGGGAGGAGATAGAAGGTGATGAAGAATCAGGCGACACTACCGCTGATGATTCAAATGGCACAACCACAGAAAGTGGAGATGGTGAAACAACTATTGGAGTCGATAGTTCGGTTGAGGTAGAAGCCGATGCAGAAGTTGATACTACTGTAAATTAAGGTTTGTACTCAAAATAAATAAAAGAAAAAGGCCAGGGAAACCCCGGCCTTTTTCTTTTATTTACTTCTCCTCCTCCGCATCAATTAGTTGTTGCATTTGGTCATCCTCTTCCGGAAGTGCCTGTATCATGATCCACGGCTTCCTGTTTTTGCTTACAATAACTGGAATTTTTGTGTAATGAACATGGTCAACGACCTCTTGGAAATGTTTACGAACTTCTGCTGTAGATTTGATTTTCATAGTAAGTATTCAATTAGATACACATTATATACATATTTTACAAAAGTACAAGTAGTAATATTAATACTAATTTAAATTATAGTATAAATTATACATTATGTAAACTTGTAAAATTTGTACAAATAGTATAACTTATATATATTACAAATTTAACAAATTCGTCATGGGTATTTTAGCTTGGATAGTTTTGGGAGGTATCGCCGGATGGATTGGTTCAATCATTATGAAAACCGATGCATCACAAGGCATTTTCCTCAATATTGCAGTTGGAGTGGTTGGTGCATTTTTAGGAGGGCTTACGTTTAATCTGTTGGGAGGGGAAGGGGTTACAGGTTTTAATCTCTACAGTCTCCTCGTTGCAGTGCTTGGATCAATCATATTTATCTGGATTATAAAAGTACTAAGAGGATAAAGATGCAAGATTACATTATTAGTTAACAACAAGAAAAATATGAAAACATTAAGAAAATATTTTAACAAGCAATCTGTCGACAATAGGGTGATCGTTCAAGAAGAGTTGGGAGGATTTGGGGGAGAGTTTATTCAAGAACACGTCACCCGCATCCAAAATCCTGAAGTCCGTGAATCCCTGAAGCATATGTCAGTCCTTGAAGTCATTCATTAATAACTAATATATGTCACATGGTTATACAAACAGTACAAAGTTATATACACAAATACGAGGCAAAAATTGCTGAATGGGACACTAAAACAGATCCGCTTTCAGAAGACCAAAGAGCTCGGTATTATAGAATGAGAGACGCATTCATTAAGCGAATTGAAGTTTGGAAACAGTCATTAAAAAATGATTTCGATGTTCTTCAGGAAAATATAGACGAAGGTTTTGAAGAGCTCGAAGCTGAATGGTATCGAATCAAGAAAAAATAAAATATTATGAAAACATTATTATTTATAACTACAGCATTCTTTGCAACAGCAACACTTGCGTATGCAGCACAATCTGCATATCCAGGAGAAGCTCTGTATATTGTGAAGGTTGGTGTAAACGAAAATGTTGATAGTATCGTTGCACTTGATACTGCAGCAGAGGCAGAGGTGCAGGCAGAAATTTTCGCGGAACGGCTTGAGGAGATTGACCGCATTACTGACGATGTTCAGATTGATTCTAAAATGGCAGATGCAATGCAAAAAGAAGTAGGGAGACAGTTTGCACTGGCATTTGAATTAATTCAAGAAGTTGAAGATGAAAACGACAGTGCAGAAGCTGCTGTGGCACGCGCAATTATGCAGAGTGCTATCGATTATCACATGCAAAATAGCCATATTGCTACAGATTATCTGACTGATGACCTGATGGTGTATAGCAAAATTTTAACAGAATCGCTTATTGCAAACGCAGCAAAAGCATAACAATATAACAAAAATTAATATGAATGAAAGTAATTCAGGAGTAAACACAATGTTACTCGTACTATTATTGGCACTTGTTGTGGGAGGAATTGTATGGTTCTTTCAGGGGTATACTCCAGAGGAGCAGAGTAACGCCGGTATTGAAGTATCAATCCCAACTGGTGGGGAAAATAGTGGAAGTAACGCAAACTAAAAATATTTTTACCAGTTAATTAAGACTTATGACAAATGAAACTATTCTATATCGATGTATGCAAATGATTTGGTATACACTATATATACTTGAATCACTATTGCTCTTTCGATTCGTATTACGACTCATGGGTGCAAATCCGGAAGCGGTGTTCACTCAAGTGCTGTATGGCGTTACAAGCATCCCGCTCGCACCATTTCTGTTTGTGTTTAAGACGGACTCGCTTGGTACAAGTGTGTTGGAGTGGAGTACACTATTAGCGATGTTCGTGTATTGGTTCATCGCAATTGCAGCTGTAAGGTTGTTATCAATGGGACGCTCGGTGACGGATGCTGAAGCAGAGCAAGAAATCCGTTCACAAGAAAATATATAAATAAATATATGAATAATCAAACTATAACAACAGTCGCCGTGGTAGGTCTTGCAATCGTTTCATTTGCCTTTGGTTTTATTATCGGCAATATGACTGCTGGTGACGAGGGTGACAGTGGCGCGCTTAGCGCAGTACAAAAAGGAATTGAAAATACAAAAGATGCCGTTACAGGAGGAGGTTCATCCTCAGAGGATTATGCTGGCGTTGAAAATGCAAATGAGGTTGCGTTCACTATACGTGGAGAAAATCTTACAGATAGTCAAAAAAAAATGTTGAATACAATGGGAATTGACTCCGCTCAGATTCAGGTTACGTATGCAATGCTCGCGTGCGCTGAAGCAGAAATCGGGGCGTCACGAGTAAGTGAAATTCAAAATGGCGCTACGCCATCTGTGAGCGAGGGACTTAAACTTATCGCTTGTTACGAATAATCAAGAGACTATAGTAATTAATCAAAATTAAATAATACATCTTATGAACAAAGTTATACTAGGAATTATCGCAGTACTCATTATTGGAGCCCTTGGCTTCATGATGTTCGGAGGAGAAGATACAGAGTCAGAGATGGCAGATAATGAACAAAACACACAAGAAACATCACTTGCAGGAAGTGACACTAGCGATGTAAATGACACGAAGCAAATCAGCTCAAATGCCCTTGTACTTGGAGACAATGATAACGGCAAAGCTGTAAAGGTGACATATGCACGACTCGATAAGCCAGGTTTTGTTGTTTTATACAAAATGAATAGCCAGAGTGACGTCGCATATATTGGAAGTTCTGAACTCCTTTTGCCAGGTGAGTATAGTGACTTTAGTATTCCTGTAAATTCTGCACTTGCAAAGGAGCAAATTATCACAGGTGTGCTGTACGCAGATGAAGGAAATGGTGAGTTCAACTACCCAGATGAAGACTTCTATCTGACAAACAATTATGAAGTCGTGACTGACATCGATGTTATACAGGTAGATAATGAGGATGAGTCTGAAGAAATACTAGAGCAAGCTAAAGCATATGTTGAAGCTAATACTTCAGTAGAATACGAATAATAAGTGAGAGATTTCACAAAAGACCAGGAGCAAAGCTTCTGGTCTTTTGTGAATACAATGACATACATTTAGGAGGTTTGAATTTGGGTTGGATACACATTTAGTTTAAGCCCTGATTAAACTTCCTGCATTGTCTTATACAGAGCTTGAAGGATATTTCTGGAACCTTATACATAGGGAGCTGAATAATAAGTTTGGCTCTGTATGGAAATAGCTATGTGTTATTTCTCAATAAAAAATCACCACGAGTGGTGAAGTCGTGAGACTTCTGCGTGGGGTTTGTAGATAAGCTTTAATGGTGCAGAATCTTCTTGCACTAATTCATTCGTCGTTTTCTGCTTTCACATAGTCATGCCACCCGCGAGCACGCCATTTTTGTCTGAGTATATGGATAAATCGATACTGGTGCTCCTTTTGACTAGTGAGCATGTGAGTGATATAGTCCCTTGCCCTATTGACGCAGCGTAAGTTAAGGTATAACTTAGTGTCAGATAAACACAAAGTATTTTGTCGGGTTGTAGCGCTTCGGGGTATAGCCGGAAGCGCCCCAACCCGACAAAATGGTGTCGGTTCATTGAAACAAGAGCAACGTGCTCTTAATAAAAACAGGAGAGTATTATGAACATTGCAGGTATTTGCTACTTCAACTTTGCAGGTGCAAACGAC
>CAZYTF010000031.1:0-13003 GCA_964649535.1 uncultured Candidatus Saccharibacteria bacterium | reverse complement strand
AAGACAAACCGCCTGGGGCAACTCAGGCGGTTTTTTTATTACGTAGTTAACAAGGAGGTGTGTCTTGCAGCTCAACTCTACATTCGTCTAGAATAATGATTGACCTCCTACATGCCCTTTGAGAGCAGACCGACTACTGAAACTGTAACAAGAAGTAAAATTTCTATAATTATGAATAACACTCCGAATCTCCAATAAAATGCCCACGACATCCCAATCATAGTTTTGTCTGGATGCTTTTCAGTAAAATCTCTATATTTTGGATTTATTCCTCCTAAATTCCACAAACTCATACGTTTAATTTTAGCCATTAATTAACAACCGTAATTATATCAGTAGAATATGTAGAAGGAACTCAATTTTTTAAATTCTGGTACACTATAAAATATGAAAATCTATTCTTGGAATGTTAATGGTATTCGTGCTGTTGATAGAAAGGGTTTATTTGAGCCATTTATTGAGAAACATCAGCCGGATATCCTGTGTTTGCAGGAAACGAAGGCTCAGGAAAGTCAGTCTCCCATTGATTTGCCCGAATATGAAGAATACTGGTGTTCTGCTGAGCGTAAAGGCTACTCAGGAACCGCCATTTTTACAAAAATACCCCCAATTGAAGCCTTGTATGGGATTCCTGAAGACCTTAAAGAGAAATATGAACTTGATGACACCTATGGTGACACAACTAAAGAAGGTCGTGTGATGACGCTTGAATTTGATGCTTTCTACGTTTCTACAGTCTACACGCCAAACGCAAAGGACGATTTGTCCCGTATTCCAATGCGTCAACATTGGGATCCTGCGTATTTGGAATACATGCTGCGTTTAGAAAAAGAGAAGCCAGTCATTTATTGTGGAGACTTTAATGTCGCTCATGCGGAAATTGATCTTGCTCGTCCGAAAGAAAACAAAGGTAAGAAAGGTTTTACCGATGAAGAGCGGGCTGGTTTTGGCGCAATGGTTTCAGCAGGCTTTGTCGATACACTTCGTCATATGCACCCCAACACTCCAGACTTATATACTTGGTGGAGTCATTGGGGTGGAGCCCGTGAGCGTAATGTCGGTTGGAGAATTGATTATGTGATGGCATCGAATGTGCTCATTCCTCTTCTCAAGAATGCAAAAATTCACCCTGATGCGTTAGGCAGCGACCACTGCCCGGTCTCTATTGATATAAGTTTGTAAAGGAAAAGCGCTTAGATAAAGACTATCTAAGCGCGAATTTGAGTATTTTGTGGTCACGATATATCTTTCGCAGTTGTTGGCCACTTTCCGCCTCGAGTACATAAATCGAGAAAATAGCAGTGCCTTTTTTAAAGAGACCTGCAGCATGCATCGCATCCCAGGCTTTTTTCAAGGGTTCTTTGAAGTACCTAATAACTCGATTGTCACTTTGGGCTTCTTCAACGGGTATTGATCCTAAATCATAGGTAAACACGTCCTCGTTGTGGCTTATTCTAAGCAGTGCAGTGAGTGACAGTAACATTGATTCTATCTTAATTTGGTTTACCAAATTATGTATTTGGCCACCCTTGTATAGAAAACGCTTAAGTTCATGACCTGACGCATGCACAAAACTGATTTCAAACCACATAGTCCGGATATCCACAGCATGCACATCCCTTAAAATACGGCTTATTCTGAAGATTTCATCAAGACATATCTCAAGCATCTGTTGTTTTGATGCCGTTTTGTACCCCTCCGGTGCTACTTTGCGTATTTGAGTTCGAGTATGCACCACTTCCCTACTCGTTACCTTAAGAAGTATGGAGATAGGCGTTGTGCTGTCTGAAGATCGCGCACGCATCTTTTGATAAAAGATTTCACGAGCAGCGTCTTTTGTCTCTTGCGTTAAGTGCATGCGCACCGCGGGAGGTAAATTGTGATGCATTTCAAGAATTGAAATAAGTGTGTTTGCATCAGTGCAAGCAACAAACCAATTTCGCTTCTGGTCATCGTAAAAAAGCTGAAAAGCTCTCCCATATTTTTTGGCTGAACCAAGGTGTACAAATGCACCTCTTGAGAAAAGTAAACGAAGCTCATCTAACCGGAGCCCCGTCCTCTGCTGAAGACGTTCTACTCCGTGAATGGTGAGTTTCATTTCTGTACTCCTCGTTTTAAAGATCTGCTCCATTACTTGTATCAAAACAAATTTGAAGTTGCAACTTTGTGGTGACATGCAATCAAAAAAAGTAATAAAACAATCACATGATTCTCACACATGTCAAATGCTCATACTGACAGCTCAAAAATATGGCTTACTGTATGTACAAAAACACTTTTTAAAATAGCATATCCTTTATAAAGGACATACAAATAAAGTTATGCACAGTTATGCACAAGCTTGTCCTTTACACATATCTATAAAGGACATACTATACATGCAGGCCCAGAGAGGGCAGGCGACAACAAGAAGAAAAGAAAAAGCGGTTGTCCCTAAACAGTTCGTTCCACAAGTAAAATGAGTTATACCTCCAACTCAATAGCACATAACATCCCACACTAACGTAAGCACTTGATGATGGGTTGCAATGAGGAGAAGAATCTAAAAGAGAAAGAAGAGCGAGATTCACATCCTCATAGCAGCTCATACACCAAGGTACAAGTAAATAATTGTACGAGCTTACAAAAAGTCGAACCATCATTTATGGAAGTCCCAATAAGGACAACCACCTGAAGCATACCGCTTCAATCGGTTCGCACGAAGTAAGACCCGGACAACCGGCAGCGAATGAACCAATCATTAGCTTCCGATTATCCGGGTCTTTTTTAATGCTTATTGAGTTGCAAAATTTTACTGTGGCTACCTTATATTGACGTTGGGTATTTTGCTTCCCTCAATCGAGGAATCACAATGTGTGTTGTTGAGAGTGAATAGTAATAGTACAAAAATGACTAAATATCCACATCTGCGATGCTTTGGCAAAATCACTGAACACAGTACAAAATTTTGAAGTAAATATACACGCTATATAGTTATCCCCATAAAAGGACGCAAAATTGGAGATTTTGCGTCCTTTTACTACTTTCTGTGTTTTTAAGGTCAAAAACTCTATCCGACTGTGTGTTCTTTATCAATTTCTTTTAGTGCGGCCGCTTCTTCCTCTGCGAGTTTTTGTTTTCCTGCTTCTGCAAGTGTTTGTAGGTCACTTTCTGATAGCTTACATAGCTCTATAACTCTTGCTTCAAGCCACTTTTCCTCATTTAACGCAGGTGTTTCCAACACTTCTTCCATAAGTGCGTGCAGTACATATCCTAGCTTTTTCCCCGGCTTTTCCCCAGTTATTTCCATAATTCTATCTCCCTGTATCTTCAACATTTTCACTGATATGGGATCTCTAAGTGCTTGGTCCACCATTGACTTATATTTGCGAAATCTGAACGGTTGTTCTTTAGGGCGTCCTGTACCTATGCGGTCACAAACACGAAGATTGAGCAGGTCATCAATATGGTCCTTCCCTATTCTAGTAATAGTCCGCCTAACAGCAGAAAGTGTGATTTCATCAGGATCTGAAAAAAACATATGCCAACGAACTAATTGCTGAACATTTTCGCTCATTTCGCGTGGCAAATGGAGGCGAGACATAATTTTTTTCACCATTCTTGCCCCCACCACTTCGTGGCCATGAAACGAATATTGTTTGTTTTTAGCCCCACTTCTGCGTGTTGCTGGCTTAGCAATGTCGTGGAATAGTGCAGCTAGGCGCATTTCGGTTGAGTATCCTTTGTCTGCAGCAGCCTGCAATGTGCGCAAAAGGTGCTCATACACGTCGTAGGCATGAATGCCACCTTGTTCACAGCCAATTGATTCGAGAAGCTCTGGAAGGACGTGTGGTAGTAAGCTAAGTCGTTCTAAAAGCGCAATACCTTGCATTGGTGTTGATGAGTTTATGATTTTGAGTAGTTCCTCAGCAGTGCGTTCAATTGAAATACGGCTTAGAATATCAGCATTCTTACTAATGGAAGCCATTGTTTCAGCTTCAATGGCAAAGTTTAGTTCAGCGGCGAGGCGAACTGCACGCATCATACGAAGCGCGTCCTCAGAAAAGCGTTCATCTGGATCACCTACAGTTTTGAGCCGCTTTTTCTCTATATCACCCATTCCATCAAACAAATCAACGGTTTTTTCGTCGCTAAGTCGAAAAGCAATCGCATTTACGGTAAAATCACGTCGTTTTAAATCTTCTTCCAATGAAACACCAAATGACACTTTGTCTGGGCGGCGTGCGTCAGAGTATTCTGATTCTGTTCGGTACGGGGTGACTTCAACAACTTTAAGGCGTTCGTCTTCGGTTTCTTCATTTTTTACCCCAACAGTGCCGTAGTCGTTATTGCAGTACGTCTCAGGGAAATGGTTTTGTATGTCTTCAGGAGTTGCGTTTGTGGTAATGTCCCAGTCTTTTGGCGTTTTCCCAATGAGAAGGTCTCGTACACAGCCGCCAACTAAATAAGCTTCAAAACCAGCTTTTTCAAGGGTATCTGATATTTGTTGAACCTCTTTAGGTATGGCATTACGGACTATCATGTATCGCAATTGTATCAGAAATTCATTGCTTTTTCGTCAGTATAATCGTATAGTGTTGCCTGCAAGCGTAGTAATTTCTTTTGCCTGTGTGTAAAAGTATGTGCGCTTGCTCGGAAATTGCGCCTATAGTGAAATGGATATCACAACTGACTTCGGATCAGTTATTCTAGGTTCGAGTCCTGGTAGGCGCACACATCAATAAAGCCCCTGTTTAGGGGCTTTATTGTTTTTGTGGTCGCGCCGTAATGATGCTTTTGTGTATAATGAAACTTACGACTATACATTATGAGTATCGAAGGATCGTCAAGCAACAAACCTTCAGCAAAGAGTGAAGTTTTGAATATGAGCAAAAGGGAGTTATTTAGCTTCGCAGCGGGAGCTTTTGCTGCCGGCATTTTATCTGGTGGTGGACATGCCCAAGAATCTGAAGCAGTTCAATTTGAAAAAGAACTGAATGACACTTTCAAGAGACTCCTTGAAGGCAGAAATAGTTTTGAACGACGTAAAGAACGTGATGCGGATGGTAGCCTTGTAAAATGGGAAGTTGTCATTCCTCAAGCTGAAGGCTCAGTCGAGTTTGGATTTTACAAAAAAACGTATGCTGACGTCGGGCAACGTATTTACCTTATTTTTTTTGATGAAAATGGCATTCCTGAAACCGGACATGACATCGTTGAATATAAAGACACTGATACTGGGAGGCGGTGGGTTGTGGACGCTAAGTTAGTCGAACGTTTATTCGCAGTGGATTCTTAATAAGTCTATGGAGCTCTCAGAACGATATATTCAAATTTTTGAAAAGGAGGGGTTTGCCTCTGTCTACGAATGGCAAGACCCTGCGGGAAGAGTATATAAACCACATTCGCATAAAGGCAAAGTCTCCCTTTTTGTAACCGATGGTTCAATCTCTTTTGATTTCTCTGGTGAAAAGAAGGAGGTGAAAGCAGGAGAACGATTTGATGTTTCTGCAGGCATGGAACATTCTGCAGTCGTTGGACCCCAAGGCTGGATTGTGATTGTTGGCGAGGAAATAGAGGGTGATTCGTAATAGAGGGATTACTATATAATAGATACAGGGCGGACACAGCATGTCCGCCCTGTATCTGTTAATAAGTCCATTCTGAACACTTGAAACAGTATATAATAAACACATCATATGGTTCGAGATGAAGAAAAGTACCAATTAGCAACACATTATAGGAAACGCGGATATTCCTATACTGAGATAGCTAAAATAACGGGAGTTTCTAAAGGGACCGTTAGTAACTGGCTTGCCAAAAAAGCCTTTTCTAAACGTGTGAAGAAGGATAATGAAGTTAAAGCGCGACGTGATAACGTTAAGCGTATTTCTCTTTTGAACAAGGCGCGTGGTGCAGAACGTAAGACACGGTATGTGGAGGCAGTACATTCTGCCAATACTGAGTTTAAGCATTACAAAACTGCCCCCCTATTTTGTGCTGGACTCATGCTGTACGTCGCTTCTGGCGATCAGAAAGACCCTTCACGTATACGTCTGACTTCTAATAGCCCCGAGCAACATAGAATATTCATAAAATTCATGACCGAATACGTTGGTATTGAAAAGAAACAATTGTCATGTTGGCTTCTCCTCCCTACTGGTCAGAATGAGGAAGTAGTTATGAAACTTTGGTCAAAGCAGATTCGACTCCCTATCACGCGGTTTGGGAAGACACAGTTTTTGCCGCAGACTAATAAACTACCATTGCACAACGGCACAGGAAATACTATAATCGGCAACACTGTTTTGAAGAAAAAGTTACTTCGTTGGATTGAACTTCTCTCAAAAGAGTTATAGCAAATATAATGCGGCCATGGTTAAGTGGTATAACGGGTCCTTGCCAAGGATCAGTCGGGGTTTCGATTACCCCTGGCCGCACAGTAAATCCCCCGAAAGGAGGATTTTGTGCGGCCAGGGAGCTAGCAAACTGCTTTGCTTGCGTGTAATCGAAACCGCCGGAACGATGTGAGTTTACGAACAAGTGAGGCGTGACCCGCGGCACTTATGAACGTCTGTGAATTAGAGACCGTCAGGTTTCGATTGCCCCACAATCTTCCAAAACCTTTCCCCTACAAATCTGGTATGATAGAGCACACATATGGCACGAGTAGCTATTACTGAGTTTGCGGCAAAGAAACTTTGCTTTGGGGATGTATATACAGGTGTTTCTGTTACACGTGAAACATTGGCAGATGCTGTGTCTGAACTTTCTGAAGATGGCACATACGTTGTTAAAGTTGATGCTGGAATAAAAAAGCGAGGAAAACAAGGACTTTTGGCTGTTAATGTAGCAAAAAAAGATGTTTCACGGGAAACAGGGGCTTTGTTTGATAAAGGGTTTGAGCGTTGTGTGATTGAGGACTTTGTTTCACATGAAACACAGGACGAACGATACATAAGTGTTGAACTTATTCGATCTGGAGCCCGAGTCTTCCATTCCCTCAAAGGTGGCATTGAAATTGAAGATAATATGGATTCTGTGGAAATGCACCTCATTCCTCTGGCAGAAACACTGAGTGCTATACCTACAATCGGTATTGAAGGTGTGCCACTGGCGGACTTGCTCCAAAAAATGCAAGAGCACCACTTCTCTTTCCTCGAAATAAACCCTTATTTGACTGTACATAATGGTTTTACAGCGCTTGATATGGCTGTGGAGATTGATTCCACTAAAGAAAGTAAGCTCCCCACTTGGGCACAAGAACATGTGCTACATAAAAACGCTGCAAGTGAAGCTGAGAAAGCAGTGCTTGAGCAAGATGCTCGTACGCAAGCTGCCCTTAATTTACATACACTCAACGAAAATGGCTCTATTCTCACACTTTTCTCAGGTGGCGGTGCGAGTTTGGTCGCTTTAGACTCGCTTGTGTCAGCAGATTTGCAAGATGTTGTGGTAAATTACAGTGAATACAGTGGAGCGCCAACGAGAGATGAAACTGAAGCATACGTCACCACCCTACTCTCCGTACTTTTTGAATCTAAGGCTGCAAACAAGGTTATTTTAATTGCCGGAGGCGTTGCTAACTTTACAGACGTGATGGCAACTTTTCAGGGTATTGTTGATGCGTTTAAAACTGATATAGAAACCATAAAATCGCAGAATATCTATGTTTGTGTACGTCGGGGCGGTCCCAACCAAGAAGCAGGTCTGGCTCATCTACGGGGCTTTTTAGCAGAAAATGATGTTTCGCACGATGTACATGATCCTTCCCTCTCCCTTGGTAAAGTCGGTGAACTAGTTAAAAAACACATATGATTTCTGATATTCGAAACACAAAAGCCAATATTTTAGTTGCTGGAAATCATGTAAAGATAATCCAGTCTATTCTTGACTTTGATTACGCATCAGGTCGTGAAACACCGAGTGTCATCGCTATTATTTCAGCAGGACGCAAGTCACAGAAATTTTTCTGGGGAGATGGTGAAACGCTTATTCCTGTGGTTGAAAGTGTTGAAAAATTGGAAAAGCTTGAAAAAAAGCCAAATTTCTTACTTTGTATTACTTCAGCTTCAAGCACTCCGCGTATGGTCGAGGCATTCTTTGCTCAATTTCCAGGTGCACTCGGTGCTCATTTGTTTGCTGAAGGTATAGCTGAACGCGATGCACTGTTTCTCGTGAAACAATATGGAGACAGAAAGCTAGTTGCAGGACCGTCTGGTGTCGGACTCTGCATCCCTGGAAGCCTCAAACTTGGTGCAATTGGAGGAGTTTTAGGTGAACGACTGGCTGATTTGGGGGCAAACACTGGAAATACGGCTGTAATTTGTAGTTCCGGCGGCATGGTCAACGAACTCATGTATCAAGTTGTTGCGGCTGGGTCAGGCATTAGTTTTGCTGCTTGTTATGGTGGCGACCGTTTCCCCATCACTTCCCCGCTACAATGGATGCTCGAGGCTCAAAATGACCCACAGACGAAAGATATTGTGTACTTCGGTGAATTAGGCGGCAGTGATGAATATGTCCTTCGTGACGCTATAAAGGACAAGAAAATCACGAAGCCAGTATATGCATATATTGCAGGCCGATATGAGTCTAAAGATGAGAACATTCAATTTGGGCATGCAAAAGCCCTTGCCAAAGCTGAAGAAGAAACAGCGAGCGCAAAAATGGAGGCACTTCAGGAGGTTGGTGTTCATGTAGGTGAAACATTTGAAGATTTCATGTCTTCATTTAAGGACCTTTCGAAAGAAGTTGCACGTGAAACAGGTGCACGAGATTGGAAAAAGCGAAATGAAGCTATAAAACAAACGATTTTCTCTGCTCCTGTTTATCCACCCAAGTCACATGGTGCTAGCTTTACAGAGTCAATATTGCTGAGAATTCTGGGTAAAGAAAGTGTTTCACGGGAAACAGTTGCATTTGCAGACATGATTTTTGCAGAGCTTATCGACCATGGCCCGCATGTTTCAGGTGCAGTAAACACAATGATAACAACTCGAGCGGGACGTGATATGAGTTCTGCGCTCGCAACAGGCATACTTACTGTTGGTGACAGGTTTGGTGGAGCAGTAAATGGTGCCGCTAAAGTATGGCACGAAGCGGTTTCACGTGAAATGAATGCAGAAGAGTTAGTAAATGACTACAGTAAGCGCCGGGAGTACATTTTAGGTATTGGACATAAGAAATATAGTGTATATAAGCCAGATCCACGAGTAACAGCACTTGTTGCACATGGGACATCTGTTCTACGTGAAACACCACATCTCACCTTCGCACAGTCTGTGGCGGCATTAACCTCAAAAAAGCGTGCAAATCTTATTTTAAATGTAGATGGGGCTATGTCAGCATTGTTTATGGACTACCTGGTTGAAAAAGAAGGTTATTCCAAACTAGCACTTACAGAACTTATTGCTATTGAATTTTTCAATTCCCTTTTTCTTATTCCAAGAACTGTAGGTTTTGTAGGTAATTATCTCGATCAGAAACACATCGATGAGGGTTTGTTTAGGTTAGGAGAAGCGGATAGTTACAATTATTAGCCATATATTCACAGGTTCCACATGAAACATGCCACGTACATCCTACGTGGCATGTTTCATGTGGAACTTTCAACTAGATGCGTAGTGGAAAACAGTGGATAACCGAGTGGATAGGTGGATAAAGGACAAAGCAACTATTTTATACGTCCTTTAAAATAAACCTAAAGATATACGTATAATAACGATATCGACTACGTTTAATAATCTAGGGTGTTTCACGTGAAACACCCTAGATTTGGTTCTGGCTAAATTTGTGGATACAATGTGTGTGTATGGTGGCAAAAAAGCAAAACAATAAGAAAATTGGGAACTTGGGAGAACAGATAGTTGTTAATTATCTCAAAAACAAGGACTTTGTCATACTTGAGAAAAATTATTGGCGTAAATGGGGTGAGATAGATGTGATTGCTAAGAAAAATAATGTTGTACATTTTGTCGAAGTAAAAACAGTTTCACATGAAACAAAAGCTCAACTTCAAGATGCTGTTCGACATGGAACATGGAGGCCTGAAGAGCAAGTTCATCAATTCAAACTCCACCAGATACACAAAGCCCTAGAAACATGGATTGGTGACACAAACTACGAAGGGGATTGGCAAATTGACGTTGCTGCGGTCAGGATTGTTCCACATGAAACATACGCAACAGTTAAGTTTATAGATAATGTCATCGAATAACGGCCTGGACTTTAGGTAATATGGCCACAAAAGACAAATGTCCTTTATTGCTTTTTGCGATTTTAGTGTACAATTTTTTTATGAAATTCTTTGTTACAGGGCGATCTACAAACTATTCATTAGTTGAGCATACTTTTGATGTAATAGAAAAAAGAGGACATCAAGTCACTTTGCGTTGGACTGATTTGCCGATGGTAAAGCCCTAGTATGAGAATACTAGTATTGCGGGGCAGTATGCAAAGCAACAAATTAAAGGTATTGCTGATGCTGATGTTTTTATACTTTTAGCGCATGAAGACGGTAATGGTGTTTTTTCTGAATTTGGTGCTGCACTTATGTTGGCACAGAAATTTGGTCAATTAAAAGTGTATGCTGTTGGGCCTGATTCGTTAAAAGAAAAGGCGATGTTTCACTACCACCCCTCTGTTGGCTGGGAGAATCGTGTTGAAGATGTCTTTGATGAGCTCGGCGTGTAAAGCTCGATTTTTTTGTGTATGGATGGTATGATTTGGCACGCAATTTAGGAAGACAGCTTTTGTCGTTTAGGTGATGCGTAAAATTTTTACCTTTCGCTAGCTATATACAAAAGTGAACTTTTGTATATACTTCCTCGCAATGCACGGGGTGTAGCATAGTGGTAGTGTACGCGCTTTGGGAGCGTGTGGTCCGGGTTCGATTCCCGGCTCCCCGACAAAATATAAAACACCAGGTTAAAGCCTGGTGTTTTATATTTTGTCGGGGAGAGAAAGCAAATGGCTTTGCTTTCGTCCGGAATCGAACGTCGGAATGATGTAGCTTTGCTACGAATGAGACGTGTCTCGCGGCACTTATGAGTGCTAACGAATTAGTGACCGTCAAGACGATTCCTCACGAGTTATCTAGGTGCTTTTCATCTTAATACAGGAATGGTAGTATTTTTATAGAATATAGAAGGAGGGCTTATACATGGCCAACAAAATTAATTTCTCTGGAATTCTTACCATCAGTGGGTCTCCAGGGACTGGGAAGGCTACGCTAATAGCCAGTTTGCTTCAGTGTGTGCCTAATTCAGTGCAATCGACATGTGTCACGACGTGTACGTCACATGATCCAAAAAATGTATACAGATATATTTCTGAAGATGAGTTTCGCATTTGGCAGTGCCAAGGGAAACTATTTTATCCTGAGGAGGACGGGGAAGTTAAAAATTCTATGCTTCGCTCAGAAATAGACGAGGTGTTAGCTGGGGATGAGAAAAAACTCATTATAATTGAGTCACCATACTACAAAGTGGAATTGCTTAGGAACTATGCGACGGGCAAAGGTAAGGAATCTTTGATTCGCTCCGTGTTTCTTGATCCTACGGGCGATGTTTATGAAATGCATCGTAGAATGCTAGAACGAGGAGATTCTGAAGCACAGGCAAAAATGAACTCGGTAGATTGTTGTAATTTGTCAACACAAGCCCGCACTGCCCCTGTTGATTTTAGATTTGTAAACGCATTGCATTCAAAAGCGGTAGTTCTAGACGAAGTGCTTAGTCTTCTCTGTGAGTGATACTACCCGGCCAGGGAAACTGGCCGGGTGTTTTTATTGCTGAGCAAAGGTTTGCTATAATCGTTGTATGAAATTATTTGTGGGAGCAAAAGGGATAGTCTATAAAAACGGAAAGGTTTTGCTTGTGCGAGAATCTTCAGTTTACGAAGATGGTGCAGAAGAAGGGAAGTGGGATATGGTCGGGGGGCGTATAGAATCAGGTGAATACGTGCGTGATGGACTTGTTCGTGAAATAAAAGAGGAGAGTGGACTTGATGTTTCTCCGGGTGAGTTGGTAGATGTTTTCGATGGTTTTCCAGAAATTAAAGGTGAGAAATGCCATGTTGTCAGAATGTATTTTTTGTGTGAAGTGGCAACAGATGAGGTAACTTTGAGCACAGATCATGACGCATACGAATGGGTGGATCCAGAAAATGTAGGAGATAAAATTTTAATGAATGATATTACAGAAATGTTGGCTGCATTTGTTTCAAGAAAGTTATGATTACACACTATTTTAAAACCCTGAAAGATGCTGAATTGAAAGTGCTGGATATAGCACGTACAGGCGTTTGGACACATGTAGTCGCGCCAGGCGACGAAGAGCTTGCCAAAGTGGTTGAGATGTACGCACTCGATGAAACAATCTTAGAGGATGCGCGAGATTTTTTTGAGGTTCCACGTATGGAACGTAGTGGGGGAGTGACGTACTTTTTTACACGGTACCCGTTTGACGAGGCAGATGAAGATATAGACACGGCCCCAGTTCTGATTGTTATGGGAGAGTCCTTTGTGTTGACAGTCGCAGTGCGTGAAGTTCCTCAGTTTAAGGAGTTTATTTCTGGAAAAACTAAAATAAGCACCACACAAAAAGCGAAGTTTTTTATACAGATTATGGATGTGGTTACAAAATCATTTGAGTATGAACTTATGAGAATGCGTAAAGTAGTTCATAAAAATCGGTCTAAACTTCGGAAAATTGGCTCTCGTGAGATTGAGCGGTTAGTAAACTATGAGCACGAGCTTAACGATATGATTGCAGCAGTTGTCCCCACCAACACTTGGTTGCAGCAGATAACGAGCGGAAATTATATGCAATTGTACAATGAGGATGTTGAACTCATGGAGGATTTAATGATTGCTAACAGTCA
Source organism: uncultured Candidatus Saccharibacteria bacterium (assembly GCA_964649535.1). Taxonomy (GTDB): domain Bacteria; phylum Patescibacteriota; class Minisyncoccia; order Phycocordibacterales; family UBA918; genus OLB19. The sequence goes on along the minus strand of CAZYTF010000031.1, from coordinate 139 downwards.
GCTTGTCGACTCTGCACGCTCGATTTTGAAGACTATTCAAAACATCCGCCAAGCTACTGAATCAATCCTGACCAATAATTTGAACAACACCATTAAAACACTCACGATTGTTACGATTCTCTTAACTATTCCGACACTC
>CAZYTF010000030.1:0-13176 GCA_964649535.1 uncultured Candidatus Saccharibacteria bacterium | reverse complement strand
CTGTAGATTTAATTGGAATCAAGCCTGAAACACAACAATGCTTAAAACATTATTGCGCATAGAGTGGAACTCTACCACTTGGAAATGTGGGGTTATATTCGATTACTCTAAGAAATCAGCACTCTCCAGTTAACTGGCGCTCCTTTAATGCTTCTCTGTCTTCAAATAAGTATACGCACAATATTCTATGAATGTTTCTTGATTTAAGAATTTAGTATAATAGTAATCACTTCTGTTCACCCAGCTCTTTTTAATTGAGTAGGTCCAAATTACATATTAGCGACTAAAAGATGCGGGATGGCTTGCAACTGAATATCCCCTTCCCACGTCGATGAGCTTGTCTGCGATTGCTGGTGTGAGGTTGTTGAAGTTTTTGAGGTACGCTGCAACTGAAGCTCCCTCTCCCACATTGAAGAGTTTGTCTGCGATTTCATTGTGGTTAAATCCTTCGAAGTTTTCGAGGTGCTCTGCAACTGAGGCTCCCTCTCCCACATTGAAGAGTTTGTCTGCGATTTCGCTGTGGTTGAGGTCGTTGAAGTCACGGAGATAGTCTGCAACAGCACGTGCCTCTCCCGCGTCGATGAGTTTGACTGCGATTTCATTGTGGTTGAGTCCATCGAAGTTTTTGAGCTGCGCTGCAACCCAAGTTCCCCTTCCCGCGTCGATGAGTTTGTGGGCGATTTCGCTGTGGTTGAGGTCGTTGAAGTTATGGAGGTGGTCTGCAACTGAAGATCCTCTTCCCGCATTGAAGAGTTTGTCTGCAATTTCATTATGGTTGAGTCCTTCGAGGTTTTTGAGGTGCTCTGCAACTGAAGCTCCCTCTCCCGCGTCGATAAGTTTGTCTACGATTGCTGGTGTGAGGTTGTTGAAGTTTTCGAGGTATGCTGCAACAATACCTCCCTCTCCCGCGTCGATGAGCTTGTCTGCGATTGCTGGTGTGAGGTTGTTGAAGTTTTCGAGGTATGCTGCAACTGAGGCTCCCTCTCCCACATTGAAGAGTTTGTGGGCGATTTCGCTGTGGTTGAGGTCGTTGAAGTCACGGAGATAGTCTGCAACAGCACGTGCCTCTCCCGCGTCGATGAGTTTGACTGCGATTTCATTGTGGTTGAGTCCATCGAAGTTTTTGAGCTGCGCTGCAACCCAAGTTCCCCTTCCCGCGTCGATGAGTTTGTCTGCGATTTCGCTGTGGTTGAGGTTGTTGAAGTTTTTGATGTGCGTTGCAACTGAAGCTCCTCTCTAACATCGATGAGTTTGTGTGCGATTATACTTGGAATGTTATTTCCAATATGTACACTACCTCCAATATATTTTAAATGCGATGGTAAATCTATATCATTTTCAACAAATAAATCTCCCAATAACAAAACAGTTTCATCATTCATGTCGTTTTGAGTTTCCGCTACTTGCGCCTGAGAATCAGTAAATATAGTTATCAAATCCGCATTTCTATCTCTTGGTGTGAGCAATTCTTCTATTCTTGGGTCAACATCATACCCGAATCCTTTAATGTGGCCATCAACCTCATACAAGAATCTCAGGTCAGTTCTGGTTAATGTTCCATTTTTACTTTTTTTCTCAATTTCTGTCACATATTTCATATCTCTTGCCTTCTTTTGATACTCTTTACCCTGCTCTCCGAAATCTTTCATCTTTTCTTCAACTACAGAAGGGACATATGGATCAATCTCCTGACTAGGCGCGATACCTCGCACCTCTGCTATGTTACTACCCTCCATTCGTATCGCTACTCTAGGTATCTTAGACTCTCCATTAGTATCAAAAGAATAGTATACATAAAAATCTCCTCCATCTAACTGTCCTTGCGCAGTGTTATAATCGGCTGTACACCACTCCAAAGGATAACCCTTTAATGAGTCCACGAGCTCATCTGCGTCAGAACCCCTTCGATATATCTTCCATCGTCCTCTGATTTCCTCTAGCCCCTCTTTACTGTATTCAGGAGCCTCTGCTAGAAACTGGGAATATATTTTTGAAAAATTTTGTGTATTTGAAAGCTTTGTAAATTCCTCATCGTTTAGCGCAACACTAGTGTTTTCTATTTTGATTTTGCCGACAGCTTCTTTTACTACGTTAATTGTTTTAGCGAGGGCCGCATGATTAAGCACAGGGGATGCTGCTGCTGTACTTCTTGTTCTCTTTTTAAAAACCACCTCTGTTTCACCTTCTGTTTCATCCTCTTTCTTTTCCATCTTACCCATATTTAGTAGGGATTTAAAAACCCAATACTTTATCCAATCTGGATACGTCTCTGCATCTGAACTTGAAAGATGATCTACCCAATGATCTAAGCTTGTTTTTTGTTGACTGATTATTAGTTCAGATTTTTGTTCTATAAAATCATCAGTTATTTCAACCACCCCATGCCCAGCTTCACGAGCAAGTCTTTGCTCTAATAAAAAAACAGATTCAGGAATATCATTTTTTTCAATAATGTAACTGCGATAAAGAACCTTCTTTAACGCACGCAGCATCTTAGCTTTTACTGCCTGAGGCTCTCGATTTATAATTTCTGTAAACCTATCTAAATAATTCTGTATCTGAGCTTCTGGGTTTTGTGGTACTCGTTCACCAGTACGAATTTTTGTACGCTTTGCTGCCTCATTGATCTCTGGCAATTTGTGAGAATTATACTGATCCTTTAGGAAACTTACTCCTAGTTTTTCCATAATAGCAAAGCTTACGTGTATATAATTATCTAGATTAACATTTATTTGGCATGTTCGCGATGTGTAAAATTGCCAAAATTTGACACCAATCAGCATATTTACATCTTCCGTAGGGAATCAAACTTTTTCAAGCTTTCCTTTACGCGTTCGAAGCACTCATCATCGTGTAATATTCATAACTGTTTCAACATTAACAAGCAAACTCAATTCTTTGACTCTTATATTCAGACAATTCTTTTCAAGTCCCTTCGACCGCGCAGTTAGACAAAAAATGACCCCGCCTGTACGACGGGGTCATTTTCAATTTTGGGAGACGCATATTTTGTTTACGTTCAGAGCGAACAGCTTAGTAACAACAGCATAAAAATTGTGATTAAAATTTTGTGGACAAATCTATGTAGTGAAAAGTATATGTTAAATATGCACAGCATTTTAATGGTATTATATTCGTTCAAACTAAATGTATGAATACACAACAAAAAATAATAGGAACGGTAGTTATTATAGCTATCATTATTGGGGCGATACTTGTTATCAAAGGGGTGCAGAAAGACAGTAATAGTGATTCATTGCCAGAAGGCATCAAAGCAGAGCCTACAGATATCGTATCTGACTTTTATCAAGCTTGGCTAGAAGCACGCAAATCTACAAGCACTGACCCATACGCACAGAACTTACAGAACTCAGAATCGTTGACACCAGCGCTACGTGAACGACTCGTCGATTCAGAAGCTGCCTTTCGTGAAAATGGCACTGACCCTGTACTCTGTCGCGAACCATTACCAGAAAAACTGCGAACAAGAACTATAGTCAAAAGTGATACAGACGCACAAATCTTAGTACTCGGCAAAATTGACATCAGTATGACCTTTTCTAAGGCAACACTTGCCGGTCGTGATGGTTTTTGGCAAATCACTGATTTGTCATGTGACGTCAGCGAAGAAGCGCCCGATCAAGGAGAGTTTAACTTCGACAAAGAAGGGTATCTACTGAAGGAACACGTCCCTTCTCCACATGACCCTCAGCAATGGCATCTTGTCTTTAAACAAGATGACGTAGACGGTCATGTCGTTCCGCTACTACTCAACGAGGCAAGTGTGTGCATTAACAAGTCGCAGGAAAACTCATGTGAAGAGAGCATGCTTTTCGAGGCTGCCTACGTCCATCTTCAAGGAAATATGAGTGAGGCTGGAGCAAATGTAAAACGAATAGAGTTTATAGACTAGATGTAAAATGTACCAAGATTGTCTTCCAAGACACAAAGAAAACCGCCTCTGGGCGGTTTTCTTTGTTTTGTGTCGACGGGAGGATTTGAACCTCCGACCCCAACTTTATGAGTGTTGTGCTCTAACCAACTGAGCTACGCCGACAAAATAAGGAACTGCATCCTAAGTGAGCAACAGAGTACTATATTTAAGCATTTGAATCAAACGACTTCTGGACACAATACTGCTTCAGCTTTTGTAATATCTTCAGGTTTCCCAACAGGCATCCACATCTCTTGCATTACAATACTGACGGGATTATCTTTTGCGTACGCCGTAACCATGTCAGTCACTATAAGCTCACCGTGTTCTTCTGAGACAGGAACGACGTACTTAAAAACTGAATCAGTCAAAACTAGTCCGCCAATATTTACCATATTCGAAGGCGGATTTTTTGGCTTTTCAAGAATTTCCGAAAGTGTTCCATCTTTATTTGCCAAAAGTACTCCAAAGCATTCAGGTGTGTCTGTATACGCTGCCAAAATTGCATGTTCACATGCAACCGCCTTTTTCAGAGCTTCGCTCCCATGGATATCATCTGCATACATGAAAAGGAACCTTCCTTTTATCAAATCTTTCGCACACATAAGTGCGTCGCCCGTACCGCCAGAAAAATTTTGCTGCGTTACATATTGTACTTTTTTCCCAAGGAATTCTGACGTACAATATTCTCGAATTTGCTCTTGCAGGTACCCGACCACAAGAACTAGCTCATCGATTTCAGCAGGCAAGGCTTCAACAACATGTTGAATAATTGGTTTTCCACACACTTTGATGAGTGGCTTTGGTGTATGTTCAGTAAGTGGAAGCATTCGAGTTCCCTTCCCTGCACAAATAATTACACACTGCATGATATTATTCTTTCGGACAGAGATATTTCTCTGCTCTTTCAATATCTTCAGGATACCCAACAGCGAGCCATAAGTTTTCTTCAACAACGGCAATTGGATATTTTTCTTTATAGCGCATGATAATTTCTGGCATAAAGTATTCATCTTTTATTGGTGATTCAGGAGGAAAATCAAAAATGTGAGTATCGAGCACCATAGGACCAGTGGCCACTAAATTTGATTGGGGCACTTCGGGCTTTTCTACCATATCTGAAATAGTCCCATTGGGGTTGCGGACAATCACGCCAAACCGTTCTGGGTTATCGCTTGTTGTTGCAAGAATTGCTCTGCTAAAGGATACTCCACGGGCAAGATCATCCTTTCCGTGGATGTCATCGGCAAACATAAACAAAAATCTACCTTTTAGAATGTCCTTGCAAAGCCATAACGCTTTGGCAGGCCCATCAATTTCTGTCTGCTCTACATACGTGACTTTCCTTCCATGAAATTCAGCTCCACAATATTCACGGATCATCTCTCCTTTGTATCCAACCACAATAATAAGTTCAGTAACAGCACTGGGAAACGCACTAACTATATGATCTATTAATGACCTCCCACACACTTCTACAAGCGGCTTGGGAAGATCATCTGTGAGCGGTCGCAAACGAGAACCCTTTCCAGCGGCTAAAATTACACATTGCATATGAATGTATTTATAGCACATTATTATAGTTCGTCACAAATCTTGTTGCTGCACCCATTTGCATAGCTGCGTAAAATGACGTATAGTCATATCCACGTTTTCGGAAGGAAACCATCCCTAGCGGGGTGGAGGAGTGGTACCTCGGGAGGCTCATAACCTCCAGACCCCGGTTCGAGTCCGGGCCCCGCAACAAATACAGAAAACAGCGCCAGTAAGGCGCTGTTTTCTGTATTTGTTGCGGAGGCCAGAGAGCAAACTACTTTACTCTCGTCAGACTCGAACGACTGGGACAATGCAGCTCTGCAACTAGTAGGGCCCAAGGAGGAAGTTCTTGGCAAAATTGAGTTTGCAAAAAGAAAATGTTACTTAGAAATTTGGCCCTCAAGTCCGGACCTCTGTAATCCCCTCACCTACTTCCTCCCGACCAGCTTCCTAAACATTTTTTTAGGACTCTTCCTGACCAACATCCCAACACCAACAACGGAAAGCCAAGAACCTGGTGTGAAAGGGGTCATAAGTGCAAACAAACCAATTCCTATAAGTGCAAACGCTGAAGGTAACTTTGTAGCGTAATGATGTGCCTGCCGATGGTGTTTCATGCCAATATCAAACTTATGTTTTTTGATGTACGGCTCAAATACTAAATGATGTATTACATCTGAAAGCACCAAGGCAAAACCGATAATAAAAAGCCATTCATTATGTAGATAGACATAGTCTAATAGCAAAATTGCAAACCCTGGGTACGAGTGGTGGGTCCGAGGTATACGGTATTTCTTTTGGTATGACGCACTTTTTTTGTGCGACACCAAACGAAGATATATAGTGACAAGCTCAATAAGTAAAGTAAGTCCCAATGCTAAAATAATTATTTGCATAAATAAGTTTTGTATTTTAAATGAGACCAAATTCTTGAAAGACTTTCTGGTATTGAATAACTGCATCTCGAGCCGCTTTCTGAGTCAGAACAAAATCAGAACCACCATGAGCAACATGATTTCGAAGTCGATGCGCTTGCCAGGCATCATCAATTGTCGCGAACGAACGGTTTGTAGCACTGCGCAGCCTATCCGCTATCGTTGTTCCTGCATAACCAGCATCCTCAAGCATATGTTCAAGCATCACATCAGCCTCAATAATAGCAAGCTTCCAATCGTTCGGATTGTCAGAGCCAATATGCGACTGTACCTCTTGCCAGTGTCGGTTACCCAGATTTGCGTCATGTAACTGATGCCATCTTTTTTCTTCTGCCAAAATATGTGCCACTTGTAACTCTGCAAGTTGATTAAAGCGAATGTAAGAATAAATAATGCCGTAAATCAAAATTGCTGAAAGAATAAAAGCAAATACTGAATAGATACTCCATACAGTTCCTAAAAGTGAAAGTATACTTTCATAATCTCTTCCCTCACCAAAAAAAATATCATAAATACCCTTAAAAAAATCAGGGTTAAATCCGAGTGTTGAGTACCCGGTTGCAGCATTATCTGGATCAAGGTGCATATACGTACATTTACATACGCGCGTCGGAAAACTTAAAGCGTACTATCGTAGACTTTCTTGCCGATATCAAAAAGGCGCGCGTCACCACCATGTGGTGCTATATATTGTACCCCAACTGGCAGTAAAATTCCGTCACGTTCTACAGTGCCAGCGGGAACAGAGATTGCAGGAACGCCCGTTAGGTTCACTGGCACTGTAAAAATATCTTGCTTGTACATTGAGACAGGGTCTGCCTGTGCACCAAATGTAAATGCTGGTGTTGGGGCTGTGGGCACGAGTACCGCATCAACTTTTGTAAACACCGCTGCAAGTTCCTGTCTCATCAATTCACGTGAGGCTTCAGCTTTTCCATAAAAGGCATCGTAATACCCAGCAGACAAAACGTATGTCCCAATTAAAATACGTCGCTTAACCTCAGCACCAAAACCTGCCGCGCGTGACTTTTCATACACATCAAGGAGCGCCTCCCCATCAACCGAGAGACCGTAACGCATACCATCGTACCGAGCGAGATTTGATGACACTTCAGCAGGTATCGAAACATAGTACGCAGCTAGGCCTTTCTCAAAAAGAGGCAGGTCAATATCAACAACTAAATGTCCCGATGCTTTCAAAGTCTCAATATTCTTTTCAAAAATTTCCATCACATCAGCATCAACTCCTTCCCCAAGAAAATCACGCGGCACACCAAACGTGTATTTTTCTTTGAGAGGGACATCTGGATAGGTATCAGCAACAATAGTTGTTGAATCCATTTCGTCGACACCCTCCATGACTGAGTGAACAATCTCCGCGTCTGAAACTGTCGTAGTAAGCGGACCAGCTTGGTCGAAAGAAGAACCCATTGCCATCAGCCCGTACCGAGAAACAGCACCATATGTTGGCTTAAATCCTACAAGACCACAGAAACTTGCAGGCTGGCGAATAGAGCCTCCAGTATCAGTACCGATAGCAACTGGAACTGCCCCCATAGCGACGGCTGCTGCTGAACCTCCTGAAGACCCCCCTGGCACACGTGACGTGTCTAGAGGGTTCTTAGTTGGACCGAATGCGGAATTTTCAGTTGAGCCCCCCATTGCGAATTCATCAAGATTCGTTGCACCAACGATAATCGCCCCGGCTTCACGAAGTCTCTGAATGAGAGTTGCGTCATACGTCGCCGTGTAATTCTCAAGCATTTTTGACGCAGCAGTTGCCTTTTTCCCTTTGATAAGAATATTATTTTTAACAGCCAAAGGAATACCGAGAAGTGCCGGAGCATCCTGACCTTCATTTTTATAACGCTCAGTTGCTGCTTTTGCTTCAACAAGCACATCTTCATACACTTCCAAAAAAGCATGGATTTCCTCATCCTTTTCTTTAATAATTGCAAACGTTGCATGCAGCGCATCTACTGGCGTATAACTGCCCTCAACAAACTTTGTTCGTAGTTCAGAAATAGTCATATTAGTCTTGCTGCAATATTTTTTTTACTTTCAAAAAGCGACCTTCTCGCACCGGAGATTCAGATAACAATGTTTCTGTATGTTCGTCAGGCAACGTTTTCGCTTCATCTTCACGAAAAACGTTATACCGGACACCAACCTTTTTAGTCAGATCACCTTCGGTAGTGATTTCATTAATAACACTTACGTAGGCAAGCACAGCATCAACATCAGTCCTAAGTGTTTCGGCTTCTTCGTCAGTGATGCGAATCCGAGAAAGTGAGGCTAAGTTTAGAATGTCTTCCTTTTTCATGAAGGCATCATAGCACATGCAAAAATCAATGACGAGTGCATATTATTGTTTGAAGAGCGCTAAAAAAGCAAGCTCATCAAGCACTTTAACGCCGAGTGCCTTTGCTTTAGCTGCCTTATTTCCAGCCTCTGAGCCAAGCACAACATAATCAGTATTTTTAGAAACGCTTTTTGCGATATGACCGCCCTCTTGTCGCACCATCTCCTGCGCCTCACTGCGCCCCAGAGTCGGAAGAGTCCCAGTGAATACAAGTGTTTTGCTATCAAAAATACCTGCAGTTTTTTTATCTGGATTCACTATCTTCACATGTCTCAAAACACCCTCCAGCAATTCCAGATTATGCTTTTGTTTCATCCAAGAAACCACAGACTCTCCCACTGCTTCGCCAATACCGTAAATATCCTCAAAGTCAGCTATCGTTGCCTTCTGGATAGCTTTAAGCGATCCAAAATACTCAGCAATAAGACGTGCCGTTTCCTCACCTACATGTTCAATTGAAAGACCAATAAGTAGCCGATGCAGCGGCAGTGACTGCCGAACCTTCTCCATTGCATCAACAACGTTCTGTGCAGCTTTTTCTTGGAAACTTGGCAAATCACGCAAGTCACCAACTTCGAGTGTAAATAAATCCTCATACGTCTTCACAAGTCCATAATCACACAATAAGTCTATAATGCGTGGCCCGACACCATCAACATTCAATGCTCCTCTTGAGACAAAATAATGTAGTCGTTTGCGGTGCAAAAAATCTGAATCGAGTGTCACACAACGATATGCAGACTCACCTGGCACTCGCTCAATTAATCCACCACCTCCACAACCTTCAACTTGTTTTGGAAATATATATTTCTTTGTACTCTGCGGACGAAGCTCCATAATCACTGAAAGAATTTCTGGAATGATGTCCCCTGCTTTTTGCAACACTACGGTGTCACCTACCCGCACATCAAGCCTTTTAATTTGATCTTCATTATGTAGCGTCGCACGCGACACTGTCGAGCCGTCAATCAAAACAGGACGCAAATGAGCGACAGGTGTCACAACGCCTGTACGACCCACCTGTAACTGAATGTCCTCTATAACCGTCGTTGCTTGCTCAGCCGGAAATTTCAAAGCAATCGAGAACCTTGGACCTTTTCCAGTAAAGCCGAGAGCCTGCTGATACGCATACTCATTCACCTTCACTACTACACCGTCTATTACGTAGGACTGTTTATCTTTTTTTGTATGCCAAGAGCGCCAAAAGGAAATGACCTCATCAATTGTGTTGCATAATGCAAACGCATTATTTACCTTAAAGCCAAGTTGCGACAAGCGCCTTAACTCCGCCTCTTGTGCTTGATGTGTTTCACCAAGCGAAATGTCGTAGATGAATGTGTCTAAATTGCGCTCTGCTGCAACTTTTGGATCAAGTTGTCGGATGGTGCCAGCTGCTAGATTGCGAGGATTTGCATAGGCTGGCAGGCCTTCAGTCTTGCGCTCTGCATTGATACGCTCTAAGTCACCTCGCGAAAGCCATACCTCACCTTCTACAACAATATCCACGGATTCCTGAAGTGTAATAGGAACCGAGTCAATTGTTCGTACATTGTGAGTCACATCTTCACCGACACTACCGTCACCACGCGTTGCCGCAGTTTCAAGTACACCATGTTTATAAGTAAGTACGACGTGCAAGCCGTCAATCTTAAGCTCACAAGTATACGTTGGAGCTGGATTACCTCCCAATTCTGCAGCAAGTAATTTTCGAACACGCACATCAAAATCTCTGACCTCGCGCTCTTCAAACGCGTCATTGAGTGACCATTGAGGAACTGTGTGAGTCACTTTAGTGAAACCAGCAAGCGGCTCACCTGCAACACGCTGTGAAGGGGAGTCAGGAGTGACAAGCGTCGGGTACAACGCTTCAATATCTGTCAGTTCTTTCTTAAGAGAATCAAGTGCTTCAGGAGAAACTACTTCAATATTTTCAACATGAAATTTAAATCGGTATTCCCGAATAAGCTCCTTAAGCTGTTCATAGCGGACTTTAACTTCCTTAGGGATTGATTTCTGCATACGTAATAATGCTATCGTACCGGCTCACCACTCATTACGCAACTCACACTACAACTCCAATGTTAGCTCTCGTTGCACCGTAAAGATGCTTGACTGAAGCTCACCACAAGGCCGATTATACCCCTGTGAAATTAAGACCGTGCACGTTGTTCCTGCCTCACAGATTTTTTCCCCATCACCATTGTCACCTACTGAAGTACCCGGAAATGTATACACCAAATCGCTATCAATGTCTGGACTCATAATACTCATCTGCGCTGACGTACACCGAAGCGGTGTCCCCCATTCATATGTATACGAATCAGTGACTATATATCCAGAATCTTCGTTATACACAAGTACTTCACCTAAATATTCGAAAGGATATACGCCCACACATTCAACTACCGGTGGAGTAAAATCGGTGGAATTGCCAGGATCAGCACGGTATTCTTCAGCTCGTTCATAACGCCAATAACGCAAACAATCCATCATCGTTTGTGCAGATTGAAATGCAAGTTCAGACTCTCGTGAAGTTGACGATAAACTCAACTGATTTACCGAGGTGTTCAGGATTGAAATACCAATTGACAATACAACACTCGCAATGATAATTGACAGCAATAGTGCAAAACCTCTTTCCTTTATTTTTCTATACGTAAATATCATATTTAATTAAATAGTTTGTAGATATTGAAAAAACTACCAGTCACAGAAACTTCCTGCACACTATTAAGCAACTTTGATTCCCACTCTACAGTGGAGACAACTTGCACTTCATCAGCATTATGGACCATGTATATTCTTCTAATAAAAGGTGATTCCGTACCTGCAGTGCCATTTACGTGATACACAGCCTGACCTGCAGACTCATCAAAGTAAAGTCGACAACTCTCACCATCTTCGCCACAGGCCGTTACTTCAACAGTTTCATTTAAAGAAAGTGGGTCACTGACATCAAAGTTACACCCTTCTAAATCAAAACAAGGTGCGAGGCCATCGTAATCAGGAAACTCCCAAGGATCGGTCGTATCACCATTTAAATATGATAATCCATTATTGTCACGAATTGCGTTAGCGACACTAATACCTTCCTGCGCCAAAAAAATTGCTGTATTTTGTTGATGTACGTACTGCGCACTCTGTATACTTTTAACAGCAATAGTCATCGGAGAAACAATTGCAAGCATTAGAATCGCAACAGCAACTAGTACTTCGACAAGTGAATATCCTCCTGTGATAGTTTTTAATTTCATATTAAATATCAAGTAAATGCTGAACGATAGTGGTCTGTATGTTAAAACCAGTTCGTGTCTTATCTTCATCTCCTGCTGAACCAGCAATGTATACTGTTACGATTGGAGTGTCAGAATCAGCGCGGTCTGCACCAGTGACATAAAATTGCAACGTATCAATAACAATATCTGGAGAGGTCACGTCAGCCCAGTCAGCAACACTACCATCGCCAAGTTTACGCTGTAGCGTCGTATCGTTAAGCCGATATGCAATGCGACTACTCCCCATGTCTTCAGTAAGACTTTGCCCCCCTTCGTTAAACGCAAATGCTTCACCCCCGTCAGGGCAGCTTGCTTGTTCAATTCCATCATCCGGGAGACTCTCGTAATCATCCGCACAAAAGAAATCTGAGCCAGTTCTGATTTCACGAGTCATACTATCGAGTGCAAAAGATAGATTAGTGATGATTGACTGCGAATTTCTGGCTCGGCTATTCCCTTCAATAAGCACATACAATGCTGAAACACTTATGGTAACCACAATAGTAAAAATCGAAAGTGAAACCAACACCTCAATTAAAGAAAAGCCTCTATTGAGTTTATTTTTATAAAATGTTGTTGAAAAAACTGGATGCATACTTATTGTATCGTTATTTGACCTGTATTCGATACGAGAATAGTTTTACTGAAAGTAGAATCAATGTCACCTGCAATAGTTATCTCCGCAACTGAAAGTTGTCCCATATTATCGCCGTACATAACAGCTTCAAAATCTGGACGAGCAAATGCTACAGACACGTTTGCAGGATATCCATCCCCCTCACTGTAACAATGTCTCACGATCGGATTTGTAAGTGTTGTACCGCATATGTCGACGATAGTATACCGTGGATCTATGATGACTGGATCTCCTATTTCTTCTCCATCGTCATATTGAACTGGTTTTGTATCCCCTATGTCTTGGAACAGTTGGTATTGGTTAGGAGTAGAAATGTCGAAGTACATGCCATATTCCTGTCGGAACTCACCACCAGCACCACGCACACTAATTGAAATCGACTGTGTTTCACGAATATCAAAGCCGATAGCATAGGCCTGATTGTTAAGGAGTACAGAACTGTTGAAAGAAGCATACTTTAGCATCACCAACCCAGTGGCGATGACAACAATACTGAG
>CAZYTF010000029.1:7042-13510 GCA_964649535.1 uncultured Candidatus Saccharibacteria bacterium | reverse complement strand
GTGCAGTGTTCTAAAGACGGAGAGGTGCGTGTTGAGGTGATTGATGTTGAGGTTCGGTAGGAGGGTGTATGTGCGTATCTTCCAACTACCCCTTGCATAGGTGATACTATTAATAAACTAACACTATAACTTTGTAACTATTATGAGGGCTCGTTTCATTACTAACATAATCCTTTTTGCCTATATTCTCATCCCAATGTCGCTTGCTTTTGCTGCGGACGAAGGCGCTGATGCTGGACAAAGTGGAGATACATCCAACTCTGAAGAAGATTGTATAGTTGAAATACCAAAAGACTGTAGACCAGATATTAAAAACCCCTATAAACGCATGATCGCCTGCTTACAACCCACTCCTGAAGCGGAGGAGGAGGACGCTGAAAAAGAAAAAATAGACAGTTGTGCTAGTGAATCTAGCGAAACCGATGACTATGACCCTTTCGCGCCTGGGGAGCCTGCTAATACGTACTATGAAGAAGATGTCGACGATTCTCTGACTGATGACTTTCCTACTGATGTAAGTTATGACCCTTTCGCGCCGGGGGAGCCTGCTAATACGTACTATGAAGCCGACGTCATTGCTGAGACTGAACCAGTTAGCGACTATAATCCTAGCTACCACCCCTATGAAAATGGAGCTGAACCCACATCCTATTTTGGACAAGTAGCTCTTGATAAAGTACCGAATGACGGAAGTCTAACTCCCAGCCCTAACGCGCCAGGTGATGCGGTTGATATTTTTTCAACGCAAAACAAAGTCACTACCGGTTCTATTGAAGACTGGCAAAAAGCTGGCGTGTCAAAAGAGAATAAGGCCGCGATTGAGCTAAATGCCTCTAAATTCATGAGTGGCGTCCCAGGTTTGGAAGATGTCGAATTTAATAAAATTACTCCTGAGAAAGCTGCTACGTATGGTGACATTCAAGAACATGATGCAACGGGCGCCTTTGCAAAAATGATGGACGAAGAAATTGCTCCCGATTTATATAAAAGCGCAGATCTTGCTGGACGACAGCAGTTAGCAATGAGCTATCTAGTAAATGTAGCCGACAATCCACCAAATATTGCTGCTGCAAAAGTTGGAAATTATACAAAAGAAAGCGTCGAATTGAGTCCACTAAGAGACGCGGGTGGCTCAGAGAGATCAACTGGACTTGGTCAGTGGAATGCAGCAAGCGCAGCTGGTGAGCGACGTCAATCTTTAGAAGAGTACGCAGATAAGCAGTTTACAGGTTTCTATACTGAAGGTAGTAAACAATACTTCAGTGACGGCCCTGGCTTTTTTACACAACTTTCTTATGGTGAGGCAGAACTTAATGGGACAAGTCCCCAGAAAGACGCCGGCGCTATTCGCGTAGGGACGACTTTTGCGCAAAACCCAAACATGAGTGTTGCTGATGCTACTCAGATTTTTCAAAATGGATTCGAGCGACCTCAAAACAGAACTGCCTCGCTTCCTGGGAGAATTACTGCAGCAAGTAACGCATTAACAAAATATATTTCAGCTGTTGGCGACGATGCATACAAATACACTGTCGGCACACCTACGGCTGGAAATTCTAACAATAGTAGCTCGGGATCAGGGGGTAATGCTGGAAACAGCAGCTCAAAAACGTTTAGTAGCATACTAGCAGCTCCAACCAACATCATATCTAACCTAGGCTCATACATATCTAAGATTACAAGTCCATTTACAGGAAGCTCAAACAACAACACTTCGAGTTACACTGACACGACGCAAAACCCCGAAACATCAACTATTGCGCAATTATATACCAGCCCCAAAACACCTGTAGTTACGGACTTTAAACCTGCTGCATTAAACACCAGTGTAACTTCTGATCTATCAGTAATTGCACTGCGATCAGAAAACATTGTTAATAAAGAGTATCGTTTTATTAGTGTCTTAAGTCGTACATTTTTTAACCCCGCAGACGGAGCTGCATTTAGTGAAGTCGGTAGTTACTTTGGTTCGACCATTGAGCACACATTACTTATTGACCTTGATTGCGATGACTCTGTTGATATCAAACAAGTCTTTGCGACGCCGTATTATTCAATTCTTGCCCGCAGTGACGGAGCTGACATTTTGCTATCAGAGCATGCAAATATCCCTAGACAAGGACTTCATTGCTTTGCTTTTGATGTCGACACGAATGAACAAATCAGTGAAACAAATGAGTCAAACAATCAATCAAACTGGCGAGAGTTTATTACAGGATTTGACGCAAACAAAAATAATGACGAACTAAGCGGATTTGTTTTTGAAGTGTCAGTCTACTCAGCTGATGGCAATCTTACGCGTGACTGGACCAGTAGCGACATCACCATCAGCGAAGGACAACAACTTGCATTCCGTTGGGACGCACCACAATATCAACAATGCCACGCACTACTTGCTTCCCTCACTCCAGATGTAGCTGAAAATCTTTCCCCCGTTGATCGCAATACATTAAGTGAAAACATCGACCTACATGAGCACACTGGCTACTACGAGGTTCGATGTTCTGCCAACGACACATCGGCAGCAGAAACAATTCTTGTGACAGTTGAGTGATGTGCCCACATTGACAAATAGCAATTATATTAATAGCATGAAATTAGGAGGAAATAGTATGAAAAAATCAACAATCGCAGTAACTATATTAGCAATACTCCTTTTGATGCTTGGTGTGGTTTTCAACAAAGAATTTACGCCTGCAGAAGGCATTCCTTCAGTCTCAAAAGACGAACCATTTTCCACTTTGGTATGTAACAGCAGTGACGCACAGGCCGAGCTTGAGAACGTGCTCAATACCTATCAAAACGAAGGTGCACTTGCTGCATACCAAATCGCAAATGATCTCGTCAGTTCTGGAAAGTGTGAGTTCAGCACAGGCAGCCCTAAGTGGTGGAGTACAGGCCTTGCTCCTAAGGAAAAGAAAGAATACGAAGAGGTGGCATGCACAGCACTCACAAATGGACATTGTATCAGTGTTCAGCCAGTATATATGACCACTGATGATAATGATGAAGTTGTCTGGAGTGGTTATATGCTCATAGAGCCAAAAGTACCAACCGGCCAACAGCCACCACTCGATACAGTCGTTTCACGTCTCCAGAAAGGTCTGGTACTCGATTTGAACTTTTAAGCCGCAGAGCAAAAGCCCGACGCGTAACGTCGGGCTTTTTTTATACTCTCATTTTTAGATACCTTGATAGATGCTACGCAGTAACGGCTACTTTCTTCACTGCTTTTTTATTGATTTTCTTTTTTATATCACGCTTCCCTTTCTTTTGCACATCAAATAAAAGTGCACCTTTTTTCATACTCACCTTCACAACTCCCCCTCGTAACATACCTTCACTCACCATCATCGAAGCGACAGGTGTTAGAATCTTACTCTGAATTACACGCTTTAGTGGACGAGCTCCAAACTTAGGATCATACCCTTCTGTTGCAAGATAATCATAGACATCTTTTGTCACAGAAAGAATAATGTCCTTAGCGGCCAAGCGTTTTTCGACTTCCTCAACCTGCATTTCAACAATATTACGAATTGTTTCGGGAGAAAGAATATCGAAAATGATAACCTCATCAAGTCGATTGAGAAATTCTGGCCGGAAATAACTTTTCAAACTTTCCATGACTTTATCTTTTGCTTGACCATATTGAGCTAAAGCACCCTTGTCAGCAGTAAATCCAAAATTCGACATTCTATCAATATGTTCCGCTCCGATGTTTGAAGTCATAATGATAATGGTGTTTTTAAAGTTTACCTTTCTACCTTTTGCATCAGTAAGATGTCCTGAATCAAGCACCTGAAGAAGTACATTAAATACCTCAGGATGAGCTTTTTCAATCTCATCAAGAAGGATAACTGAGTACGGGCGATGACGAACCTTTTCTGTAATTGAACCTCCTTCCTCATGACCCACATAGCCCGGTGGAGAGCCAATGATTTTTGAAACTGAGTGTTTTTCCATAAACTCAGACATATCAATTCTGAGAAGTGCATCTGGGTCATCAAACATGAAATCTGCAAGCACCTTAGAAAGTTCAGTCTTTCCAACACCTGTTGGACCAAGAAAAAGAAATGAACCAATTGGTCGATTTGGATCAGCAATACCTGCACGAGAACGTTTTACTGCGTCACTCACCAGTGTGACTGCGTGATCTTGTCCAACCACTTTTTCTTTCAAATCTTCTTCCATACGAGAAAGTTTATTTGCTTCTTCTTCAAGCATTCTTGCAACAGGAATACCTGTCCAACTTGATACTACTGCAGCAATATCTTCTTCAGTAATCTCTTCTTTTAACAAGCGACGACTGCGCTGTAATTTTTTGAGTCGTGCTGTTTTTTCTACTAAATCTTTTTCAACGGCAGGAATACTATCGTATCGAATCTCAGCAGCTCTCGTAAGGTCAGCCATTGCTTCTGCGCTTTCTGCATCAAGGCGAAGCTCTTCGAGTTCTTTTTTAAGACGACTAATATTGCCGAGTGCCTCTTTTTCATTTTTCCATTTAGTTTCAAGTGCTGATGTTTGTTCACGAAGTTCACCAATTTCTGTATCAATCTCACGAAGACGTGTACGGAGTTTTCGCTTGTCAGGAGTTTCAGCTGAAAGTTCGTCTTTTTTTAGCGCTTCCTTTTCAATTTCAAGACGCCGAATACTTCTATCTGCAATGACCAGATCTTCTGGTTTATTCTCAAGTGAAATGCGTAGTGCTGAAGCGGCCTCGTCAATAAGGTCAATCGCCTTGTCAGGCAAAAATCTATCTGCAATATAACGACTTGAAAAATTTACTGCGGAAACGATTGCATCGTCCGTGATTCGGACACCGTGAAATATTTCGTATTTTTCTGCAATTCCACGGAGAATAGCAATCGCATCCTCTTGCGATGGCTCAAGAACATGCACAGACTGAAAACGTCGCGTAAGTGCCGGATCACGCTCAATGTACTTTTGATATTCCTTCAGTGTGGTAGCTCCAATAATTCGTATCTCTCCACGTGCAAGAGCTGGCTTTAGCATGTTTGAAGCATCCATTGATCCTTCTGACGCACCAGCTCCTACAATTGTGTGCAGCTCATCAATAAAGAGAATTACATTGCCGTTGGCTTGTTCAACCTCTTTCATTACCGCCTTCAGTCGCTCTTCAAACTCACCGCGAAACTTTGTGCCCGCTACGAGAAGTCCCAAATCAAGCGTGAGAATTTCTTTCTCTTTTACTGACTCAGGCACATTACCTTGCACAATCATTTGTGCGAGCCCTTCAGCGATGGCAGTCTTCCCTACTCCAGCTTCACCAATAAGAACTGGGTTATTTTTTGTCCGGCGCGAGAGAATTTGAATCACACGCTGCACTTCCGCATCACGCCCAATCACTGGGTCGAGTTTATTTTCCTGCGCAAGCTTAGTAAGATTTCGCGTGTATTTTGAAAGTGCTCTGTACTTTTTAGGTTGCTGCGCATCAGAAACATTATTATCTCTGATTGTTTGGACAGCTTTAGTTACCTGACTCTTGTCGATACCTGAGCGCTGCATAACTTCAATTGCAGGGCCTGGGAATTCTAGAGCGGCCATAAAAAGATGCTCAACTCCAACATATGAATCTCCGAGCTGTTCGGCAATAGTTGCAGCCTGCTCAAGCGCTTTTGCTAACTCTGGCGTTAGGTATAATTGATATGATTGTGATACTGAGGAATTCATTTCCGGACCTTCCAAGGACTCCAAGAGCATGTCTGTAAAAGCAATGATATCAACATCTAATTGATCAAGTACAGAAATAACCGCACTTTCATCTTGCATAGTAAGTGCTGAAAGCAAATGCACTGAACTTACATGATTCTGTCCTCGTTCTATAGCAAGCTCATGCGCCTTTCTGATTGCTTCCTTTGCTTTCGATGTAAAATTGTGAAAATTTGGCATAGTATTTTTTCGTTATTGTCCGTTTATTCTATTATACGCTACACCGAAGAATCTCTTTCGCCCTACAAACCAAAAACAGCCGTCCTTTCAGCCATGTGTGTGTATAACAGTATATTGCAATTATTTTAGCTTATTGTCAAACCAGACTGGAACCTCTTCGTCAGCTGAATGTGTGTCCGGAGAGCACTCACCATTGTTTCAATATCTAACAACGAAGTCTCCTCTCCAAGTGTAAAGCGGAGCGTTGAATGTGCTCGAGATTCATCGCGTGAAATGTACCTGACCACCGCACTTCCTTCCCCACCTGCACCACTGCATGCACTTTTTGTTGAGCAGGAGATACCTTGCTCATCAAGCGTAATGACTGCAAATTCAGCATCAATCTCTCCTGCTGATACATTAATATTATTTGCAATTCGCTGAGTACGTGAGCCGTTTAAGACAATTCCTTCTATACTTTCCAGCAGTTCAATTCCTTTCTCGCAGATTTCACGAATCTTTTCTGCCCGTTTTTCATAATCACGCTGTGCAATGCAAAGCGCTTCTGCCGCACCAACT
>CAZYTF010000029.1:0-7032 GCA_964649535.1 uncultured Candidatus Saccharibacteria bacterium | reverse complement strand
ATTAGTTAGGTTTGATGAGTTTGTCGTCACTATCCTGTCTCGTGACCACCAGCATTGATGGTTTGTCCAAGCGTTGTGCCATGTCGAAGTGCCAACACACCCACACCTTTCGGGCCGTAACACTTTCCAGCATCTAGTGACATCATGTCCACTGAAAGCGTATCGAGTGCACACGGGAGCCACAACGGAGCTTGTGCTGCATCGATATGAACATAAATTCGTACATCGTTTTCCTTTTCAAACGCACGGACAATTCGAGCTATCTTCCCCACTGGTTGCACTGTGCCAATCTCACTGTTTGCATAGGCGAACGTTACCAACACAGTTTTTATAGACAATAACGAGCGGAATGCTTGCGTATCAATCACCCCCTCTGTATCGACCACAACCTCATGCACCGTCACACCTAACGCACGTAGGTGGTCAAGCGTCTTTGAAACTGAAGGGTGTTCTATAGCAGTTGAAATTATCTCAATGTCACTATACGCAACACCCTGTGAATGTGTATACTCTATAGTGCCAAGAATTGCCAAGTTGTTACACTCAGTGCCTGAAGCAGTAAAATACACATCTGGTACACGAATATGCAACACACGAGCAATATCCTCACGAGCAGTGTCGATCGCAGTTCGTGCCAAAACCCCATCAGCATGTATTGCGCTTGGGTTTGCAAATTGTGCACTAAAAAATGGCTTCATTTTTTTAAATACTTCCTTACGCACTGGCGTCGCTGCAGCATAATCAAGATAGATTCGCCTTTTCTTCAAAAATCTGAACATGTAATGATAATGACACACGTTCCCTAAACTGCCAAGATGTGGTACATTATCCTAAATTAAGCCGGCTATCGGCCTTTTTCATTACTCGTACATAAGCGTGAGGATATATGGCAAAGAAAAAATCAACACAATCAAATATAGTGAAGCGACCACCGGTAGTGGTCATCATGGGACACATCGACCACGGAAAATCGACACTCCTTGATCATATCCGAAGCTCGAATGTTGTCGACGGTGAAGCTGGAGGTATCACACAGCATCTCTCTGCATATGTTGTCGCTCATAAGACAAAAGATGGGGCCAATGAAAAAATCACGTTTCTCGATACACCAGGTCACGCCGCTTTCCAAAAAATGCGTCTCAGAGGTGCTGACGTAGCCGATATTGGCATTCTTATTGTGTCTGCAGAGGATGGTGTTAAGCCGCAGACACTTGAAGCGCTCGAAAGCATCAAGGCAGCAAATATCCCTTTCATTGTCGCAATTAACAAAATTGACAAGCCTGGTGCTGATATTGCTCGTACGCAAGCAAGTCTCGTAGAAAATGAAATATATATAGAAGGAATGGGCGGTGACATTCCGTGGGCACCAATTTCAGCTAAAAGTGGTGAGGGTGTCGATGATCTACTCGACCTTGTAGTGCTCGCAGCAGACCTTGCTGAACTCACAGGAGATACTAATGCACCAGCTACAGGAATGGTCATTGAAGGATACATGGACGAAAAGCGAGGAACTACAGCAACACTCATTATAAAAAATGGAACGCTTTCAAGTGGCTCTTTTGTCCTCTCTGGAAAAGCATTTGCACCGGTAAGAATTATGGAAGATTTCCTAGGTAAGCCAATCAAGGAAGCTTCTCTTTCTGAACCAATTGGCATCGTCGGGTTTAATGAAATTCCTGTTGTTGGAAGTGAATTTACAACGGTGAAATCAAAAAAAGATGCCGAGAAAATAATTTCCGAGGAAATACTGGAGCAAAAAGTTCGACCGTCAGAGACAAACGGTCTCCCCGTAATTCCCCTCCTTATAAAGGCAGACGTACTCGGTACTGTAGACGCCATCAAGCATGAGCTTGAGAAATTCAAGTCAGACAGAATTACGGTAAGAGTTATCGATACAAATGTCGGTGACATTACTGCTGATGACGTACAAAATGTAAGCGCAACCGAAAATGCAATTATTGTTGGCTTTAATGTAAAAGTTGATCGAGCAGCAAAAGACCTTTCAGTGCGACTAAACGTTGAGATTAATACATTCAGCATTATCTATGAACTTTCTGAATGGCTTGAGACTGCACTAAAGAATCGAACACCAAAACGAGAGGAAGAAGTTGTGACCGGTAAAGCCAAGATTCTAGTTAATTTTAGTCAGCAAAAAAATACACACGTCTTGGGTGGACGAGTTGAAGAAGGAGAATTGAAACTCAAGCAAGTAGTTAAGATTTCCAGACGCGAAATTGAAGTAGGACGCGGCACGATTACAAACCTCCAGCAAGCAAAAAATGACATTACTACAGTAACCGAGGGTGAATTCGGTATGCAAATCCAATCAAAACACGATATTGCCCCAGGTGACATCATTGAAGGTTTTGATATTGTAATCACATAAAAAAAATGCAAAAAGACAGACACGAACGAGTCGCTACGCTTATAAAAGAACTTGCTGCAAAATTTATCCAGCAAGAGGCTAATACTGACCCCCTTATCACAATCACCAGCGTGACGACATCACCTGATTACAAAAATGCAACTATTTTCTTCACCACTATCCCCGACTCAAAAGAAAATGAGTCACTTATTTTTCTCAAGCGATATGCAGGTGAGCTGCGACACTACATTAAAAAGACATGCAATCTCAAAATAATCCCGCACATTGAGTTTGCCGTAGATTTTGGGGAGCGACACAGACAGCATATTGACGAGATAGTCCGCGAAACTGGAATCGACCCAACATTTGAAGAAGGTACGTAAAAAAGATTAAATCCTTTTTTATATAAAATGCCATACACTGCACACAAACACATTAGTCAGATTTCAAGTTTAACATCTGTTTAGTAAGCAGCAATTCAACAGGAGCTTTATCATCAGTAAAAACTATTTGTTTTTCTAAATACAATGTGTCAAGTGGAAGCATCCTTGTAGCAGCTGAGACTACATGACTATTTTTAAGATCAATCTCAAAATCTGCAGGCAATTCTGATGGCGTTCCATCTTTTTTGGCTACTAAAATAAAGTTTTTTAAGCCCACTTGATTATTGGAAGCATTGTACACCCGGAGCTCAGGGAAAACCGATTGAAACGTTTTAACCAAAGAACCTGTTAGCGAACGTTCATTTTTATCAATCACACCAACAATATTAACAACAAGCACACCTTGTGTATTAAGATGTTGCTTAAGCTCATTAACAAACTCGACTGTAGTCAAGTGACTGGGAATAAATAAACCAGAGCTAAATACATCAACAAAAATGAAATCATATTTCATGTCAGTTCTATTTAAGTACACTCGGGCGTCCATCGTGTAGTTTGTCAGACGTTCGCTCGTGGGTAAGTCGAAGTATTTTTGCGCAAGATCATACAGTCCCGGTTCGATTTCGACTACGTCAATTTCCAAAACTGGATCTTCAAGTATAAGTGTACGAGGAATTGAGTATGCACCACCACCAATCATCAAAAAAGATTTGGTTTCATCTTGTAAGGCACGATATACGCGTGCGTATTCAGTATACTGAAACATAAATTCAGTTGATCCAAGCATGATGGCGCTCGAGTGATTTACGTCGCGCACCAGACTACGAACTACTTTTGTTGGGGATTCAAATCTTTCGAGCACAGTGATGTGACTATAGTAACCATCTTTAGAAAATAACACTTTATTTTCTTTGTACGCGACCAAATTATCGACATCCAAAATAAGCACTGCACAGAACAAACTACCCAAAATAAATATAATAAAATGTGATTGCTTAAAAATTTTAACTGAACCTGGCAAAAAATCTGAAACGGTTACATATGCAAAAAAAGATAAAACTGTGAGGCTAGTTGCTGTTGCAAACACTGTAACATCCACCCCAAAGAATGGTATAAAAAGAAATCCTGTTAGCAAACTCCCCATAATACTTCCGAGTGTGCTCCAAAAATATGTTGAGCCTGCGGTAGTTCCACTGTCATCATTGTTTTTGCGTTCAATTGTAAGCAGCTTAATTACAAACGGTGAATCAATTCCCAACAGAAACGCTGGCATGAAAAAAAATAGTAACGTTATAATGAGAGGACCGATAGTAATAGGAAAATACGCACTCATGACAGTCGCCATAAGGCTAAAAATTACATACAACAAACTCATCAAAAAACCGCCAAGCGATAGCAGTCCATACAAAAAACGTGCGTCAGGATATTGATCAGCCAATCTACCGCCAATATAATACCCAATACTTAAAGCAGCCAAGACAACTGTCAACACACTTGATACAACGTACATAGATGCACCAAAGTAGGGTGCTAAAGCACGCACTGCTATTATTTCAAAAATTAGCACCGATGCTCCTGTAGTGAAGACCGTAGCCATCAGTAATGGACGATAGTAGCGCGGCATGGTATCAAAAGTGTAGCATGTCGGTTAGATCGGACAAACTAGTAGGAGGAATCTTGGTCATTACATGTTCTGTATACCTTTTGGATATATTTTCCTTTCAGTCGAATCTATCTCAAAAGCTTTTCAAATCCACTCCTGGCAGGCTCAACAAATACGAAAACTCACTAGCTTTTGCTAGTGAGTTTTCGTATTGTGCAATTATACAACGAAGCTCGCACTCATTTCCAATCAAAACACTAGCAACGCGCGGAGCACGTAAGGGCTTTATACTTCGACATACACATTCGCGCCTGGCCAATACTCTCAGCGCCTCGGCGCATCACCACCTTGCACTGGCCGCTCACTTCGTTCGCATAACCTGCTCGGTGGTGATTATGTTCACGTAGTGGCTACGTTTAATAACATCAAAAAAAATAAGGGCCGCACCGATTTCTCGATGCGGCCCAGGAAGGGCTAGCCCTTCAGGATCTTCGCCAGAACATCATCGTCTCCACCGGTCGGCTTGGAGCTCCGCTTCTTCTCGAAGCCCTGCTGGTCGCGCTTCTCCCAATCGGCATCGTGCCGCGAGAGAGTCGTTTCCTTGAGGTTTTCGCGAAGATAGAGCAGAACTCCACCCGTGGCGAGGAAGACAGCGATCTTGCCATCTCTCCGCATCTGGGTCGTCGTCTCGATCGGGTCTGCCTCGTCGCCGAAGTAGTTCCGAAACGCCTGATTGAAGCCGGAACGAACCACGTGCACCCCCTTCTTTTCAGTCTTGAGGGCGTCGATGGCCTGAAGTACGAATGACTCAGGAGTGAGCCGCTCGTTTGAGGTTGCATTCTTGGACTTAACCATGATGACCTCCTTACTTCACCTTCGGACGTGACTTCAGCGTGGTCGGACGAAGCGCAGTCTGAAAGCTGCCACTGTCGCGATAGCGGTTCCAGACATGCAAGCACATGCGGTAGACTTCCTCTGAAGACAACCTATTCTTGCCGCGCTCGCTCATGCCGCCACCGACGCTGATGTTCTTCAGCGTCTGCCGCAACCGTGCCGCCGGTTCGGTTTCGCTCTCGAAACCAACGCCGGTCGCCACCGCGTGCCAAAACTGCCCAGCATCCTCTTCGTCGACTGCGAAGGTCGCGTAGAGTGCTGCCACGACCGTCCCACGGAACATGTGTCCGTGATGAAAAGCCCTGTAGTCGAGACTGTCCATGAAAGCAGCGATGCGCTGAGAAAGGCCCAAGAATTCGTCCTGGGCATCCAGCGCACCCGTTTCCCCAGCATAAAGCTTGCGCTTGTTCGAGTCTTCGAACTTCATGAACGCGAGCCCGACCGGAAGTAGCCTCAGCACCCGCGGGGAAACGCTCGAAAACTCGGGCGTTCCGGCCAGCAAGCTGGTCGTCACATCCTTGTTGGTGCGAGCGGCGCCGCGGTCGATGCGTGAGTAGAGCTTCCGCAACTCGAACTCGTCGCTGACGGTGAAGATGATGAGCGTCACACCCGGAAGCGCGAAATCTTCATCCTTCTCGGCCATTTCCAACACGGCCGTCGCGGTGTGCTGACCATTGAGGCGATAGCACGTTCCGTTGAGACGGGCAACCATGATGGTCGTGATCTCCGGCATGAAGTGCCCTTCCTGCATCTCGGAAACAAGCTTCGCCACATGTGGCTTGCTCAACCGCCGATCGGCCACGAACGGCTCGATTTCCTCGAGCAGCCAGTGGGCCTTCTTGGCGTTGAGAATGATCTTGGTCTCAGTCTTGTCGTGAGAGGACATAATGTATCTCCTTTGTCTCTCAGTTTATCTCGGAACACCGAGTGTATCTCGTGATTACACGAGTTTGTCCTGGATTGCTCCAGGTTTTACGATTCGTCCGAAAGGTTGAACCGTCGAGCTTTCGAGGCACGCCACCCTCTCCGGAACCTTGACATTCCTGAGAGAACCACAACCTCGCCTTTCTGTGGTGGTCCGTTTCCGGACCACACATCAAGCGAGAGCATGAAAGTGACTATACCGTAATCGTCCACCTCGGCGAAAGCAATGTCACCATCGCGGGTCGTACTGAACCCAGTGACTGCTGCTTTGACTTCGTCATTTTCAGGACATGTCACATTGATACTCCTTCCTGGTTCCAGACGTTGGTGTAGTGATATATAGATATTGTAGAGGAGCTGAAACCGGAGCAAAATTAACACATTTTATAATAAATGTCTAGAAAAATTATTTAAGTAACCAAAAAAAATCCTTTCAACTTTTTGGCGACTTCCCCCTGCACCCCCCCCCCTTTCCGCTTTTAGAAGGGTAAGGGATTTTTTAGGAGTTGATTTGGTTACGCATTAGAGCAAACCACAAAGGCACAATACAAAAACTCACCAGCTTTTGCTAGTGAGTTTTTGTATTGTGCCGGGGAGAGGACTTGAACCTCCACGGGTTGCCCCACATGGTCCTAAGCCAAGCGCGTCTACCAATTTCGCCACCCCGGCATTTTATTATTTTACTTCACACTACACAAACTTAGGACAAGTGCAGTTTCGTCGATACACATTTTACACGTATCTTCACAAGTTACTAGTAATTTCCATGCACAAGGTCAAGAAATAATAAGTAACTGCGTGTCCGCCCTCAAGGGCTCGAACCTTGGACCGTCTCCTTAAGAGGGAGCTGCTCTACCAACTGA
>CAZYTF010000028.1:0-15057 GCA_964649535.1 uncultured Candidatus Saccharibacteria bacterium | reverse complement strand
ACGTTCTTGTACTGTTGATGTAGATGCGCTTGCTGAAGGTCTATATGGCTTCAAAGCTAATGCAAAAGACGATAGTGGAAATACGAGTAATACAGTTTCTCAGTCATTCATCGTGGATAAAACTGGTCCAACTATTACTGTAAAACCGACTTCAATTGGTGGAGCAGGTGTATACAGCAACGTAAGCTTCGGACTATTCGATGAATACAAAGTTGATAAGCTGACACTTAATGGCGTTCCTAAAGATTTGAGCGACAACAAATGGTCTGACCTAAACTTTGTTAAGGACGGTGCATTTGGAGGTGTTGAAGGTACAAACACACTTGTGGTGTATGACGTTGCTGGAAACAGTACTACCCTTGTCTTCACACTAATTATTCCTGTGAACTCTCTTGTTATTACAAACCCAGCTGCAAACGGAGAAACTCTTTCAGGAATAGTTACATTTGAAGCATTGTATGACGATGTTGACGAGGTTGAAGATGCTATGTATTGGGCAATTCGAGCAGGAAGTTGTAATGGTGCAGATATGGTAGGTAATACTCCAGCTTCACCGTTCCATGATAGTGCATTTAGTTCTTCTACAGGTGAATTTTCAACAACTGTTGATATGCGTGACTGGAATGAAGGTGACTACTGTCTTGTAGTGAATCCAGCAGAAAGCACTGGAAATGATACGCGGGAAACACGTACGTTTACTTTGGAAGATATAGATCCATCTCTAATAATTACTAAGCCTGCGACTGACGGAGAGGTTCTTTCGGGAACATATACATTTGAAGCTGAATACATAGATGATGATTCAACAGAAGATGTTATTAACTGGGCAGTATACGCTGGTTCATGTACTCATTCTGGACTAAACAGAATGGCTGGAGATGCTGCAGGTGATCCAAGTTCACTTGTTGGTAGTCATTTCTCTGCAACAGTAGATACAAGTGCATGGGAAGAAGATGATGATTATTGTTTCGTAGTTAATCCAAAAGAAGAAGTGGGTGAAGATGATTTTAGAGCAACTCGAATCTTCGAAGTGGTTAGTCCAGTTGTTCTACAATGTGAAATGTTAAGTGATGAGGATACTGTGATTGTTGAAAGTAATGACTTTGCAACACTTGGATATCAACATCCAAACTGGAGTGCTGACATTACTGGAGCTGACTGGATATGGAATTCTTACTATGTGATTGACCCGGAGACTGAAGAAACACTAACATTTGAGGAAACATTCACCGTTGCTTCAGTTGATAATGCAATCCTCGATGTCGCTGCTGATAATGGATACGTTGTGTACATTAACGGAGTGCTAGTAATTGATCGTTCTGGACTCTCAAACAACTTCCAGACTCACACTCAGAAAGAAATAGATGTCACGAGTTATCTTGTTGCAGGTGATAATACAATGCAAATTATAGTTACAAACAGTGGGACAGAGAATTCAACTTCAGTTGGTAATCCAGCAGGACTTCTCTACAAGCTTACTGTGAATGGTACTGATGAGTGTTCTGTTACCACAGATACTGAAGAAGAGCTGACTCGGGTTGAGGGTTACAAATGGAACGACGTAGACGGAGATGGTGAATGGAATAATGGTGAAGAAGCTGTTCTTGGGTGGACTATCTATGCTATTTCTGACGAATATGGTCTACGTTCAACAACAACAAATGCCAACGGTTATTATTACTTTGACGTACCGGAAGATGAATGGGAAATTAGTGAAAATGACGTAGAAGGATGGCTGCAGACTGGTCTTGTTGACTATATGAACGTAGAAGCAAGCGGAACTTCGTGTACCTTCGAAGTTGGTTCAGAAATCGCTTACAAGACTTTGTTAGAGCCCGATTACAGATGTGACTTCGGAAATCAAGAAATTCCAGAAGAGTTACTTCCTACATGTAATCTTTCCACTTCAGCCACAAAGGTTGAAAAGGGTGATTTTGTCACACTTTCATGGGATGTAGAAGGAGCGTTATCAAGTTCAATCGATCAAGGAATTGGTGCAGTGAACGAGACAGGTAATCTTGAGGTGCAAATAAACGATGACACTACATTTACAATGACTATCGTTGATAGTGAAAGTGAAGAGTCTAGCTGTTCTGTGACTATTGAAGGATTTACAGATGGAAATAGAAGTCTCTCAGATGGTAATAATAGTGCAGGAACTGCAGAGACAGGGGCAGAATCCGTATTGGGTGCCAGCACAAGCGCACCTCAGTGTGGAATGTTTATCTACGATTACATGAACAAGAATCAAGAGAATAATATCTTTGAAGTGAAAAAGCTTCAACTTTTCCTTCTGAGTGAAAAATTCTACTCAGTGGGCCTTACGGGAATCTTTGATGAGATGACAGAAACAGCGGTGAAGTCATTCCAAACTAAGAACAGTGCTGATGTGCTTATGCCTTGGGTTGAAAATGGATTTCTAGATGAGCCGTCACCCACAGGTCATGTCTATAAGACAACACGATGGAAAATTAACGACCTGGTATGTCCAGGAAGCGAAGTATTTCCTGACATTTCAAACGGTTAATTAGAAATCTCGTGTCGCAATGAAAAAACCTGCATGTTGCAGGTTTTTTCTCTGCATGTTGCCACTCGCACATACACACATATTTGCGCTATAATTACTTCGATGCGAAAACATATCAGAGATTATTTTGTACCGCATGAAGGTAATGAATATAAGCCGCACAGTCTCCAGGAAGCTGCAATCGTAGGAATGGTTTTGATGGTGATGCTTTCATATACTCTGGCAAATCTGCAATCTGTCATATGGGTAAGTTCACAATGGATG
Organism: uncultured Candidatus Saccharibacteria bacterium; assembly: GCA_964649535.1. Taxonomy (GTDB): domain Bacteria; phylum Patescibacteriota; class Minisyncoccia; order Phycocordibacterales; family UBA918; genus OLB19. The sequence continues at coordinate 12,266 of CAZYTF010000028.1, read as the reverse complement.
ATCTCTACCGTCCTGCCATCAGTGATCGTTGACCTAACGAACGAAGAGCGCGCAGATGCTGTGTTAGGAACGCTGCGCAGGAACGATGTGCTTGATGAAGCTGCACGCATGAAAGCAGAAGATATGGCAAAAAACGAATACTTTGCCCATCACAGCCCAACCGGAGTGACTCCATGGTATTGGTTTGGGCGCGCTGGATACAGTTTTGTACACGCTGGAGAAAATTTAGCTATTCATTTCACTGATTCTGGTGATGTGGTAGAGGCGTGGATGGATTCACCAACACACCGCGCGAACATCATGAACGGAAATTATTCTGAAATTGGCGTTGGTACAGCAGAGGGAACATATGAAGGCTTTAAAACAGTGTATGTCGTACAGTTGTTTGGCACACCATCAAAAGCTACAGCAGAAGTAGCAGGTGAGACCTCTGACATACAAACTTCTGATGCAACAGAAAATGAACTCGAGCCAGAGCCAGAATCTGAAACAACCTTTGTGCTGCAGGATACAGAGACTGAAGTCACATTGGGTGCCGAAACAGAAGAGGTAGTTGTCCTTTCTGATTCAGTGGTGTTATCTGAGAACGTCGAGTTCGTTCCTGCGGAGCCAGTTTTGGTTGAGTCAACAAGTTCGGCTGAAGAAAGTGCGAGTGCAGAAACTAAAGTGATTGACATGAAAGTTGATGAAAGTGGTGTTGCTATGTATTCTGACTTCATTTCAACTTCTACAGGCGCTATTCCAGCGAGCATTGACCCTCTAAATGAGGACGTGCAAAATTCCAGTGCCTCATATTTCATGCGATTGGCAACTCAGCCGCATGTTGTTTTGCAAATACTTTATGCAGTTATTGGTCTATTTGTGACCATTGCCTTAGTGCTTTCAATTTTTATAGAAATACGAAAACAACAGCCTGTGCAAATAGCTTATGGTGTAGCATTGCTTTTGCTTATGTATGGTTTGTTTGAAATCCACATGATTGTTGGTGGTGGGGCAGTAATTATTTAACGTGCATGCATAAAAAAACTCAAACACAGGTAGCTGAGGTAACTCGACCATCTTTGCAGAGATTGGATAAAAATTTAGTGACAATGTACGCCTCGCACCCGCAGGCTGGTTTTCCCGCTCCTGGGGATGATCAAGTCGAGAAAATTCTTGATATTAATGACCTTGTGGTTCAAAATCCAGCTTCCACTTTTTTTGTGCGTGTAGAAGGGGATTCAATGGAGGGTGCAGGTATATTTTCTGGTGATGTTCTTGTTGTTGACAGGTCAGTCGACGCAAAAAATGAAAAAATAGTAGTAGCTGCAGTAAATGGGGAAATGCTCGTTAAGCGTCTTTCAAAACTAAAAGGTGTGCAAGTCCTCCTTTCTGAAAATGATACATATAGTCCTATAGCGCTTGGTGAAGATGAAGAGTGTTTTATTTGGGGGGTTGTCGTAGGTAGTGTTCGTCAATTTTAAGAAATAGCACATCAGTTTAAACCTCCTGTGTAAAAATGGAGTGTTCGTCTATATGCAAATGTATGTGTAATACTATTCATGTCTAGAATAAAGCATGCGCTGAAAGAAAGTCATGAGTCAAACGTCATAGCTACTACATATGAAATATATCAACAATCTGACTCTAGCTCTACTAACCATAAGCTTTTTAATCCCGTCAGTCACTGACGCATCTACTCGATACCAGGGCGAGGTCGCTGGGTGGGTTCCGTATTGGGTAACGGACAGCAAGATAAAGTCAGTCATTAAGCATGTTGATGAGGTTGATATTTTGTACCCCTTTATCTATGAAATAGATGTTGCAGGTCATATTGTGTCAAAAGTGGATATTAATGATGGCGTCTGGGAAGACTTACTTGATGAAGCAGACGACAATCGTGTTGATGTGATTCCTACAATCGCGTGGTTTGACGGTCCTGCAATCCACGTAGTACTTTCAGATAAGAAGATGAGACGAGCGTTGGTGAAAGAGATAGGTGACCTTGTCGACGACAACAATTTTGACGGCATAAATATTGATTTTGAACAAAAAGAATCCGAGACCATTGATTATTTTTCTGACTTCCTTAAAGAGCTGGAGAAGGAGCTTGGTAAGGATGACTTAACGTGTACGATTGAAGCGCGAACTCCACCTGAATCTCTCTACAAAGCAGGAAAAATTCCAAATCCAATTATGTATGCGAATGACTACACTGCATTCAATAGGTATTGTGATTGGGTTGAAATTATGGCATATGACCAACAGCGAGCTGATTTGAAACTTAATGAAAAGCGCAAGGGTGTCCCCTATATGCCCGTTGCTGACATTGACTGGGTAGAAAAAGTCATTGACTTAGCACTTGAAGATATAGATGAGGATAAAATAATGCTTGGCATACCAACGTACGGTCGGGCATGGGATGTTACAGTTGCTTCTGACTGGTATCGAGATTATAAAAGAGTGGCATCACTCGATTATTCTAGGATTGTTGAACTATCAGAGATATACAATGTACCGATAGGGCGTAGTGAGGGAGGTGAGGCTGTCATTACCTATTTTCCCGAAGACTCTGTGTACAAGGCTTTTAATGCCCTACCAACACCTGAGGGAACACCAAAAGGGTATGAAGCTGCTGCAAAAGCACTTCTCGTTGCTACATACACAGGTCTTGAAATACCCGTTCGGTTCGTCTCATCTGGTGATGCTGTCTCAGCGTCAGATAAAATAAAGCTAGCAGAAAAATATGACCTCAAAGGTATTGCATTCTTTAAGTTTGACGGAGAAGAAGATGAAGATATCTGGGATTTGTTTTAGAGATAAAATTCATAAAACAGACAGGTAACCCCCCCCGTCTGTTTTTTTTGGTATACTTGCAAATATATGAATCAGATTCCAGATTGTTTTTATAGAGTAAGTATCAAAGCGCTTGTATTAAATGAGACAAAAGATAAATTTCTTATTGTGCAGGAAGAAGATGGGCGATGGGAATTGCCTGGAGGCGGATTGGATTGGGGGATGACACCACAAGAAGACCTTCCGAGAGAAATTAGTGAAGAAATGGGTTTAAACATTGTTTCTATCGCAAAATACCCATCATACTTTATATCGTATAGTGGACAAAAAGATGAGTATTGGAGAGCTAATGTGTTGTACGAAACTGTTCTTGAAAACTTAGATTTCACTGCTTCTGATGAATGTGTCGCTCTTAAATTTGTTAACAAAAGTGATTTGACGGGATTGAATTGTTTTAATAATGTTTCTCTCCTCGCAGAAATGTTTGAACCAAGTAATCATTCTAAGGCGTAAGTCGAGAGTGCGAGTCAAACGCTGTTCCATCTCACTTTTTTTTGATGCGTTATAATAAACGTACATGGCACTCATAGGGCTTTTGGATTGCAATAATTTTTTTGTTTCGTGCGAGCGTTTATTTCGTCCTGATTTAATCAAAACGCCAGTAGCAGTACTTTCTTCAAATGATGGCTGTATTGTTGCGCGAAGTCAGGAAGTGAAGGATATGGGTATTCCTATGGGGCTCCCACTTTTTCAGGCAAAACAACTATGTGATACTTCAAAGGTCGTCTTATTCTCTTCGAATTTTACGTTGTACAGAGATATTTCCATGCGTGTTATGAAAATTCTTAAGGAGGAAGTGGGTGTGTGTGAAGTGTATTCAATCGATGAAGCTTTTTTTGTACTTCCAGAGTCAGTAAAATTTGCTGACGTTGTAGAAATAAGAAAAAATGTGATGAAGCGTGTAGGGATACCCGTTTCCATTGGTCTGGCTTCAACAAAAACTCTTGCAAAGGAAGCTAGTAAGATAGCAAAAAAAACAGAGGGAGTTTACATACTTGATAAGGCTCAATGGGGAAGCAGAGCTTCAAGTACAGCCTGTGGTTCAATTTGGGGTCTTGGAAGAGCTACTTCAGCGAAACTTTCATCATACAAAATAGAGACCGCTGAAGATTTTATGAATTTGGAACGCTCATTTATACGACGTGAGTTTGGTGTTGCGGGGGAGCGTATTTATGATGAGCTTCATGGAGTTGTTGTGCACGAGTTTGGTGTCGGTACAGATAGTATTCAGCAGAGCGTCACAAGTTCAAGGTCATTTGCCTCCGCAACGCATAATTGTGCAGATTTAGAAAGTTCAGTAGCGTACCATGTCGCAAACGCGTCGGCTAAAATACGTGCACAGGGACTCGTGAGTTCGGTGATGCATATCGAATTACGCGCAAGTAGACACAGTGACTTTTCACACAGAAAAGGAGTTCTTGAGGTTGTACTTGAATCTCCAACAAATAGTACTCAAGAGTTAACAAAAATTGCACTTAAAGAAGTGGCTAAAATATTCGATAGTGACATAACATATAAAAAAGCAGGAATTACGCTTACCGGTTTGCTGCCCGAAGCGTATGTGTCTGCCTCGCTTTTTCAGCCGACTGTAGCAAGTCAAAAAGATGTACTTGATGCGGTGCTCGACGGAATCCATAAAAAATTTGGATTCGCAGCACTCCATAGTGCTTCTATACGCTCAAGCTACGATAGAAGTAGTGTAAAACTTCGCTCAAAATCATATACGACATCGTGGGGAGATATCCCCAGTGTGCATGCAAAATGAGGCTGTAAAGGGCAAGTTTGTCGATTTGTGTTGAAATGCGTCCTTAAATCTTTTGTGTATGTTCAATAGTTGTCTACAAAGTGGTTTGTGGCTGGATTTAAAACTAATAAAAAGACAGTCGTAATTAAGACTGACTTTGAAACTTTGTTCTTTATCTTTGTTGTCGCAACATGTACAAATAATTTGCTTTAAGAAAACTATACGTAAATCTGAAATGGATACAAAATAAATTGTGTATAAGTTTTAACTTATAAATGCATAGTGCACTATATACTATGTATGTCACATGTCCTTTCTACAAAGACTCAGGGGACGAGGTGTTCATGTCGGAAGAGATAGTCAGGTCTCTAATAGTGAACAGGTTTCGTTAGAAGAAGCTCAACTCGATGTTGATCTTTTTCAGTCTGATACTCACATTGTGATTTATGCACAACTAGCAGGAGCTGAAATATCTAATGTCCAAGTTTCAATCGAGGGAGAGGCTAACGAAGTGCTTATAACAGGGAAGAGAGTAAGGCCAGAGGAAGTAGCTTTCCTGGGGAAGAAAGTGGAAGGAGATTTTCTTACTAAAGAATGCATTTGGGGTGATTTTTCCCGCAGCGTTACATTGCCTGGAAGTGTCGATATCGAACGCTCTGACGCTAAAACAAAAAATGGTGTTTTGGTACTCACTCTGCCATTTTTAATGTTAGGAAGGTAGTTGTTGCTAAAGATTGTGATTACACAAATATCCAATACTACGGATGTATACTAATAATAGTAGTAATTCTCAAAATAATTATGTCAGTTCCTTTTCAAATTTTTTCAATCATTTATAGCTATGCAAAGCACATGGTGAAGTTTTGTTTTTTTGCTTTCCTATTTTTTATATTTTCAAATTTTACGCATGCAGCAGATATTCTTTTGGTGCCTGCGTCTGCTTCTTATCCAGCTGGCCAAACGTTTACTTCGGTTATTCAGGTTGACCCTAAAGGGGATAATGTAAAAGGTATAGAAGCGCAACTTACTTTTGACACCTCAGCTCTTTCAGTGGCGGATATTTCAACATCTGATTCAGTTCTCTCTGTGTGGTCAACTGAGCCAGTTTTTTCCAATACAGACGGCACTATTTCGTTTGAAGGTGATGCTGACGATGTTATTACTGAACAGTCTACACTTTTGACAGTGACATTTGAAACTTTAGAAGAAGGGTTTGGTGCGGTTCTGTTTTTATCTGCACATGCAGCTGATGATTTTGGCTCTGGGATATCTCTGCTTTCTAGTGGTGGATATTATGCAGTAACCCCGAGCTCAGAGCCTGCTTTGGGAGTGCAGGACATGGAAGTAGCAGCAGTGCTTATTGATTTAGAAGTTCCACCAGGCGCTCCAAATCTTAATTCAACAGTATTTCCTGATTCCAATCTTTGGTACAACACTACGGAGGGAGTATTTTCTTGGAACCTTCCATCTGATGTAACTCGCATGGCTGTAGAACTAACAAATTCTCCTGACAATGTGCCCACAACCATAGCCGATCCGTTGGTTGAGGAGTTCGTAGTACGTAGTGAACTTTTAGTAGAAGGAGTGCAGTATCTTAGTATTCAATTTAAAAATGAATTTGGTTGGGGTGAAGTGACCAATAGGGAGTTAAAAATTGACACTATTGACCCTGATACATTTTCTGTGTACACAATGCCTGAATCACTACCTTCCGAATTTCCTTCGCTTGTATTTGAGACACAAGATGAAACTTCTGGCATTGAGTACTTTGAAGTTGCGATACTAGGCAAGGTTCCGTTTGAAGTGTCACCAGAGGATGGTAAAAATGGATACAAGCTCAGTGAGTTAGAAGATGGTGTGTATCCAATTAAAGTTACTGCGTACGACAAGGCAGGAAATAGTACGGAGAATTCAATTTCTGTTACAGTAAATGCTGGGTGGTCCCAACCTCAAGATATAGTAAAAAATAAAAAATCTGCTCCACATCATTCTAAAATAGACATTTTTGTCTTGATGCTTATCATTATTTTTGAGTTCTTGTACATACTATATGAACGTAATAAGTTGTTTAAGAAAGAGGAAAAAATACGCAAAGAGACGATGGAAGTTCAAGACCAGATGCAAAAGATTTTTTCTGCACTCCGAGATGAAATTTACGATCAAATTAATAATATTACTAAGCGTCCACGCCTCTCAAAGAAAGAGAAAGAAGCAGTTGATGGCTTGAATAAAGCGCTCGAGGTGTCTGAAACTCTCATAGAGAAAGAAATCAAAGATGTGAAGCAAATGCTCACTAAAAAAAAGTAACGTAACTTACGTTGCTTCGCTGCTCCCAAGATGCGTAGCTAATCTAGACGCGTTTGCCTTGCATATTGTATAGTACAAAAATAAATAAATTTGGAGGTATACTAGTTACTTACATATAATTATAATGTTATGACCCAAAAAACTATTGCCGTTATAATCGTTTTGTTCTCAATAGTCATTGCGGGAATGTTTGGCTTTGCTTTTATGAAAAAAACTGAGATTTCAAATGAACAACCAGCTGACCATGAGCAGACACAAAATGATGCAAGATATGCTTCTATTACGAGAATTGATGGTACACATTATTATATTGATGGTGTGCATACGGTGGTGGGGGAGGTTCCCATGCCTACACCTTGCGATCTGCTAGAAGCTAATGCACTGATTGCTGAATCATATCCTGAACAAATTACGCTAGATTTTACTGTAATTAATAATGCTTCGTTTTGTGATGCGCAAGTAACTCCGCAGCGCTTCAAAGTAAGTGCTACAGCTTCAGAGGAGGCATTATTCCAGGCAAGATTTATGGGTCGTGACGTGGAATTAAATCTTATACCAGCAGCACCAGGTGAAGTCCCTGAAGATTTTGAAATTTTCATAAAAGGTTAGTTTCTTCTGAAAAAAGTAAAAAATTTAGATAACCACTAAAGTACATACTAAAAATGTGTTGGTTATGCAGTTTAAATTTGTATTGACATATACAATTTTAGTAGTATTATATAAACAGAATAGTTACTCGAAACAATAGCGAATCGCGCCGTGCTGATTTACAAAGTCGATTTTTTAAAAAATCGACAGGCATTGTGCAATACACACTTTATGTTTCGAGCATTAGGAATTGTAATTATATTGATTGCTTTATCTAATATGTTATCTGGCGCTTTTCATTCATTTGAAAACGCGACAATAGCTGTATTTGATACTGTTGAAACTGCTGCACTTGCTGCACAGTTTCAATTAAAAAAAGCAAACTCAATATAACGACATAAGGCCCTCGGTATTTTTACCTCGGGCCTTTGTTATTTTTTGTAATATTTCTGTTACAATTACAACATGCTTGTAAATAGAATTGTAGAGTACGTATTCTTCTTCGGACTGATGGCAGTCGTTGGTTATTTGGTATGGGAGATACTTTCCCCATTTGTTTCAGCTCTTGCGCTCGCTTCAATTATTGTGACAATCTGTTATCCGCTTTACAAAAAGATACTTCGTCACACACCTAGAAATAACCCCACTGCAGCTGCATTATTTACTACAATACTTGTATTACTTATAGTCATTTTTCCTCTTTTTTTCATGACTTCAGCTCTGGTCAATGAAGCCCTGTCTGTATATAAAATTTCCAATACTGGAGAACTCGGTTTGGGTTCTTCTATTACTGAGCTTCAAAATACAATCAATTCTGTGTCGCCAAGCTTTGAATTTAATTTAACGGAATATATCCGACAGGCGGCATCATGGCTTGCAGGAAACTTAGGTGCAATATTTGCGAGTACCGCATCAACAATCTTCCTTTTCTTTATTTCAATGATTGGGTCATTTTATTTCTTCCGTGATGGTAAATATTTTACAAATAAGCTTGTTGCAATTAGTCCACTTCCCGATGATCAGGACGAACTTATCCTACAACGGCTTGCGAGTGCTGTGCGCTCAGTAGCAACAGGGACAGTTCTTGTGGCGCTTATACAAGGTGTGCTCACTGCGTTAGGCTTGTGGCTTTTTGGTTTTGATAGAGCAATTATGTGGGGAACGATTGCTTCGTTTGGAGCGCTGATACCGGGTGTAGGAACCTCTATTGTTTTCATTCCAGCTGTTGGGTATCTGCTAGTAACGGGAGCGTATCTAAAGGCATTTGGTGTGTTTATCTGGGCAGCACTAGCAGTTGGTCTTATTGACAATTTACTTGGCCCGTATCTTATGAGTCGCGGGAATTCGCTCCATCCTTTTATGATACTCTTGGCTGTTCTTGGTGGAATATCACTCTTTGGACCTATCGGATTTATTGTAGGTCCTGTGATTATGAGTTTATTTATGGTGTTACTCGAACTCTATACTATCCATATTTCTGTAGAGCATTCGAGTGAGGAAAATACTTAGTACGTATTATGTTTGATAGAGACCACATCACAAAGATACTTAAAATTAATGGCATAGAACTTGATGCGCCAGATGAAGAAATTAAGTCAATTCTTGTGAGTGCCAATTGGCATCATGATGATGTGGAAACAGCGTTAATGGTTTTGCGGGAAAATACAGTGAGTCACGAAACTCACGTAGATACACTACATAAAATTTTTCGCTCAGACGAACGGCTTAAGCCTGAAACCATATCTTCATTGTTGGGCATAGATATGGATATTTCAAGTAAAGATATTGAGCTCAAAAGAAAATTAGCAAAAGGACGTTTTACAATGGGTCTTGTAGTCCAGATTTTTTTAGTATCTCTTTTCTTTGCAGTGGTCATTATGTTGTCTTCAATGTGGCTTCTTGAATTTGGAATTTTCCACCAAACTGTAATGCTGTAGTCTATGCGTCGCTTGCTTTTCTTATGTTGTTTGTTGTTTGTAGCCCTGTTTGTTTCGAATTTCAATACACTTTCACTTGCTACAGAAAAATCTATTGGAGCTATTAAACTAGTTGCACAAGAGTATATTGTAGATACACCTCAAAAGGTGGTGCTACTTCCTGATACTATTCGTTTTGTGGGCGATGTTCTATTAGCAAGAAGGGTAGAAACACTGATGGACTCATACGGTAGAAACTACCCTTTTGCGGCGTTGCCAAAAATAGCTACCACCACAGTACTCGTGGGCAACTTTGAGTCTGCAATACCGCCTGTTCATGTACATACACCAGATTTTACTTTTGCATTTTCGGTGGACACTGAAAACCTTCAAGCACTAAATGAGTATGGTTTTTCTCATATGAGTCTTGCCAATAATCACTCGTACGATTATGGAGCTACAGCATTTTCATATGCAACAAGTTCTCTTGCTTCAAGTAGTATAGTTTCTTTTGGGAATCCTGTGCAACTTGGAACATCTAGTGTCACATTTGTCCAAATTGATCAATTAAAAACTGCAATTATTGGCATTAACGCAGTGAGTGTTTTGCCGACTAACCTAGAAATTGCATCTCTCATGGATTACGCAAAGACGCAAAGTGTATATCAGATTGTCTATGTCCATTGGGGTACTGAATATGATGTGGTGCATAGTCAAACACAAGAAGAATTGGCAATGGACCTCATCGATGCGGGAGCTAATGCCATTATTGGCCATCATCCTCATGTTGTTCAAGATGTGGCTTTGTATAATGATGTGCCAGTTTTCTACTCACTTGGAAATTTTGTTTTTGATCAGTATTTTAGTGCTGACGTACAGGTTGGCCTTATGATTGATATAGTGGCAAAGGATGACAATTTTGCATTTGCGCTGCTTCCTGTAACGTCCATTGGTTCACAGAGTCGGCCTCGACTTATGAGTGGGTTGGAACGTGACATTTTCCTTAAAAATTTAGCTATACGCAGTCAGGATTCGCTTTCTGATCAGATAAAAACTGGCCAGATTTTGATCCAAAAAACACAATAAAAACTTGCATTTGTCACGTAATCGCTTATTATGCTTTGATAAATTTCATATATGATAAATAAATTTGAAGCAGTTGGAATATTTGTGAGTGTAGCCTGCATGGCCCTTGCACTTTTCTTGCTAAATGCACAAGAAAGTTCAAGTATTCTTTCTGTTGAGCAACAACAAACAGCAGCCGTTATTTCTACAAATGAATATGTGAGCATTTCTGATGTGTATGCAGATTCTGCAGATTATAATGGAGATGTGCGCGATCTTATTGTGGATGACATAATTGTCGGAACAGGTTCTGAAATAAAGGAAGGAGATACAGTTTCTGTACATTACATAGGCACGCTTCAGAATGGTCAGCAATTTGATAATTCATATATCAAGGGCAAACCGTTTGAATTTACTCTTGGGGAGGGGGAGGTGATGAAAGGGTGGGACCAGGGAGTTGTCGGGATGAAGGTTGGAGGTCAACGAATTCTTGTAATACCACCGGAGCTTGCGTATGGGAAAAGTGGCGTAGGACCAATCCCAGCAAATGCAACTCTTGTATTTGCAGTTGAATTACTTGCAATCAAATAATGGCTGACAAACCAGTTACATTTGAAGAAATTAAAAAACAGCCCGGCACATTAGGTCGGGCTGGTGTTATACATACGCCACATGGTGACATTGAAACTCCTGCTTTTGTTGTGGTTGGCACAAAAGGGACTGTAAAAGGTCTTAAACCCGAAGATATGCGTGAGTATGTTGGAAATCAGGTGGCTCTTGCAAATACGTATCACTTGTTTTTGCAACCAGGTGAGAAGATCATCAAAGAAGCTGGAGGTCTTCATACATTTTCCAACTGGAATATGCCAACTATGACAGATAGTGGTGGATTTCAAGTTTTTAGTCTCGGTGCTGCTTTTGGAAAAGGGGTTACAAAATTTGCAAAAGATGCTAAAGGTGCTGAAGTTGAAGCACAAAAAAAAGGACTTAACGTGTATAGTCAAGAATTCGCTTCAGAACATGGAAAACTTTGTGTAATCGATGAGGAAGGAGTGACGTTTACTTCACATCATGATGGTTCAATGCATCGCTTTACAGCAGAAAGATCTATTGAAATTCAGCATGACATCGGCGCAGACATAATCATTGCTTTTGATGAGTGCACATCGCCCACTGCAGACAAGGAATATCAAATTGAGGCTATGGAGCGTACACATCGTTGGGCAAAGCGTTCAATAATGGCTCATAAGCAAAATTATACTGCGCTTAAGAAACAGGGGCTTTATGGCGTTGTGCAGGGTGGACGACACCTAGATTTGCGCCAACAAAGCGCAAAAGCACTTAGCGACATGGATTTTGATGGATTTGGCATTGGAGGAAGTTTTAGTAAAGAAGATTTGGGTGATAGCTTGCGCGTGGTGAATGAGATACTTCCGCCTGACAAGCCGCGTCATCTGCTAGGAATAGGTGAGCCTGAAGACATTGTTGCTGGTGTTGCTCAGGGTTGTGACACATTTGACTGTGTTGCACCTACTCGGATAGCACGCACTGGGACTATTTACGAAATGACTAATGAGGGACATAAAAGAACTAATCTTATGAATACTAAGTATCAGCGAGACCTGAGTAAGCCCGATGAGAGTTGTGATTGTTACGTGTGTACTCATTACACAAAGGCCTACCTTGCACACCTCTTCCGCTCTCAGGAGATGCTTGGTGCACACTTAGCTTCAATCCACAATCTTTATTACATTGTTAATTTTACTAAGAAGTTGCGCGAAGATATTTTATCTACATAATCTTAAATGCGT
>CAZYTF010000027.1:0-15428 GCA_964649535.1 uncultured Candidatus Saccharibacteria bacterium | reverse complement strand
CTGAAGCAGAATTTCAACAAGAACTTTTTAAGAAAATCAGTGAAGAAGCCGATGCACTTTCTCATGTAAGAACTCGAGCTGAGTTTCTAAATGAGTATGCTGACCTTATGGTTGTTTTGGATGCTCTTACTGCGCAGATGGGATTTTCAGAGGCTGATATCCAGGTGGCAATTGAGGAGAATGTTAAAAACAAAGGTTTCTTCAATAATCGTCATTTCCTTAATTGGTCAGATGATTCTGAATACGAAAGTAATGAAACCCCACAAGGCATTAGAGAATAATTGTTGTTAACTTTGTGTACTAATTAAAATATCGAGTATCATTCGCCAGAGTAGTATAGTTTATGTAAATACATAGTATAATTAGCATATGACGACCCTATATACACACCAAGGTGAAAATATCCGCAAAACATGGTTCTTAATGGCTATGTTCTTGGTTCTTGTAATGGCTGTTGGCTATGCCATCTCGTGGTATCTTGGCAGTCCTGTCATACTGTATATTGCAGTTATATTTGCACTCCTCATGAACGTTGGAAGTTATTGGTTTTCCGACAAAATTGTTCTGAGTATGACTGGCGCAAAACCTGTTGGACTTGAAGAAAATCGTGAACTGTATAATATCGTAGAAAATCTTGCAATTACTGCGGGTCTGCCAATGCCAAAGGTGTACATAGTAAACGATCCATCACCGAATGCATTTGCAACGGGCCGCAACCCAGAACATGCAGTAGTTGCTGTAACGAGCGGTCTCTTGCAGATTCTTGACCGGAGCGAACTTGAAGGAGTGGTCGCTCATGAGATGTCTCACATTGGTAATCGAGACATGCTTGTTATGACTGTAGCAGTAGTACTTGCCGGCTTTATAGCAGTTGTATCTGACTTTTTTCTACGCTCAATGCTGTGGGGAGGGAGTGATAGTGATAGGGGAAAGAATCCAGTGTTTTTGGTGTTAGCAATTGCCGGCATTGTCTTGGCTCCTGTTGCTGCTCAGCTTATGAAGATGGCTGTCTCACGCAAGCGTGAGTATTTGGCCGACGCAAGTGGTGCGCTTCTTACACGCTATCCTGAGGGTCTTGCTAGGGCACTTGAAAAAATAAGTTCCCACGCACAACCAATGAAACGCGCATCACATGCAACTGCCCACCTCTTTATCTCTGACCCGTTCAGTGGTGTTAAGAAAAGAAGTGTTGGTCAGAAAATTGGAGGTTTGTTTCAAAGCCATCCTCCAGCGGAAGATCGGATAGCGCGCTTACGCGGACTTTCTATTCCAAATTAGTAGTTTTTTATTACCACTTTGTACATTCAAAAGACATAATATACTCTGATGTTTAGCGTATAATAAAGTACATTATGAAAAAGGTTCTACCTTCACTTGCTGTATCAATTGCATTATTTTCGTTTGCAGCACTTTTGTTTCTGATTACATTGTGGAATGATACATGGTTTAGTCAAAAGCTTACGATAACTTTCTTAATACTGGGAAGTACGCATCTTGTATTTCGAGTGTTTATTTACTCTGTGCTTATGCAACATGTTCAGTCAGGCAGAGTGCGATACAGCCTTAGTAAAACGCTTACACTTCTTCATCTTTTCGCTGCCGCTTTGTTTGTGTTGAGAGTTTGGCTCCCTGATTCGAATACTCTTCTAGCAGCGTATGGTTTTGTTGCAGCAGCAGTGGCATTCTCGATTCAAGATCTCTTCAAAAATTTTATTGGTGGAATTGTTATATTAATTCGAAGTCTGTACAAAGTAGGCGACCGAATTCAGGTGGCAGACACGTATGGTGACATTATAGACATAGGTATTCTGTATACAACACTGCTCGAGATGCGAGCTTGGGTTGCCGGTGACCAGTCAACAGGACGCATTGTCCGAATCCCAAATGGAAAAGTCATCTACACAGACATCATCAACTATACAGCTGACCACTCGTTTATTTGGGATGAAATTCATATTCCTGTTACTCACGATAGTGACTGGAAAAAAGCAGAGCAAATTTTGAGTGAAATTGTTACAGAAGCAACAAAAGAATTAGCGACTTCAGCGATGGAAGAAATCAAGCATCTGAAATCAAAATATTTTCTCACCAATGACAACATTGAGCCACATGTATATATGGCAATCACCGATAACTGGGTTAGTTTATATACACGATATATAGTAAGCGTGAGAGAACGAAGAAATATTCAGGATAAGATTATGCGCCTTATTAAAGAGCGGTTTGATAAAGAAAAGAAAATTACTATAGCGTCAGCAACATCAACGGTCACAGTTACAAAATAACGTATGCCTCAAAACTTTACCTCTTTCTTCAGAAAACTGCTTGACCTTCGTGAAGGTTCTGATGAAAAGCATGCGATTATTGAAAATATCAAAGATGATGGTGATTTTAGTAGTGCCAGGTTTTGGACGTTGGTATTTGCCATAGGCGCAGCATCAGTCGGATTGAATATAAATTCGATTCCAGTGGTGATAGGTGCCATGCTCATTTCGCCACTTATGGGTCCTATTGTTAGTCTTGGACTCTCACTTTCAATCAACGATTGGGGGCTGATGCGACGGTCATTTCGCAATCTCATAACGTTAACAGTTATCAGTATTGCGATTTCGACACTCTATTTCGCTCTGACTCCAATCACGAATGCACAGTCGGAACTGCTTTCCCGGATTCAGCCAACAATTTTTGACGTACTAATTGCAATTTTTGGTGGTATGGCTGGGTTTATTGGAGTAAGTCGAGCAAAACACAATAATGTCATACCTGGGGTGGCTATTGCGACAGCTCTCATGCCTCCGCTTTGTACGGTGGGTTATGGCATAGGGACAATGCAACCAAAATTTATTTTCGGAGCGTTTTATTTGTTTCTTATCAATTCTATTTTTATCTGCCTTTCTGCACTTGTTGTTGCTACGTATCTCAAGCTTCCAAAGCGTGAGTATCCTGATGAAGCTAAAAAGAAGCAAGTAAATAGAATCATTACTGCAATCATCATAGTTATCGTTTCCCCTGCTGGTTACCTCGCATATACGTTTGTGCAGCAAAACAATTTTCATCAAAATGCAGATCACTTTATTGCATCTACATTTGAAGATAGGGGATACGTGTTGATCTATAAAAATATTGAATACTCATCGTCTAACAAATCTATCGAACTAGCTTTCCTTGAGGACAGGTTTACCGATGACCAATTGAAGGAATTTGATGCACGACTCAACGACTTTAACCTCAATGATGTTACTCTGACAATCCGTCAAAACGGCTTTTCACTAACTGAAGAAGAGTGGAAGTCAGTCCTTACTGACGTAAAAGGAGATGATGAAAAGATGCAGGCTCTTGAAGCGCGCTTAGAAAGTGAAAAGATGTCATTCAAAAGCCCTTCACGTTTACTTGAGGAAGCTAAAGCGATTAATACTGCAGTTTCAAACATTGCAATCGGTTCGCTGAATTACGGCGTTGCAACTGATGAACTTTCAAATGAACCAACGATTGCTCTCGTGTATACGTCCAGCAGTACAGCTCCAATTTCTATAAACGATGCTACAACGATTAGGAAATGGCTGACTGCGAGACTTGAACAGGAAAATGTTTTAACCTATTTTATCCCCGAGCCAGTAGAACAACTAGTGATTAAGCCTGACAATGAGACCTAGTGAAATCGTTTCTGTCTTTGAATGAGTACATTTGCTATTGGGTCTGAGTAAAATGCTATAATCCTCTAACTCTATTTATGTACAGCACGCTTAAAAAACACTTTGGATATGATGCATTCAGACCATTACAGAAAGAAATAATCGAGAGGGTATTGGATAAAGAGGATTGTGTCGTGCTCATGCCGACTGGTGGTGGCAAGTCACTTTGTTTCCAGCTTCCTGCACTCTTACAGGAAGGCCTTACGGTTGTTATTTCTCCATTGATTTCCCTCATGAAGGATCAGGTTGATGCGCTTCGCACAAACGGCATAAATGCTGCTTTTATCAATAGCTCACTTACACAAATCGAAATTGGAAAAATACTTACAGAAGTTCAGACTGGCGCTATCAAAATCTTGTACATTGCTCCTGAGCGACTTTCTGTACCCAACTTTGAGACATTACTCCATACACTACCAATTAGCTTGTTTGCTATAGATGAAGCCCATTGTATATCTGAGTGGGGGCACGACTTCAGGCCAGACTATCGAAACCTGAAGAAACTCCGTACGACATTTCCAGATATTCCCATTATTGCACTTACAGCAACGGCAACACAAAAAGTCCGTGATGATATCGTGCGTCAACTGGACTTACCTAGGCCGCATATATTTACTTCCAGTTTTAACCGACAAAACTTGAGTTATGAAGTTCTGCCAAAGAAAGGTTCGTTCGAATCTATCTTGTCTCTTGTTGAGCTCCATCCAAAAGAAAGTGTCATTATTTATTGTTTTTCCAGAAAGGATACAGAGAGTATTGCTGAGAAGTTGAATGCACATGGACATAATGCAGGTACGTACCACGCTGGCTTAACTGCGGACAAACGAAGGGATAACCAGGATGCATTTATTCGTGACGAGATACACATAATGGTAGCCACCATTGCTTTTGGCATGGGGATTGATAAGCCTGATGTCCGTTTAGTGATTCATCATAGTTTGCCCAAATCGATAGAAGGGTATTACCAAGAAACTGGTAGGGCAGGACGAGATGGGCTATCTGCTCGTTGCGTGCTTCTATTTTCAACAGCAGATAAATTTAAACAAGATTATTTTATCTATCAGATTTCTGATGAAGAAGAGAAGCAACAAGCACAAGACAACCTAGACCAAGCTGTGCAGTATGGGACACTGACATCGTGTCGGCGCAAGTTTTTGCTTGGGTATTTTGATGAAGAATACAGTAAAAAAAACTGTGGCAATTGCGACCAGTGTATTGCCTTTGAGCCCCTTGTCCCATCAGTGACAAGTAGTAAAAAAAGTTCTGTTAAGTCAGATGAGGATACGAGTGAAATCAATTACGACACTGATCTATTTTCAATATTAAAACAAATCCGCACGAGGGAAGCGAAGCGGCTTGCAGTGCCCCCGTACATGGTTTTTGGTGATAAAGCACTTAGAGAAATGGCACAACAAAAACCACAAACTGATGAGGCGTTCCTAGATATCAACGGTGTTGGTGAGAAAAAACTTAGGAAGTTTGGAAAAATATTTATGAGTGCACTTAAGGAATATGATGGAGATGAAGTTGATGATGCGGTGCCTTTTTAATATCTGTTCAAAAGTATATATAGAAAAAGATATTTAATTGGTGGAGTTGTCTTCATCACTACTGATACTGTCTCCGTCTGAATCGTCGTCCAACTTTGAAACTTCGCCACTTTGTTCAGCAGTAATGCCGATACCTGGAATAGGGTCGCCTGGTGCACAGGTTGAGCTGTCACCGTGTGGGTCGTTGCAATCGTTATCGACAGCAGTAGTCGTCGTCTTCGTGCTGGTAGAGGATTCAGTGTCCATGTCGACAGTAGTGGCAGTTGCTACTTTTGTCGGAGCGGTGTCTGACTCTTCGGTTGCTGGGTCCGGTTCTGGCACTTCTTGATTGACGCCAGAAGCAGTTGTGCGATTGCTTCTTGAAGAGTTGTAATCAGTCGCTTTTGTACTGGTAGAGGTAGTCTGTTGGGTATCAAGCGATGCTGTATGTTCAATAACCTCAGTAGGTTCAGTATTTATTTCATCAGGAGTTTCCTGAAAATTTATAAAATAGAGAGCTCCTGCAGCCGTTGGTATTAGTAATAATAATATAGCAAAGGGAATAAAATTTTGTTCAAACATGATTACAGTATAACGCTAAAATCGAGAAATCCTATGGTGACTCAAAGTCGATTGTTCGGTATTAACGACTACCTTGCAATAAGATGTCGTAGGAAAGAGCAATAATGTCTTCTTGACTTTCCAAGATCTCTTCTGGTACCGACCACCAATTTTTGATGACCACTGGCTGCTTGGAGTCTTTGCGGACGTATGAAAATTGCTCAGAATCCATCGTCTTAAATTGTGCCTGAAGTTCTGGTTCTTTTGCTTTGAAATATAAAACATCAGCGATTATCACCCCAAGCTGTTTGTTGTCTACTTTCAATAAAACTCCACCAAACATTCTGGAGGTAAGAATGACCCCAATGGGTGCTAATTGGTCTAAGACGTAGTCAGTAAATTCAGCAGAAGTGCTCATAGCGGTAGAGTAGCACGAAATCCAAGGTTACTACATAATTTTGAGGCTGTTCGGGTCAGTGTATGCTCCTTTTTTAGAAAGACTTACATTAGAAAACTTACTACTGTAAGCCAAAATAGCGCGGAAAGAGTACCTGGGTTCCGTTTTGGGTTGAGCCGTCCGCGGCTATCGGCAATTGATTTATGTGCGCCGGCCAGGGGAGTGGCAGTTTTCCTGTAAAGGGTCTTTTGCCAAAGATCACATCTGCAACACCAGCACCTTCGCTCCCAGGAAGCCACGCAGCTACTACAGTGTCCCAATTTTTTATGTGATTTGTAATGATAAGTGGCCTGCCACTTATAAGTACAATAACTACTTTCTCAGATACAGCTTCTAGTCGCTCAATGGTCTCTAAATCCTCTTTTGTTAATTCTGGATTTGGATTATCACCCCATCCTTCAGCATAGGGTGACTCGCCAACAATAGCAATGCCGATGTTTGCTTTAGGTGTATGTGTGGAAAATTCTGCATGTTCGTTAAATTCAATTTTCATGCCATCACCAGCTCCTTCAGTAAGACCCTTTAATATCGAGGTTGCGCCCAATAACCAGTTTCCATCAATACCTTGCCATTCAACGGTCCAAGCTCCTGACTGTCTGCCTATGTTATTCGCAGCGCTTCCCGCCACACGGATAGTTGTGTTTTTGTTTTTGATTGGTAGTACTTTTCCGTTATTTTTTAAGAGTACAAGAGACTTCGCAACTGCTTCGCGCGCCAGTTTTCTGTGTTCTTTGGAGCCTATGGTAGTAACTGGGGGAGCGGGTGTTTTTTTGTTAAACATTCCTAATGCAAATTTAGCAGTAAGTATTCGTCCTACAGCGTCATCAATCCTTTCTTCTGTAATATCACCTCGCTCTACAGCGAGAGTTACATTCTTTATAAAGACTTTATAGTCAAAAGGTAGCATTACCATATCAACACCTGCGTTGATTGCTGTCACTGCTGCTTGGTAGTCCCCACCTGGAATTTCATACACACCATACCAATCCGACACTACAAAACCTTTAAAATCCAAATCACCTTTAAGTACATCTTGAATCAGGTAGGAGTCAGCTGCAAGTTTTGTATTGTCCCAGCTATTAAGACCTACCATGATACTCAGGGCACCTGCGTCGATTGCTTTTTTAAATGGAGGCAAATACAACTTCCGCAGTTTTTCCTCACTTGCCACGGTAACTCCTTGATCGAGACTGAAGTTTTCATTGCTTGAGCTGTCCCAGAGCATTGATCCAGCACCTACATAGTGTTTTGGGGTGGCGAGCACCTCCATAACTTCATTGTCTGCCGCACTTGTTTGAAGTCCACTGATGTATGCCGCACCAAGTCTGCTCACTAAGGCAGGATCATCTGAAAACGCTTCATAGGTTCGCCCCCACCTGATATCTGTCGGCATGTCATAGGTTGGTGAAAAACTCCAAGAAATCCCTGTAGCTCGCAGCTCTTCTTTTGTGGCGACGGCTACAGCCCTAACAAGCTCAGTAGCACCGCTTGCCCCCAGTCCAATGAAATGTGGAAAGATTGTTGCACCAGGGACATTCGAGTGACCATGAATTGCATCTGCACCGTAGAGTGCCGGTATGGCAAGTCTCGATCTTTCAGACTCAGTGATGAATGACTTCACCATTTCTTTCCATCCCTCTGAAGTATTCTCTTCCGGTTTCCCTCCAAAACCACTGAGGATTCCACCTAGACCATAACGGCTCACATCTTTCATGTTGAGAACGCTATTTTTCTCTACAAGAGTCATTTGTCCAATTTTTTCTTTTAGCGTCATGTACGAAAGTAGATTTGACACTCGGCTATCAATTGGTAACTCGGCATTAATATATGCAGGTTTCTCGGGAGCAGGTGCTCGGTCATCGCAACTTAGAAAAAAGTAGAGAATCCCAATAACCAGAGCTGCAAAAGAAACGCCAAATACTATTTTAAAGCTTATGGTATTTTTAAAATGATATGGAAACATACATTTAGTATATCAGGGCGAAAAACTTGAGACTAGATTACTTCTAAAAAGTGGTGCATCATCCTGAAAAATCGACAGCACACTAAATCATAAAATGATCGTGGTTGTTGTTCATGGCTACCTATGTTTTCTTTAGTGACAGGTAAGCACGCTTCATGTTAAGTGAAGGTCATTCGGTCATGTCTTGTGTTGGTATAATGATGCGGGGTGTCTCGAGTTATAACCGTGGGCGGTTAAGGCAAGCATGTCCGATTAAGTAATATTTAAATTGCAATTCCATAGTGTCTCGTGCTAGTTCTAAGGTGTGGAAGGGATTCGAACCCTCGAAGAGGGCAAACCTTTATATCCTTTCAAAGAGTGTCCGTTCGACAACTTTGTCACTTTTCCATAATCATCTGAATTTCAAATATTGTTAACACTCTTGGTCTGACGACTTCTCAAGGAGAGAAAATGAAGGCTCTGTCTGTTCTTTGTTAACCAGTAACTAAAACTATGTTCCTTGTACTATATATAGTACTCTCGGCACTCACACTCATGTTTGCAAAAATATTAAAACCACCCAAACTGGGTGGTTTTCACAAGTAAGTCTTCAGTTTCGAACGCAAATGCTATTCTTTTCCGATTGCTGACTCGACAATGTCTTTTGGTAGTGCAGCACTTGCGAGCAATGCATCACGTACAGATTTTCCAGCATCAGTTCCAATTTCATCTGCAGCTTTAATCGCGCCTGTTACTGCATGCTCAGTAGCCTCACTGACATCAGCTCCGAGGTCACCAGCAGTTTTGATGGCTCCCTCCACAGCATTGACTGCGACCGTAGCAACATCTCCGCTTACTTCAGCAGTTCCATGAATAACGCCAGATATTGAGCTTTTAATCGCACCACCAATATCACCACCAACTTCTGAAACTCCTTTGATTGTTGCTTCGACTATGTCAGCTGCAGAGTCAGCAGCTGTTGTGCCTACGCTCACTGCACCTGTAATAGCGCCCTTTGAAATACTTGCAATAGTGCCGACAGCAATGTTGCTGACTTCACCTGCGTCGTTCATAGTTCCAACTACAATGTCTTTTACAGTAGAGCGCAGCGTATTAACCACGTCACCTGTGCCTTTAATTGCAGCAACTACTCCGTTTTTTGTCTCTTCGATTATTTTGTCTATCATAATTATATATTTAAGCTGAAAAGCTGTCTGTGCCATTATACCGCATTGTCACTATTTTGGCCTCGAAATTACTTTTTGTTGTGTGACATTGAGGAATCCAATATCACCTTTAGTTCTCCCAATGCCAGATTTTTTATATCCTCCAAAGGGTGCATTGGTTGAAAAGTACGAACAACCATTGATACTTACTTGCCCAGCCTCAAGTGCAGATGCAACTCGGTCAGCCCGCTCCATGTCTTTCGAGTATACAAAAGCACTTAAGCCAAATGGAGTATCGTTTGCAATTTTAATTGCCTCAGTCTCATCTTTAAAAGTAATAACAGGCAATACAGGTCCAAATACTTCCTCTGTGACTACTTTCATGTCCGGAGTTGTGTCTGTGATGAGGGTGGGCAAGTAGTATGCACCATCCAACCCTTCTGGTCGTGCTCCTCCGGCTATAATAGTCGCACCTTTTTTCTTGGCGTCTTCGACTTGTGTCTCCAAAGCTATTAGCTGACGTTCTGCAGAAAGTGATCCAATGGTAGTGTCTGTATGCATCGGGTTACCTACCACTTGATTTTCAATGATTTTAGCAAGCTTAGCTACAACTTCATCATGAATAGATTCATGAACAATCAAACGCTTCAAGGCACAGCAGATTTGACCGTTGTTACTAAATCGCTCCCCGAAGACAGAAAGACATGTCTCGTCGAGGTTCGCATCTTCAAAAACAATAGCAGGGGATGAGCCTCCCATTTCTAGCACTGCTGGTATAAATTTCTCTGCAGCTTTTTTATAGAGTGCCTCACCCACTGGAGAACTTCCCGTAAATAGAATTAAATCAATATTTTGTTCAATCAGTGTCGCGCCCACTTCACCATCACCGTATAGACATGTGAATACTCCTTCGGGGAAGCCGGCTTCTTTCATGAGATCAGCAATTAATTTGGATGTAAGAGGGCACTCTTCTGAATGCTTAAATACGACAGTGTTGCCAGCCAAAAGTGGTTGTCCAACTGCAATAAATATTTGCGATGTGGGGTAGTTCCAAGGTGCAATCGCAGCTACTACACCAAAAGGCTCAAAATGCATCTCAGTTTGGTAGGTGTCGCACACATCAAGTATTTGAGGTTCAAGTACTCGCACCGAACGATCAATATTTAACTCAAGTGTCATTGCGCGTCCATTACATTCATCAAGACTTTCAGAGAGGGGTTTGCCCATTTCTTTTGTTTGCAGTTCAGCTACTTCATTGACTCTGTCTTTGTAGATTTCAAGAAATTTCTTGAAATAATCTCCGCGCTCTTCTGCAGAGAGCGCCCTCCATGCGGGCAGTGCTCCCTTTGCTTTTTTGACTGCATTTTCTACATCTTCTTTAGAAGATGTGTTAATTCGACCTACCTCTTCGTAACCTTTTGCAGGATTTGTTGATATAAGTTCTTTTGACATGTTTACATTATAACAAATACCGCATTCTTATGTATTTCATCTATAATTTGGATTATTTTGTGCGGGTATTTATTTTTGTTGAGGAGTGTGCTGCTCTTGCTTAAAATATATAAAATGGCCCCCGCAAGAAAATTTGCTAGGGCCAGTCACACTTTAGGCTTTGGATTTTTCTATGAAAAGTCTCATCGCCCGTTCTCGCCAGGGGTCCTCGAGGTCGAGTACATCTATCCAGGGCAGAGCGACCATTGGGTCTGGTTGTTTTGCCGCTAACAGTAATCCCTTATCTACTAAGTTGATTTCTGTTGGTCTGTCGACGGGCTTATTTTTGTAAAGCTTCAGGAATTCCTCTGAACTCGCAGCGTATGCACAGGCATGCTCAAACGCTTTGACACCCATCTCACCCTGAACCCGTTCATTCAAATACAAATCGTAGAATTCACGGAATGTATTAGCGTGCATAAATTGATTTATGTACAAAGCAGTCAGTTTTGCTTTAGTTTGATTACGCATGCGCCTAGCGGTTTCTCGATAGATTAGTATCAATGAATTAAGGCCGTTATACAGTCGTGATAGCTCGTCTTCTGTAGAAGCCAAATTCAATTGTTTTTGTTTGTAACGCTCAAAAAGTACCATTGTCATGTCAGTCAAATCAGGTTCAATCTCTTCTAGACACTTGAACGAACTCGCTACGTCAATTGCTTTGACAATAAACTCCTGACTTTCAGCTGACTTGCGCCATACTCGTGATGCATCCAGACAATCTTTTGTAGTTGAACAAAGGTCCAAAGCTTTTCTTAAGCATGCCCCCTCCACAACTTCGACGCTGCTCAGCGTGAATAAGCTCCGCACGTCATTTGCCATTTGCAAAGCGAGCTGCCAAAAACTCTCACGCTCCTCTTCTTTGAGCCAGTTCCTTGACAAAAGCCATACATAGTCATCAAACGAACCGGGAAAACTTACTAACAACTCATGTGTTTTAGTAATTAGAAATCGCAACCAGTAATCCTCTGCAGGGTGATGGTAGCAAAAGTTTTCAAATTCACACAGGACAACTCTGGCATCTTTGGGTGACTCAACTGCAGTAAGTTTTGTTTCATACTCAATTTGAAGCAGTGTGCGCATTTGTTTTTGCGCATGCATGTATATTTTTGATCGTGGGGAACTCTTGTTAACCACGAATTCAAATTCACGCCATGTTTTTGCTTTTTCATAGATTCGCTTTATTGCAGATCTTCGAAAATTATTGTCGGCCGGCCACCAGTGTGCTTTTTCGTACATCTGGATTAAAATTTTGCAATCTTGCATGCTATACAAATTTGCAAATGCTAGTTTGCGCAATTTTTTCAAACCTTCTTGAAACACAATTGAATCTTGCGCTACGAAGCCCGCTTCAGATGTGCACTTCAGTAGATTGCATATGTCGCCAGGAGCCTCAATTCTTTGAAGTCTAATCTGCAAAACTTGTTCTTCTAATGATACTAATGATAACTCAGGCTCAGGTGTTGATAAAGCCATTTCTGCTCCTCCTTAAAGTGTTGTTAAGTTTCTAATTCTAGACACACAATACATTTTTTTATAGAGATGTAAACAATAGACATGTGGCAATAGTTCAGTTACGGTCGGCCGCTCCTTACGGTTGTGTCGCAAGTGATTACAGGAACTTCGCCACGCGTCTGCCCCAATTTCCTAAAAGAATAAACTATATTCTAAATTATAATATTTTATTCATAAAAGATTCTGTAATTTAGGAGAGAGTAACAGCTAAACACGTTTAGCCCTAAAATCTTGAAAGATGCTGGTCTAGTTAAACGATATCGGATGAAGAAAATAAAATACAAACACATCAAGGTAGAGCGACAACCTGGTAAAAAAAGTGTCCCGTACGGGAGAGATGCTATGGTGGACAGGTTTAAGTTGCAAGCAACAATGCGTATGAAAGGAAGACCTAAAAAATGCTCCTCACCCTTTTAACTAGAGGAGTCTGAACTAGGTAAAAACAGCTCCAAGGAAATATGTTTTAAAATATAGGTGTATAGGTCATCCGATACTTTGTTCTTTCTGAGGTCTTTACTGTACAACATTCGAACCTATTTTGCAGAACATCCGTAGGGCGAATGATTCCCCACGCGCGGAGTGCGTGGGGGCTTGAGATTCTTTCGTACGCTCCACATGCGCTGAAGCCCGCCCCGCCGCCGAGTACGGCGGCAACCCCGAAAGAAAACACTCCTTGCATTTCTGATTTGGCGGGGGTGAAATTCTTTTTGAAAAAGGAAAGGGTTTTTTTCGGGGCTCTGCCCTCCAAGTATTCGGGCAAGGGCGGGTCGGAAATGCGAGGCTCGCTTGAATTTGCGCGCGGGCTTCCTATTGAGTCATTGTTAGCGTAAGCGTTGCTACATCGCCCTGGATAGCGCCAACCGATACAGACAGACGCGGTGCATTTGCATCTTCGCCAAGCACAACTATGTCATTCCCTCCTTTCGCCACACTCAACAATTTTTGAGTGGCAGATTCAAAAATTACAGACATAGTGACTGTCGTTGGAGTGATACTGACGGGAATGACCGAAACCGTCCTGCCCATTTGATTTTGAACCGCTATGCGCTCTTTGGCTCTCAAGGAAGCCGTCACGAAACCGATGGGAACTACTTTGGTCGAGAGAACTTTGAAATCAGGGAGTGAAATAAGCTGGTCGGCAAAATCAATGCGCTCCATATTTACCAACGTGTCAATAGAACCATTGCGCTCATCTACCACGAAAACGGTGTTGTCGGCATTCCTCGACGGCAAATCATTTCCGCGATACAACTCATACGCTGCGTGTTGGCCGGAATAGATTGCAGTGTCTTCGTCCGCACCACCATCGAGAAAATCGTCATCGGAAGCCGAAAGTGTACGGCCCTCGAGCGGTGTTCCTTTGGACAGCAAGTCAAAGATATCCTGAATGGGACTTTTTTCGGCGGAGCTACTGGTTTGTGGCGCGACTTGTTCCGTGCGTGAACCTTCGACGACGATAAAACTTTTGTTGCCGTCGTCTACGAGCGCGGCTAGTTTTCCGTTCCAATCAAATATTTTTGAAATTGCGCCAGCGTATTGGCTCATCACCTCCACCCCATCGTACATGACCCTTTTTTGCGACATATCACCACCTCGAGTAAGTAGGGCGAGCTTTGAGCCAACGCTAATGACCTCGGGACTCCTACCCTCAACCGAGACTATATATTCGCCCGGCGCAGTCTTATAAATTACCTGTCCGTCCTGAACGACATAGTAAGTAACACTGGTGCTCGTGACTTGCGCCAGTCGACCACCCGCTCCCACTGATTGCATTCCCGTAAGAGTTTCGAGATCAACACCGACATAGACCAAGTGTCCGTTGTGGCTAAAGAAATCTTGCACGGAATCATACTCCGTACCTATCTCCACACCGTTTTTTACGAGCACTATTTTTGTCTGTACTCCGGGAGCGTCACCCTTCTCCTTCATCGAAAGATAGACAATATCGCCACCGATTATGTCAGTTTTCAAGATGGAAAAATATGATCTGCCTACGATCTTTCCGTCATACACTACATACTCACGGTAGTTCTCGTCTACGTAAAGATTTAGACCTTCTTTTACTGCGTATGCGGGCTTGTCGTTGCAAAGTACTGCGCCTTCGCCAGTAAATCCATCATATTCAGTCGCGTACTCCTTGCCTCCGTAAACAAAAGTGTACTTTTGATTCGGAACTTCCGAGGTCTGCCCGCGGTAGGTAACTGTGCGCATACCGAGCGAAGTAGTTTTGAACTCGGCCATATGACCGTCGAGTGAAAAAATATTTTTGTCTTCAGACAATTTCTCGCCGTTGTAATACGCTCCGCCGGAACCGTGAATATACAATTTTCCGTCAATTGCCTCTGCGCCCGTGACAGTCGCGAGTTGCGGAAAGGGATAGGTGTCATCGCCAAAAACTATTTTATTTTTCGTATAGTACGCGAGACGGTCTGTTATTGTTTGGATAGGAGTAATAAATTGCAAGTAAACCCGTTCTTTTTCTTTGCCGTCGTAATACAGCACGTCTTCGTGAGTGTTGGCTTCCTTAAAATAGGTAACAACATAAGCAAGTTTTCCGTCAGCAACCCAAATATCACTTTCGCCGCTCCCATTGATATACCCACTGCCCGCACCTGTTCTCGGGACTTCAAAAATCGTTTCAAACACTGGTATCGTGGTAGCACTCTCGGCAGAAGCGAACCCTGCGCTAATGGAACTTATTTGGTCTTCGGCGCACATTCCCGTACCGCTCGAACTACCTGATAGAAAAATCCCTTTGTACTGCCATGCAAAAATTGCGCCTCCCAAAAGCACGATAATTAAAATAATACCTCCCACTATCGGCAATACTTTTGTGTCTTTTGGTGCGCCAGGAGTGCTTGCCGGTGCGGGGGATTCGTCAGTTAAATTGACTGGTAGCATGTAATTAGTATAACTGTTTTCAGAAAGTAAATGCAAGTTATCAAGCCCGCGCGCAAATTCAGAATAAATGGGGTCAGACACCTTTGTTTAGAAAAAACTGTGTCATAATAATGATATGGTAAGAGTTCCTCGCGTAGACGTTGGTGGTGAGATTTATCACTGTCTAAATAGGTC
>CAZYTF010000026.1:0-15440 GCA_964649535.1 uncultured Candidatus Saccharibacteria bacterium | reverse complement strand
CCAAGCTATGGGATTAAATACATAATTCAACAGCGTTTCGTCATACAGTTTAAAGGGTTCAGGAATAACCATTTTCGCTCCTTCCTATGTATAGATCTTTTACTTATCAAACTATACCATTTAACAATGCTTACGCAATACCATGGCCAAAAGTTGGCTAGATAAGAATAGTTGCATGGTTGTTACTGATTTCTAGCGTCCCGGAATCGATGAGGTGTGACTCTTCTTTGTTATCAGCCTTTACTATAGTTACAGTACCCTTTTTGAGTGGAGAAATGAGTGCTTCATGTTGTGCCAAAATTTGCATGTCACCCGAAACTCCTGGTACTGAAACTGAAACAACATCCCCATCAAAGACAGGTCCATCAACACGCGATATCGTAAGTTTTAATAGTTTTTGTTCTGCCATAATAGATTGTTAGTTTGTTTGTCTTCTTCATTTGCATCCAGGAATCTCCTCTAGGAGAGGAGAAGATTCGGATGTAAATTCGATATGGTCGCTATAGCTTCCTATCTCATTTAACTTCATCAATTCCGCCCTTCATGTAGAAGTCTTGTTCTGCTTTATCATCATGCTTGCCGTCGATAATTTCACCAAATGCTCGAACTGTTTCAGCAAGAGGTACGTACTTTCCTGGTGTTCCTGTAAATACTTCAGCAACAGAGAATGGTTGGCTCATGAATTTCTGAATCTTTCGAGCTCGATATACTGCCTGTTTATCATCTTCTGAAAGTTCTTCAATGCCAAGAATCGCAATAATGTCTTGCAAGTCCTTGTATCGTTGAAGAATAAGCTTTACACCTTGTGCTACACGGTAGTGTTCTTCACCAACAATGTTTGGATCCAGTGCAGAAGAGTTACTTTCGAGTGGGTCAATCGCAGGATAAATTCCAAGCGATGCGAGTTGTCGTGAAAGTACTACAGTAGAATCGAGGTGAGAAAACGTCGTTGCTGGTGCAGGATCGGTAAGGTCATCGGCAGGTACGTATACAGCTTGTACAGAGGTGATTGAACCTTTCTTTGTGGAAGTAATTCGCTCCTGCATCTTACCCATTTCCTCAGCAAGTGTTGGCTGGTATCCTACCGCAGATGAAACTCGTCCAAGAAGTGAAGATACTTCCTGACCTGCTTGTGTGAAGCGGAATACGTTGTCCATGAAGAACAAAACATCTTTACCGCCTTCACCATCACGAAGAGCTTCAGCCATAGTAAGACCAGTGAGCCCTACTCGTGCACGAGCACCCGGGACTTCGTTCATCTGTCCAAAGACTAGCGCTGTCTTTTCAAGCACTCCTGAGTCTTTCATTTCGTGGTACAAGTCATTTCCTTCACGCACTCGCTCCCCTACTCCAGCAAATACTGAGTACCCACCGTGTTCGCTTGCTACATTGTGAATGAGCTCTTGGATGAGCACAGTCTTCCCCACTCCAGCTCCTCCAAAAAGTCCTACCTTACCTCCTTTGATGAATGGTGCGAGAAGGTCAACTGACTTGATACCAGTTTCAAACACCTCAGTAGCTGTTGATTGATCAACAAACGCAGGTGCTTCTTGATGAATGCCACGCTTCTTGGTCACTGCGATGTCATCTCCACCATCGAGAGTCTCTCCAAGTACATTGAAGAGGCGGCCGAGTGTTACTTCTCCAGTTGGGACTGAGATAGTGTCTCCAGTGTCTGAAACTTCCATACCTCGTTCTAGACCTTGCGTGTCCTGCATCGCAATTGCGCGCACCCGATCGAGTCCTGCATGAAGTGCAACTTCGAGCGTCAATACAGCACCGTCTTCTTTTTTGACGATGAGTGCGTTCTGAAGTTCAGGCACACCTTCAGGAAAGTGCACGTCTACAATAGGGCCGATAATCAGTGTAATTGTTCCTGTTTTTGTTTCTGTGGTCATAATGTGTAAGCTAATAATTTTTAATAATTTTAACTCAGTACCACTGAGTTTTTAATTTCCAGAGTTGGAAACTAAAAACTAAGAAGTACTAGATAAAAATGGTAAAAACGATTACAGAGATGAGCATAATCATCGCAATAATTACTTTTAATGAGAGTTCTTCCTGAATTGATGAAGTATTTGTCTGTATCTCAACTGTACTAATTTCTTCCATTAGTCTTTTGTCCTGAGCAATAACTATGGTGTTAATTATAAATATAATAATAAACGGAGTAATTAATGCCCCTGCAATTACTATAAGTTGAACAAAGGCAGAGGAAATATCAACTACCGGTGATTTATTTGCAAAATAAATCACCACATAGAATAAAGGTGTAATAACACATTCCAATAAAACTAGTATCCGATGTTTTTTAATAAATGACATATTTCTATTTCATAGCCTCCATCCCACCTGTTATCTCTGCGACCTCAGCAGTAATCGAAGCTTGACGTTCCTTGTTGTAGACAAGTGTCAGAGATTTGGCTACTTCTTTTGACTTATCAGTAGTATTCTGAAGTTCAGGCACACCTTCAGGAAAGTGCACGTCTACAATAGGGCCGATAATCAGTGTAATTGTTCCTGTTTTTGTTTCTGTGGTCATAATGTGTAAGCTAATAATTTTAACTCAGTACCACTGAGTAACAAAACTCCTAAAGAGACTTGTTACTAAGCACTACTTGTTTACGATGTTGCCGCGCTTATACCTAGCAGTATTTGTCCAAAGTAACCGAAAGCATATATTGGCAAACAAATGATTACCATAAAACAAAATAATAAAAAATTGTTTAGTGCATGTTCAGTTTCTCTACGAAAGATGTGAAAAAGCATTTTTATAAGAGAAATGATTGCAAGCAAAAAGATAGCTATACCTACTAATAAAAATACAAATTCATAGAGCTTAAAGTGCCACGAGCTAATATATTCAGGAGGAATAAAAAGAGAGTACGATTCACACAAAATCAAAAAAATAAAAGTAAATTTAAAAGATGATATATAAATTTTGTCTAACAATTTATGCATAAGTTTCTACTTCATTGCTTCCACTCCAGCAGTAATCTCACTTACTTCAGCAGTAATCGCTGTTTGTCGAGCTTTGTTGTACTGAATAGTGAGCGCTTTAATCACCTCTTTTGATTTATCTGTCGCGTTCTTCATCGCTACCATACGTGCTGAATGTTCGCATGCCTTACTCTCAAGTAATGCATGGTACAGCATGATTTGAACCAATTGCGGAATAAGCGTATCAAGCACTTCTTCTGCAGAAGGTTCAACTGTGTAGGTGATTTTAACGTCTTTTTCTGACGTGTCATCGCTCCACTTTCCTGTCTTCGGACGGATTCCTTGCATCATAAACGCAATCTCAGCCGGATCGAGTGGCAGAACACTTCGCTTCGTTGGTTCTTGTTCAAAAGTTGAAAGGAAGTTTTGATAAAGAACATCCACCTTTGCATAACTTTCTTTTTTGAACTCAACCATAATCGTGGAGCTGATTTTATACACATCGTGAAGCGTCACCTCATCAGCTACGTTTGTGTATTCGCCTATCAACTCTTTCTTTTCACGTTTAGCAAACTCAACTGCTTTGCGACCAATAGCAATTACATCAATGTCGCTTTTCTCAGTAAAAATAGTTTCAGCTCGCTTCAATACTGCACTGTTTACGCTTCCTGCAAGACCTTTGTCACTCGTCACAATAACGAGCAGAGTTTTTCCTTCTGCGCGTTTTTGCGCGAGTGGATGGACAAGCCCTTCTTGTGAAGTTGAAAGACGTTGCAATATCCGCATTGCTGAGTGGACGTATGGCCGCCCTGCAAAAGCACGCTCCTGGCTTTTACGCATCTTTACCGCAGAAACAGACTCCATCGCCTTCGTGACTTGGCCAGTTTTCTTGGTTGAGACTATTTTGTTTTTTACGTGCTTGAGTGCCATGATTGGTAATTAAACTATGAACAAATTTGTATTAAGCTGCAACACCGTAGAGGTCCGCATGCGCTTCTTTAAAGTCCACGATTGCTTTATTGAGTTTCTCAACAAGTTCGTCTGTGAGCTCTCGTCCTGTCTCAAGTTTTTCTATAATTTCTTTTCGGTCACGTTCTACAAAACTTAGAAATCCGTTTTCAATTTTCTTTGTATTTTCTACTGGAGCACCTTCGAAAATTCCTCCGTTTGCTGCGTAAATAACAACAACTTGGTTGTAAAAAGGCATCGGTTGGTTTTGTCCTTGCTTAAGAAGTTCAACATACTTTCGACCTGAATCGATACGTGCTTTTGTATCATCATCCAGATCTGATGCAAACTGCATAAATGCTTCAAGCTCACGAAACTGTGCAAGCTCAAGACGAATCTTTCCAGATACTTTCTTCATCGCTTTTGTTTGTGCCGCAGAACCTACTCGAGATACTGAGATACCTACGTTAAGTGCTGGACGGATACCCTTGTTGAAAAGATCAGTTTCAAGGAAAATCTGTCCGTCAGTAATTGAAATTACGTTTGTCGGAATGTACGCAGAAACGTCACCTTCCTGAGTCTCAATGATTGGCAATGCAGTAATTGAACCACCGCCAAGTTCTTTAGAAAGCTTTGCAGAACGTTCAAGTAATCGTGAGTGTAGATAGAAAATATCACCAGGATACGCCTCACGCCCTGGAGGTCGTCGGAGAAGTAGCGACATCTGTCGGTATGCGTTTGCATGCTTACTGAGGTCATCCAGAATGATGAGTACGTCTCGTCCTTTCTCCATGAAGTATTCACCGATTGCCATCCCTGCAAATGGTGCAAGGAAAAGCATTGGAGAGGCTTCTGAAGCTGATGTTGCCACAATAGTTGTGTACTCCATAGCACCTGCTTCTTCCAACTTCGCCATGATACTTGCTGTCTTTGACCGCTTTTGACCAACTGCTACATAGATGCAGATAGGTCGTTTTTCTTTTGACTCGTACTTTTGGTTGATTATAGTGTCAATCGCCACTGTTGTTTTTCCAGTCTGTCGGTCACCAATGATAAGTTCACGCTGACCTCGTCCAATAGGAATCATTGAGTCAATCGCCTTGATACCTGTGTGAATAGGTTCATTCACTGCTGAACGTTCCATTACTCCGTACGCAACTCGCTCGATAGACATATCACGATCAGCATCAAAAGTACCTTTACCGTCGATAGCTTCACCAAGTGGACTAACCACACGCCCAACTATTTTTTCTCCCACAGGAATCGAAAGGAGCTTACCTGTTCTTCGAACACGCATTCCTTCACGCACACGCTGTGATTCACCAAGCACCACCACTTTTACAGTATCTTCTTCAAGGTTCAGAACAAGGCCAAAAAGAGCATCATCTTTTGCAAGAGTCTCTTCCAGTGACTTTCCGTCACCATCATCAAAGACAATCATTTCCATCATCTGTGCTCGTGAGAGCCCGTCGATTTCAGCAATACCGTCTCCAACGGTCGTTACCACACCCACCTCTTCAGGCTGTGCTTTAGTGTCGAGATTTTCAATCTCTTTCTTGATTCTGTCGATTATTACTGTACTCATGGCAGGTCAATTAGTTAAATAGTAAAATTTTGTTTGTTGCGTGTTGATAATTATTTTGCAAGTTTCCGATACAGCGACACAAGTTGTGCTTTGTAGCTCTTATCGATTAGCACATTGTTGAATTCAGCAGTGAATCCCCCTATGATAGTTTCATCAATTTTTGTTTCAGGTACGAACTCAGTAGAGAGTTCAGAAAGTGCTTCCTTGATAGCTTTAGCGTGCTCAACCCCCGCTTTTTCGCTTGCTATTGTGACAATCGCTGTAGTTTTAGTTTTTTGTGTTTCAAGAATACGCAATACCCCTTGCAACACCGAAGCATGGAGGCGCATATGTCCTTTTGCCTCGAGTGTTTTTGCTAGTCCAGCAAGAACAGCCTCTGGTGCTTTGCCAGATGCAATCATTTCTAGAGCTGCTTGGATATATTGTTTCTTCATAGTGAATTAGGATTGTTGCTTTAGCACTTTCTCAGCTGCAAGGATTGCAAGTTTTGCGATCTCAGCTTCACTTTCCTTTTGTGCTTTAACTTTCATTTCTTCACCTTTAGCCTGCGCATCCTTGAGAACACCCTCAGCTTTTGTTTTAGCTTCAGCCACAATAGTTTCAGCTTTTTCATCAGCATACGCTTTTGCATTCACGCCAACTACTTCAGCGTCTTTGTGGGCAGCACTCAAGATAGTATGTTTTTCTTCATCAGCCGAAGCCTTTGCAGTAGCAGCGAGTTCAGCATCTTTTATACCTTGTGTAATTTTTTCTTCACGCTCAGCCAGAATTTTCAAGACTGGCTTATACAAAAAATACGACAAAGCACCTGCCATAATCACAAAGTTGATGATTTGGATGACGATTAGTTTTGCATCTATGCCGAATGCTTGAATAAGTTGTTCCATAATTTATTTCTGTATCCTTGTAAGTTGTTGGATTGCTCCAGATGCGCGGTGCGACGAAGTTTTGGAAGAAGCGGTAGTTATCTACCGTGACTGAAAAAACTGAAGCTGTAACAAAGCAGATGGAGTAAGTCCAGGCGACTTACGCGAATTTGATAACGAACGCTACAACAAGTGCAAAAATTGCAAGTGCCTCAACGAATGCAATGCCGATGAACATTGTTGCTTGAATCTTTCCTGCAGCTTCTGGGTTCCGTCCAATAGCTTCGAGAGCTTTTGATACCAGCATTCCGATTCCGATACCTGGACCAAACACACCGATGCCAGCTGCGATTGCCATAGCAATTGCTTTCATGCCATCAGCGT
This sequence comes from uncultured Candidatus Saccharibacteria bacterium, assembly GCA_964649535.1. Taxonomy (GTDB): domain Bacteria; phylum Patescibacteriota; class Minisyncoccia; order Phycocordibacterales; family UBA918; genus OLB19. The sequence goes on along the minus strand of CAZYTF010000026.1, from coordinate 8,717 downwards.
CAATGTTTGCAATCTGTGTTGCAACCTCAATTTGTTGTTCTGGTGTCATATAGTTTTAATAATTACTTTCTAATAAATAAGTACGAGCCAATTTCTATGAACAGGCTCATGATTACTTACTAGTGTGGTTCCTCCGTTGCGAGCTTGATAAAGTACAACGTCAAAATTGCGAAAATGAATGCCTGAATAAAGCCGACAAAGACTTCATACGCAATAAGTGGCACTGGCAATACGTACGGAGTTGCCAAAAACATAACCACTAAGAGCAGTGTTTTTCCAGCAAAAATATTACCAAAAAGACGGAATGAGAATGACACAAGACGTGCAAGCTCAGAAAGAAGTTCAATTATCCCTATAATAAAACCAAGTGGTGACTTAAAGTTAATGAATTTACCTCCATATCGCCACACTCCAATCGCAGCAATACCAGCAAACTCAATAACAAAGAAGGCTATCAGTGCGAACGCAATAGTGATGTTAAGGTCAGTCGCTGGCGGGTAGAACATCGGAATGAGATGCTCTTCAGCACCATGTCCTTCGTAAAAACCAACAGAAGTCACTCCGGGCAAGAGTCCTGCCCAGTTCATTGCAAGAATGAAGATGAAGATAGTCATTACTATCGGGAAATATTTTTTAGCAAGGACTTTACTTTCAAGGACATCAGCCATGTAGTCATACACGCCCCCAATGAGCATTTCAAATGAGCTTTGTAACTTTGTAGGAATCAGAAGTGGATTACGTCCTACAAAGTATGCAAGTATAGCCAAAAGCGCCATAGTAACCCAGACGGTTACTAGTGTTGCAGTAATTGGTATACCTCCAATATGCCCTAATATATATGGATTAAGGTGTACGGAGATACCACTACCTCCTTCTGCTGCGTATGCTGTTTGTACGAATGAAAACATACCCTATTCTAGTGCAAATGTGGCGTTCTATATTTGTCTAAGCCGTTTTGAGCAATTCAGGACAATTAAAGGTTTAAACCGTTTCTCTTTCGGTTTAGAACTCAAGATTGTCCAAAATTGCTATTTGTGGCAAAGCAAGACCAATACCTCAATTTGCGGGCGTATAGTAACACAAATGACCCGAAAGTGAAATGAACATCTGGAAAACTTTTTAAGTCTGAATGCTGTATTATTCTGTACATATGCAATACAAACACCTTTTCTTTGACATGGATGGAACCGTAACACCCAGTCGTAGCAGAATTAGTAATGCAATGAAGGAATTTCTTGGTTCTGCAACACAAACAGTTGGAATAATATCGGGTTCACACAATGACCAGATGCACTTACAAGTGGACGGGCTTCCAATTATCAAAATGGGGCAAAATGGCAATCATGTTGTTGATCAAGAAGGAACTGAACTTTGGTTCGATAAACTCACTGAAGCTGAAAAGGCAGAGATAATGATGCATGCTGAAAAAGTTTGGGAAGTATGTGACAAGAACGTCCCTGATAAAAACGACCTCTTTGAAGACCGTGGCTCACAGATATCGCTCAGTATTTATGGCCATCATGCTGATCCGACCGAGAAAAAAGCATTCGATGGTGACTTTGCAAAGCGTAAAGCACTACTAACTCAGTTTCCCTTTGATTCTGAGACGCTTGAAGTAAAATTAGGAGGAAGTACCTGTTTTGACTACTTTAAAAAAGGAAAGCATAAAGGTTTCAACATTGCTCGGCTTATTGAACTAAAAGGTTGGGACAAAGACGAATGCATCTTTTTTGGTGATGCTCTTTTCCCAGGAGGAAATGACGAAACAGTCGTGGGGGTAATTGAGACTGTTGAAGTGCAGGACCCTGAGGATTGTTTGGAGAAGCTTAAGGATGTGGTTGCAAAATAAACAAAGTTCGCTAACACAAATATCAAAACCCACACTTAGTGTAGTTTTTGATATTACTGCAACTTAGCTTACGTAAGTCCACTAAAGTGCGTTCCGATGTAATATGGCCAGATAATGAGGGCAAGTAAACATTTTCCAAATGTTAGTTTAAGGAAGCCAATCGTGAAGAGCCAACCGAAAAGCCAAAACATTCCTGTACAAGTTTGATTTTCTACTTTTATTTTGGACATGAGGGTATTATAGCAGAAATAATGATTCAATTATCGTATATTTCAAGCTCTAGAATGAGCTGATACATAGCAGCTGTTTACTATGGACCCGACAGGAATCTTGATCATTACATGACCGGTACAGGTTGTCGATATTCCTCCTTACGTCAGAATATCAGCCAACCTTTTCAAGTCCTGTCAGTGTCTCACAAAAGCAAAGACCACAAACACGATGTGTTTGTGGTCTGCTTTTGTGGACCCGACAGGACTTGAACCCGCTACCTCTTCAGTGCAAATGAAGCGCTCTACCAGATGAGCTACGGGCCCAGAAATTTTCTGGGAGAAAGTTTTATTAAGTGTAATACACTTTTGTAAAATCAATCTTAGCTAGACTTGCAGATGCTAAACATCTCAAGTGGGCACTATAATACGTATTTCGTGCTGTTAAGTCAACTATTTGTATACATTACTGAAAATAGAGAGACCAAGGCTCCTCAGTATTTTTAGAAAGATTAAAATCTACTGCAAGAGCTCCCGCTGGAGACCACGAGGATGTGTGGTTTTCAATCTGTGGAGAAAACACCTCCCCATTCAGAGTCACGTGATGGAGGACATCTTTTTCAACCTCATAAATGTAAGGGTCGCAGGTCTCAGCGTTTACTGTGAGTTGTTCACAAAAGTATACAAACTTATTGTTTCGAGAAATTTCTGCATCAACTATCGCATGATGAATACCCGACGTTCCGCTACTTGCGATAACACTAGCGACCTGCGACTCAGCTTTTAGATTGCGCGCAGAAAGTAATCTTTCACCATTTGCAAAGGTAACTCGAAGGCCGTCACCTTCAATTACCGCTGAGACAATATGACCTTGTGTCCTAGAATCACTTTGTACATAGTGTTGAGCTGGATTTGAATAGTGCTCAATTTTTGTGTGGGGCGAAATATCAACGCCAAAAGCTATGTACGCAGTGGCAAAGCCAATAACATATGCAGCTACAGTTATTATTGCTCTATCGTGTCGTGACCATTCCATAATTTATATAAGTATAGCATCAGCAAATATAACCAGTTGCTATTATCCACTCTATTTAAAATTACTTTTTACTTGATGCCTACAGAATGTGCTCGGTTAGCGTTTGGTATTTTGCGCAAGTCCAATCAAATGTGATACGAGTTCAGTATAGGTTGCTCCAACAGCAAGCATTGATTTCGGAAAAAGTGACTCCGCTGTCAAGCCAGGAAGTGTGTTAACTTCGAGAAAATACACACCATCTTCTGCCACTATGAAATCTGAACGAGAATAGTGGCGCAAATTGAGCGTTTGATGCACTTTTCTTGCTGCATCAAGCAAATCCTGCTTTTCTTTTTTACTGAAAAGTCCGGGGCAGATTTCCTTAGTATCGCCTGTATACTTTACATTTGCAGCAAAGTAACCAGAAGCTTCAGGTGGGATAATTTCAGTAGGTGGGAGCACATAGTGCCTATCAGTTCTGTAGTTCTCAAGAACGCCAACTGTCGCTTCCTTACCTTTTATGCGCTCTTCTATGATGAGTTCATCACTTTCATCAAGCGCACGTCTAATTTCGTCTGCCAAACGCACTGGAGATTCCACAAAGCGAGTACCTATTGAAGAACCACCTTTTTCCGGCTTAATAAAGTATTGGGGGCCAAAAAGTGTTGTGACACTACTCGCGACACGCGATATGTCTGAGGCACCCTCTCTGGTGATGCGGATATGCTTTGGCATTTTTATGCCAAGATCTTTAAGTGAGTTTTTTGTATGCACTTTACTCATTGCCAAATTTGAAGCAAAAGGCCCGCTTCCTGTGTAAGGAATCGCTAGCCTTTCAAGAATACGCTGGACTGTCCCATCCTCTCCATATGCTCCATGTAGCGCAATGAAAACCACATCGGTGTCTATGAGTGCATCTTGTGGCTTCTTAACATATCCATTTAAAAGCCACTCACCTTTTTTCGAGATAACTATATCTTTTACTGTATGAGGTGTTTCCGACAAAGCCTGAAGCACACCAAGACCTGTCAGCATTGAAATATCATGCTCGACACTTGGACCTCCTCGCAATACTGTTACCCGAGTTCCATTCATACAAATAATTTTACCACGGTTATTTTACTTAATTTCCAAACCTTCACCGTATACACCTTTAAGTAAATCCAAATCCTTTTCCGACGTTGTCAGTAAATTTTTATTTAGTCGCGCCATTGCTAGAAGCACATCGTCACCGAATGTGTCTGCGACCTGCTCCTTGTACATGAGTCTGAAGGCTTCAAAGTCCTTAATAAGACAGTGACCTCCAGCTCCACGACCTGAGCTATGCACAGGTTCAGTATGACTTTCACCAATACGAGGATCGTTAATCATCGCTTCACGGAGAGTTTTCCATTCACAACCATTGGAGATTGCCATGTAATAGAGCATATTCATGAACATGACTTTAGAATATAAAAAACAATTTCCTGCGTATTTCACCATTTCAGCATCGCGCGAACTCATTACTTTTTTATATGGGGCTTCAGGCAGGATGCGAAGTACTGAAACAGCTTTTTGTCGATATTCAGGCGTATCTTTAGGTATACCAACGATATTTCTTTTTGGTTTTGCAGCATCTTCGGCTGCAGTCACCTCGACAAGGAATTCTGGACTATGCAGGACAAACACATCTGGATATGCCTCTTGGAGTTTTTCAGTAGTTCCAGGGAGTAGCGTAGATTTAATGACAGCAGTTTTTCCTTTGCCGACAAGTGAAAGCGCCTCTTCTACAATAGAGAAATCAAACCCATTTTCACTAGTCGGTGTAGGGACAGCAATAAAAACTACCTCACATGATTGGATAAGTTCTTTATTTTGAACATATGGCTCTTCGAGTGAATACCGTACTACATCATACATCCGAGATTCAAATTCATCTGCATAATGTCGTCCAATCCAGCCTTGACCTATAAAACCTATTTGTACTGTCATATTATAATTACTACTGTGTATCAATGTGTGTAACCGGTGTCACTCAGTAAAAGTTATGATAAGAGTTTCTTATCTCTTTTTTGCCTATGGTACGAGATTGCGTACCGATGTGCTTCGGCGTTAGAGAGGAGTATAGCATTCTTGTGGATATCCAACATTTTTTTAGGACCTACGACACGTACAGGTTTATGACGTTCATCTTTTGTTACTGCAACTACGGGGATAATGAGACCAATTTTTTTGAGTACCTTTTCTGCAATATTTTTTTGTGCTGCGGCTCCATCTACCGCAACAATCTGTGGGAACGGCCATTCAGGGTGGAGAAAGCGTCTTTCTAGAATTTCTTTTAAAGCTCCAACATCATTACTTTTAGTAACTGAGTGTATCTTAAACTTTCTATATTCTTGGTTTTTTGGCTCACCACCCTCAACCACAGTCATAACCCCAACCATATCCTTGCCTGCAAGATGTGCCACGTCATACGCCTCAATTCTAAGTACTTTTTCATCTCGATACATACGTAATTCATCTTTAAGTAAAGACACATCTTGTATGTGCTGAAGGGCAAATATCTTCCTCTTTACAACTTCTGCACCTTCAAACAGCTCATCTTTGGCAAGTGACTTCATTTCTTTTTCTAACTCACTGATAACCTTACTTTTTTTACCCTCAAAAAAAAGTTTAATATGTCGTATAGTTTTGCCATATTCTTTCTGACTCAAATCTTCTGGATACAGGCCAATTTGTGTATTAAATTGCACTTTACCTTTTGCCATCTTAGACTTCTCCGTCCCTATAGGGGTACGGGTGTCAAAAAACTTAAACAATTTTCGCACTATTTTAAGTGCTTCACGAAGTAAGTTTGGGCTAGTGAAGGGTCCAAACACAGCATACAAATCTGACTCGATAAACTTTTCGGTAAGATCTTTTGCACGCACAATCAACACACGAGGATAGTCATCATTGGTAATAATCAAATGATTGTAACTTTTGTCATCTTTTGAGATTGTATTATAACGGGGTTTGTGTGTACGGATGAGATTTGACTCAAGAATAAGTGCCTCGAGCACTGAGTCAGTAACCGTCCATTCAACTGTCTTTGCTGCTTCGACCATTTTTCCAATAATCTTCGAGCGCTTTTCTTCTATGTCGCTAGAAAAATAGCTTTTCACTCTATTTTTGAGTGAGGTAGCTTTGCCAATATATAAAATCTCTTTTTTAGAACCCAAGAAAAAATACACACCAGGTGTGTCCGGAATCTTCTTTTTTAATAAATCTTGTTTGGTCACAGTATAAGCTTACTAAATAGACGCGACCGCGCAAGATACGTGGTCGACAATTAGTCTGTAATTCTCCTAGAAAATCTATGATATAAATGTTCGGTTGGAGGAATCATATACTTACTTCTCTTGCAGTTTTCACTACAAAGAAAGTTTTTTGCATTCAATACCCATTCAGGGTATCTCTCTTTTCCCGTGTATTCATGGATTGCGACTTCGAGTTGAGACAAACTAATATCAATATTTGTCGTATTGTCATCTTTTGAAGTGCGTGGCACAAACCAACAGTCATAGAGAACTGCAAGCCTGTGAACATCATTGTTAAAAAAAAATGTGATGCTTCTGCGCAAAAAATGAAGCGGCGATTAGGAGGTCGTCTCTACTTGCATACATATACACAATCTCCTTCAAAGATCTATGTAAACTCTAAAATTGAAGCATAATAAGAAACTCTTTTGTATACAATCTATTTTTTCAACATCTTTTTCAAGTAGAAGCCAGTGTGTGACTTTGCATTTTCTGCGACTTCCTCTGGTGTTCCTTTCGCCACCAACACCCCTCCCCCCGCTCCCCCTTCAGGTCCAATATCAAGAATATAATCTGCTGATTTTACTAGGTCGAGATTATGTTCGATAACCATTACTGTATTACCTCGATTAACTAACTGCTGGAGTATCTCAATAAGTTTTTTAACATCCTCATAGTGAAGCCCAATTGTTGGCTCATCAAGTAAGTATATACTCTTTTGGGTATGTGGTCGGTATAATTCTGAAGCAATTTTGACACGTTGAGCCTCACCACCTGAAAGAGTTGTTGCGCTCTGCCCAAGCTCAAGATAACCCAGACCAACTTCTAGCAATGAATTCAAACGCTCATGAATGGAAGGCACATCTTTGAAGAATACACACGCATCTTCAACATTCATATGAAGTACTTCATAAATGTTTTTACCTTTGTAGTAAACTTCCAGTGTTTCTTTTGTGAATCGCTTTCCGTCACACACGTCACATGTCACATAGACTGTCGGCAAAAAATGCATCTCGACGGCAATAACTCCGTTACCTTGACATGCTTCACAACGACCGCCTTTGACGTTAAAGCTAAATCGTCCTGGTTTCCAACCTCTTGCACGTGCCTCACTTGATGCTGCAAACATATCACGAATATGAGTAAAAGCACCAGTATATGTTGCGGGGTTAGAGCGCGGGGTTCGACCTATTGGCGACTGATCTATCAATATTGAACGACCGAGGTATTCAGTACCTGTAAAAGTCTTACAATTATATGTGTGTGGTGTACGATATTTCTTATCAAGACGAGACTGGAGATTTTTATGAACGATTTCATACATAAGTGTCGATTTGCCAGAACCAGAAACTCCAGTAACTGCAATAAGTCGTCCGAGAGGAATGTCAACATTTAAGTTTTTGATGTTAAACGCTTTGCCTCCTCGGATCTTAATTGACCCCTTCTCTCCTTCACGTCGCTCAGGAACTTCAATTTTCTTAGTGCCGCGTAGATACTCAAGAGTTATTGATTTTGAAGGATTTGATTTTGCACTCAAGAGTGGCTCCAAAAAACCTGCCACAACAACTTCACCACCGTGCACACCAGCTCCTGGACCAATATCTACAATATAGTCTGCTGCATAAATCGTATCTTCATCGTGTTCAACAACAATAATAGTATTACCCAAGTCACGTAGCTCTGTTAGTGTTTCAATAAGTTTGTCGTTGTCTCGTTGATGCAGTCCAATCGTCGGTTCGTCGAGTACATAGAGTGCGCCAACAAGTCCTGAGCCAAGCTGAGAAGCAAGTCTGATGCGCTGTGCTTCCCCACCTGAAAGCGTGTTTGCACGTCTATCGAGTGTAAGGTACTCGATGCCAACATTATTCATGAAATCAAGACGCTCGATAATTTCACGCAGCGCAGGCCAAGCAATTTCCTGTTGCTTTGAAGAGAGCTTTAAGCTAGCAATAAAATCTGAAGCCTCACGGACTGTCATTGAGGTGAAGTTGACAATATTCTTGCCAAGCGACTTGTTGTCACCCCCAATGTAAACTCTAAGAGCTTCATTTCTCAAACGAGCACCATTACATACTGGGCACACATCTGAATTGAAAATGCCTACAACCCCCAGCCCATTACATTCAGGACATGCACCATAGGGAGAGTTAAACGAAAAAAGACGTGGCTCAACCTCAGGAAACGATGAACCATCGACAGGGCAAATAAATTTTGCTGAGAGTGTGCGCTCTGCGCCGTCTGGTGACTGGATTTTAACCAAACCATTTGATTGCAATAATGCTAATTCAACCGCTTCAGAAAGACGCTCGTGTGAACCTTTTGGATCATCTTTGAACTCACTTACATAAATCTCATCAACTAACACA
>CAZYTF010000025.1:0-15872 GCA_964649535.1 uncultured Candidatus Saccharibacteria bacterium | reverse complement strand
TTGGAATTTCTGCAGTGTAGTCAATATCAAGTGCTTTGACTTCTACTCCTGGATACTGTGAATAGAGAGCGTCAGTAAAACCGTATATAAACTTGTTTGGAATAGTGGCATAAAAACGCACACTGCCTCCTTTTGAAACGAGTTCAAATGTATATGGAAGAGGTCGTTTTCCGTCAAGATACGTCTCCATGAGATTGTCTGGAGTTGCTTTATTCAAAAGCTGCGTAAAAACAAACTCCATGGCTTCTGGTGATTTAAATACTTCTGGAGGCAAAATTATTTCGTAGATTGTCCTTCCGCTATTGATAGCAAATTTTTTACCTACTGTGTCCATATACTTATAAAAAAATATTTGGAAGGTGATATATGGAAGCCATATTGGTGCTGTTGCAAACAATAACGTCAACACTTGAGATTGTGAAGCTCCAAATATTCTCACTACTACGAACGAAACAATGACGCCAATAATAATGACAATAAAACCAAAATCAATGTCCTCGGATTCCATCCATCCAAACATCCACCCAAAGATTGGTATTTTTGAAAATTCCATGTGTCTGTATTGTACAACACTAACGCCTAGTTTTGCGAAGCAAAACTAGGCGTTAGTGTATACCTGTAATTCCAAAACTAATTTAGACGAGAAGCGTGTATGTACCGTTAGAAAGTCGTTTGAAAAGTGAAGCATCTTGGAGATTAACAACAATAGTATTATCCTTCACGTATCGCTCCTTTCGGACCTTATCAATGATTTCTTCACGTGAGAGTGGACCATTTTGTTCCAGAATGTCACGAAGGACATCTTTTACTACTCCTGCTGAATACCCCCACTCTGTGAGTGCATAGAGTCCACGTCCAACAAGCACAAATCGCTCATCTTTAATTAATTCATTGTGGCATGTAGCGGTATGAGCTTTTCGACTGAAGAGTTCCTCAATAGCATCAGCGACTTCACGAAAATGCATTGGAGAACCGTGTCGCTTTACAACGAGATATGCGTAATCACGAATTCCTTTAACGCGAACATTTGGTGAAGTTGAGTTACCCCATTCTCCCAGCGGATTGCGAGAAATGCTTTTTGAAATTTGTAGCCATCGCTTTAGCACAACCTCATCTAGCTTGTCAGTAATGTCTATAAGATGTTCACGAAATCGATTTACAATCTCTTCCTCACTTACGAGCTCATCCCGTTCAAGTGTTTTATAAACATCTTTAAGTGCCTTTTCAACCATGTCAGCAATCTTTTTTTCTGTATACCAACGATGTGTATATGCAGGGTTTTCTTTACTTCTGTAAAATGGATTACCTACAACAAGGAGAAAGTAAATATGATTTCGAAGTATTGGGTCTGTTGTAATTTCATCAAGAAGAATATGTTCAGCAATAATGCCGCCGCCTAGTGTATTAATAATATCTTGAATTTCTTCAAAAACACCATCAAATTCACTATATATATCCGATTTCTGAATTGATGCGATACCGTAGTTTTCAATCTGCCGCACTCGCTCACGCGTAATGCCGTACACCTGTCCAATAGATTCAAGGGTACTTGTTTCTCCATCTTTCCCTAGTCCGTATCTTTTTTCGAGCACATCTCGAGCGCGATCAGGAAGCGCTGAGAGCAGCTTTTTTGTTACATCTTTTGGTTTAAACGAAATCATATTAATTGTATTTACTTCAAGAAATTAGATGAACATGTACAACATGTCATCTTTTCCATTTCTAATTAGTCCTATTTTTATCATGATATTTGACATACGTCAATAGTGCTGTGATTATTGCTTAACTGACTATTACGTTAAGTATTCTTCCAGGGACATATATGACTTTCTGGATGCCTCCACTAAGACGAGCTCGCAACGATTCATCTTCACTGAACAACTTCATGACTTCCTCTTCGCTTGCATCAGGGGCAACAGTGATTTCTCCACGCATCTTGCCATTTATTTGGACACCTATAGTTACTTCAGTGTCATGCAGAAGCTCTGAATTTGCTTGTGGAAAATCTTCAAGATGTATCGAGGTTGAATTCCCTTCTGCTGACCACAGCTCTTCAGTAATGTGTGGAGCAAATGGTGCCAAGAGTTTTAAGAACATAGCATATGTTTCTTTTGACAAACCTTCTTTTTCAGCTACATTCAAGAAAATCATCATGCTACTGACAGCAGTGTTAAACTTAAATCCCTCAATATCATCAGAAATTTTTTGTATAGTCTTATGAAGCTGCCTTATTGTGACGTCCGACTCATCTACTTTAATATGTTCAGCAAGCCCGTTGACTCGCTCAATAAACCGTCGTGCACCCACTACCCCATCCTGACTCCATGCAATAGTATTTTCAAATGGCCCCATAAACATTTCGTACACACGAAGCGTATCAGCGCCCACAATCTCCACGATGTCATCAGGGTTAATAACGTTCCCCCATCGCTTACTCATCTTTCGACCATCTTCAGCAAGAATGAACCCTAAAAACTCAAGACGCTGGAATGGTTCGATAGTTGATACAACGTCAATGTCGTAAAGGAACTTGTGCCAGAACCGGGCGTAGATAAGATGTCGCACCGCATGATCACCTCCTACGTAGACGTCTACGGGTGCCCAGTACTTTTCTTTCTCTTTAGATACAAGCTCATCGTCGTTCTTGTTATCCATGAAGCGTAGGTAGTACCACGAAGAACCAGCCCACTGAGGCATGGTATTTGTCTCTCGCTTCCCTGCTCCTCCACATTCTGGACAGGTTGTGTTTACCCAGTCAGTAATGTTCGCAAGTGGCGACTCACCGTTCCCACTCGGTTCATAGTTTTCTACTTCAGGAAGTGTTACTGGAAGTTGTTCTTCAGGCACGGCAACAGGTCCACACTTTTGACAGTGGATAATTGGGATTGGTTCACCCCAGTATCGCTGTCGTGAAAATACCCAGTCTTTAATTTTATAGGTCTTTGCTATCCGTCCTCCAACTTTTTCCGTAATTGCTTTCTTTGCTTCTTCTGATGTCAGTCCATTAAATTCCCCAGAGTTAATCAGTTTTCCAGTTCCACAAAACTGATTATTTGCTAAAAACATTTCAAAAAGATTTCTGTGGTGATTCGATAATGACGTATTTGCGAGAATGTCTTTAGCTCCCAACCATTCACCCGTTTGGGTTTCTTGATCAACTATTGCAATTTTTTTGTCTGATGCCAATTTTATATAGAACAAACTATCAGAACATAATTCTTCTTGCTCTTTTCTTGGCTTATAAACGCGAGCAAAAACTTTTTCTAATATCTCTGAAACTGATTTTATATCTGTGTATCCAGATTCTTCCGTTGCTTCACGAATAGCAGCATCCCTGGAGTTTTCATCTGCTTCTAATTTACCTCCGGGTAATCCAATATCAGTATCAGAAAAATGGACAACATAGTATTTGTCTTCGGACCAGTGCTTTATTACAACTGTAGCAGCATGAGAATTAACAATATCTACTTCAGACCGTGGTTTGTACTCACCTTCACCCAATGTATACGGCGCAACCACTTGTTTGCGAGGCACATTATATTTTTTTGCAAACTCATTGTCTCGTTCGTCGTGCGCTGGTACTGCCATAATGGCACCGGTACCGTACCCAGCGAGGACATAATCTGCGATATATACAGGAATTTCTTCCCCACTTGCTGGATTGGTTGCGGTCACGCCTTCAAGAACAACACCAGTTTTTTCCTTGGTGTCGTCGAGTCGGTCCATTTCTTTTTTGTTTGCCGCATCGAGTCGGTATGCTTCTACATCACTCCAGTTTGTAATGACAGTTTTGTTTTTCTGTACGAGTGCATGTTCTGGCGCAAGCACCATATAGGTCGCGCCAAAGAGTGTGTCTGGACGTGTGGTGAAGACCGTCACTGTGTCACCAGTAGACAGCTTAAAATCAATCTCAGCGCCTTCAGAACGACCAATCCAGTTCCTCTGAGCTTCTTTAATATGCTCTGGCCATGACAGCGTATCGAGGTCTTCGAGCATTCGGTCTGCGTATTCACGAATCTTCAAAACCCATTGACGCATTGGACGCTTCTCAACAAGTGAGCCACAGCGCTCACAAGTACCATCGCTTTCCAGGTCTTCGTTTGCAAGCCCTGTCTGACATCCAGGGCACCAGTTAATAGGTTCATTGCTTTCAAAGGCCAATCCTTTTTTAAAGAGTTGGATAAAAATCCATTGTGTCCATTTGTAATACTCGGGGTCAGTAGTATTTATCTCTCGGTCCCAATCATAGTCAAAACCAAGCACTTCGAGTTGCTCTTTAAAGCGTGTGACGTTCTTTTCAACCGCAACACTCGGATGAACCTTATTTTTAATAGCATAGTTTTCAGCAGGCAGACCAAATGCATCCCATCCCATCGGATGAAGTACTTCATGCCCAGTCATTCGCTTAAAGCGTGAGTAGATGTCGGTAGCGATATAGCCTTTTGGATGCCCTACATGGAGTCCTTCTCCCGATGGATACGGGAACATATCAAGCACAAACGCTTTAGGTTTGTCACTTTCAGTAGTCTTGTAGATATTAGAATCTGCCCAGCTTTTCTGCCATTTAGCCTCTATTGTTTTGTGGTCAAATTTTTTAAGCATGTTTGAGTTACCTCTACCCTATCTAATATGTACGTGCCATTATGACGTGAAATAAGTATATGTAAAGTATTAACTCAAGAGCTGGGAAAGGTCACTTGGGTACGTAAGGATATTTTTTTCACTCAGTTCCTTACTGAGTTCAGCTTTGCCACAATAGCCCCAGGCAACACCAATAAGCTTATCTGCGTCTATAAAATTTTTAAGCTCATATACATCAGCAAGAGTGTCAGTAAAATAGTATACGTCTTTAGTATCTATCCCCCAATCATGACAGACGGCTTCAATCTTCTCTTCTTTAGAATGATGATTTTCGTACGCAAGAATATGTGTTGGATTTATGTTCGTTTTAGCCAGTGCAGGAATCACATATTGCTGGGAACCACTAGATACAACTGCCTTATATTTTACAGGTAACTTTTCAATCTCACTTACAAATTCTGTAAAGAGTTCAAAATGACTGTCTCGCATACGTTCGCCAAATGATACTGTCCAATCATACACGGCTTTCATTTCAGCGTCTGTGAGTGTGTGGTCACGCGTATGTTCTGGCTTGTTTGATGCGTACCTCATGTTGTCCGCAAGAGCATCCTCATAGCTCATGCCACTAACTGCAGCAGTAGCATGAGCCGCAGCTATTTTTGTGTCACCAATAACCCCGTCAAAATCAAATATTAAGTACGTAGCTTCAGACATTACTATTTTAAATTATCAACAACAGCTCTCTGAAAGCATTTTTCTCCAGCACCATGTGTCCAGTTGTAGTTTTTCTCCATTGCTGGATACGCGTACGATCGGCTACCATTTTCTTGCGTTGCTGCTAAAAAAGTTGCACAAAGTTCGTAGGATGTGTCATCTGTCACCAAGTATCGGTATGCAACACGGTTTTCTGGAGCTTTAGGTACGGAGAATCCATCATACGCTTCTTCAAGTGTCATAGGGAGTGTTTCATTGATGCGATAATACTCCTCAATATATGACTGGATATTCTGCAGGTCATGTACTTGTTGATTATCAAGTTTCATTTCTCGAGCTTCTGTTGGAGTCTCAATATTCACATAACCAGTAACCAGTGCGGTCAAGACGAGGAGCGTGGCTGCTGCACCAAAAGTGATTGACTGTTTTTCCAAATTTTTAAAATGACCTCGCACATCCAAAAGGTAGTATTTAAATGCAATTGAAACGACCACAAGTAGTGCTAGTGCTTTAAATATAAAACGTGAAGTGATTTCACCGTTGAGGAAATAAACGAGTATCGCAACAAGGTCTCCTAAAATAATTCCACCTCCAGCAAGTAGTGAGAGGAAAATAAGCCACTTTGTTAGTCCTGTATACAAACCATCTTCTTCCTTTCGGCGAATCTGATTACGCATGCGCGTGAGTGCTATGAATGTTGGGAAAAATACCACCAACAGTGCGATGCACACACGTATTGCCTCACGAACACTTTCAGCAGTGGCATAATAATCTAATTCATCTGGGAATTTAAGATTAATAATGCCAAACACGAGCACAATAAGTGCCGTAAGTGATATGTAGAGTGAGATTAAGGCTCCCAGCTGTATCACGAAATTTTTTGCTGTATTTTCTTTCATATACGTTAAGTATACTCTTAATAGGACTTAAAGGAAGTGTCAAGTCTACACGTATTGCTCGCAACTCAGTGTATGTAATAATACGGTAATGAAATCAGAGGATTTGAAAAAAGCTCCGAAACTTTTTGCAGAAAATATAAAAATTGGATTTAGTTCAGAATATTTTGTAATGGGAATCAGTAGCGGCACACAAGCTCAGTTTTTTTCGCTTAGTCCGGGACATGCCAAGCGACTAAAGCAGTATCTCGAGCATGAAATACTTAGTTATGAGAAAAAACATGGCGAAATTACCGCAGAGTGGAATCCAAACATAATCAGCCCCGTTCAAAGAGCTAATCCGCCTACAGATTTAAGCTAATAAAAATGACCACACATGAAGCGCATGGTCATTGAACTCGTCACATCTAGCAAAATGTAAGTCAAAGCGGCACAAGATCTGGTGCCAAAATGAGTCACCTCAAAATAATATCCAATGCAGCATGGTCAGATGGTACATTAGTATCTACGCCGAAAAAATAAACTTTTGTATTTTGCGAAGTTACCAAGTGGTCAGCTTCACGACTTGGTTTATTTTGTGGGTAATACTCAGTTCTGGTGTCAGTAATGTCCCACGCACTATTTTGATGAACACCACCACCTTTTCCGAAACACTCATTACTGACAAGGTCATCAAGCGCAGCATTGTCACTAGCGTAGTTTAAGTCACCTACTAAGATAACTCTAACGTCATCAATTTTTGAACCAAGAGCAAGCCGGTTATTGTTGAGCAAAGTAGCAATACCCTTATTTTGCTCACGTCGCTCTTGACAATCGCCTTTATGACTTTTGTATACATTGTGGGCGATTTTTTTTCCAAACCAAAATCCGTGAATATTGCCTACTATGTACACAACACCATCTTGCAATATTGTCGCAACTTGCATCGATTTAGAACTTGGTAGGCCGTCATTCATGCAATCAAAATCACGATATATCACACGACTTTCAAATGCTGTGACGAGCACATCTTTCTTAATGAACATAGCGTTGCCATAGCCGACACCGTCTACCTCACGTTCAAGGTCATGAAGACCCAGAAGTTGTGGAGCAAAATAGCCATTATGTGTCGACGAAAGACGTTCTTGTAATTCAAGAAAGAGATGTAGATTTATCCCTACAGTCCTCCCTTTTGGGTCACATGGTAGATGCACCTTTGGAACATTTGACGAATATGCTGTATGCACTTCTTGCAAACACATAACATCAACAGTGCGGCAGCTTGACAAAAAATTTGCTACACTGCCACTCTTTACTGAATCACCCCATGTATTAAAACTTTTAATTCTGAGCATCACTCATTCATCCTTCATTTTCCAATGTACCTACTTCAAATACAATAACTTTCTTAACATAAAATGCAAGATTTAAGCTCGTCCTTAACTATACATAAATCTAAATCATGAACTCGATGACGTCGCCATCTTTCACAATATATTCCTTACCTTCAGTCCTGAGTTTACCCTCTTCACGTGCAGCTTTAAATGAGCCCGTCTCAACCAAGTCGTCAAACGTAACAACTTGCGCTCGTATGTACTTTTGCATAAAGTCTGTATGAATTGCAGCACCCGCTTCTGGCCCTGTTGAGCCAATCGTAACCGTCCAAGCACGAGTTTCTTTTTCACCTGTTGTAAAGTAGCTCATCAAACCAAGTCTGTTATAGCAAGCTCGAATAAGACTTTCTACACCACTGTCTTGTGTGCCGTACTCACGGCGAAACTCATTTTTTTCATCTTCACCTAAATCCTTAAGTTCATGCTCTATACCTGCATCTACGATGACATATTCTGAGTTTGTTTCTTCAAAGTATTCCAAAAGACTCTGCCATCTTTCCTCATTTTGTTCATCCAAATTGAAAGAACCAGTTTTCTTATTGCATACATATAAAAACGGCTTCATTGTTAGGAGATGTAATCCTTTGACAATCTTAGTCTCATCATCATTCATTTCATACTTGTTTGCGAGATGTCCCGACTCCAGGTGTGTTAGCAGGCGTTCAAGTAAATCTGTTTCAAGAGCGGCTTCTTTGTCTCCCCTTTTCGCATCACGCTCAACGTTGCCAAGTCGCTTTGATACAGTCTCAGTATCAGCCATAATAAGCTCAAGATTGATTACTTCAATGTCAGAAAGCGGATCGATAATACCTGAGACATGATGTACATCATTATCTTCAAAAATACGCACCACTTCAGCAATCATATCTGTTTCTCGGATGTTCGAAAGAAATTTATTGCCAAGACCTTCACCTGCTGAAGCGCCTTTCACCAATCCTGCAATATCGACAAATTCAACAACGGCGGGCAATATTTTTTCAGAACCTGATACTTCAGAAAGAGTTTTGAGGCGACCGTCTGGTACTGCCACAATTCCCACTGCTGGATCAATAGTGGCAAACGGGTAATTAGCAATAAGCACTTCATGCTTAGTGAGTGCAGTAAAGAGTGTTGATTTACCAACATTGGGAAGTCCTACAATTCCGACTGAAAGTGACATAGAGGGATAGCTTACCAGATTTTAAAAAAGAAAACAGGATAGATCTTAACTAAGCTCTCTACTACTAGACAGCTTTTCGGCCAAGATTTTTAACTTTAGTAAGCCAATCTGCTTTACATGCATCACCAGTCTTGCCACACGGACCAAACGCAGAAACTTTAGTTTTAATGCCCGCAAAATCGAGAATTCCATATTGGATTTCATTAGTATAATCACCAAACTGCCACCATGTTTTGAAAGGACTATGTGTCCCCATTACTATAATTACTCTAGCAGACTTGCCGAGCAAGTGCTTCTCTACTTTTTTAGTTTGTTTATTGAAGTTGAATGCAAAGCCAGGAAGCCAGAAACGGTCAAACAGGCCCTTAAGTAAAGCAGGCATTGAACACCACCAGTTCGGGTACACAATTACGATGTGATCAGCCCACAGGAACTTTTCTTGCAATTCAATCAGGTCTGGTTCCAAATCTTGAATTTCTTTATAACCTTTATGAAGAATAGGATCAAAATTTAGTTCACCTAAATTCACACGCTGAACTTCATGACCTGCTTCAATAGCACCACTTTGATAGCTATCTGCCATCGTGCCTGAATATGTATCTGCATCAGAATGACCGAGCAGGACGAGAATTTTCTTGTTCATGTGTACAGTATACGACACCTACACAACATATGAGTACGAATATCTGTTGATAGTACTCATCTTTGCAATTTTATATAGGTATTGTATTTTTTAAAAAGAATGAAGTGAAAATCAATGAGCCTGTGCAGTACTGCACAGGGTCATCTTTTATTTTCGAATAGTTCCGTTTGGGTTGAATTGTCCTTGAGCACCCATCTGCGCTTTTGCTAATTTCTCTTTCATTTCTGGGCTCATAATCGCCATTATCTCTTTTTGGTACTTAGGCAACACCTTCATGGCCGCAGTTGTCTGATTACTGCCATTTAGTTTCATTTCAGCCTGTAGTTCCTTTGCTATTTTTTCAAAAAGTTTTGGGTCCTTCTCTACCATCTGCATAATCATTTCACGCTGATCTTCAGGGACACCCTTAAGTTGCTTTTCGAGTATCTTCTTAACTGCAAAATCTTTAATTTTTCCAAACATAGAGTGATATTGTATCAGTTCACGCCTAGACGTAAAGCGTGTGACGTAGAAAGAAAGCTTTCACCAAGCCACATGTTGACAAACTAGTCAAAGTATAGTATAAAAGGCACTTATTTAATTATATTTATATGTTACAACGATTATATTCATGGTATGGGAAGAAAGCCGTCTGGACAGTGACCGCTGTCGTTATCCTTATTATTGTAAGTGGTTTCATTTTTAATGCACGCAAGGAAGTAGCTATAAATGAGACTCCGGCACTTTCTACTGTGAGAGTAGCATCAATTACTGATCTTTCTTCTACCATTGCGCTTTCCCTTATTGGCACAGTGCGGGCTGTTAGTGAAGCTGAAATAGAGACCGAAGCAGTTGGCCGAATTACAGCAGTTTCAGTGTCACTTGGTGACACTGTCAGAGCTGGTCAAATAATTGCTACACAAGAAAATGCGAGCCAGCGTGCTTCAGTTCTTCAGGCTGAAGGCGCCTATGAAGCCGCACTAGCATCTGCAGGACAGAGCAACATCAGTATCTCTTCAGCAGAGAACGCTGTTTCTGTAGCTAAGAATAATCTCATTGCTTCATATAACTCCCTGTTTACATCTGCAAATACAGTTCTCCTCGCTGACATTGACGATTTTTTCTCTAATCCAAATAATTCAGTGCCAGGACTATATATTAGCGGTAAAAGCTACACACAAACTCTCAATAGCGAACGAGTTGCATTTACAGACATTATGAAGAAGTGGCAGCAAAATTCTGCAACCATAAACCCTTCAAGTGATTTGACAGCACTATCTCTGGAAGCTCAAAAAAATACAGAAAGGCTTATACGCATGATTGATATCTTTATTCAATTAATCAATGATCAAAGTGCCACTGAAGTAGTTGGTGGGGTACCGGTTGAGTCATACAACAGCATACTAATCACTGACAGAGCTACACTCAATGCGACTATGTCTGCATTAAAGAATAATCTTTCAAACTTAGCTACAGCTAACGAAAGCCTGCAACAGGCAAAAATCGGAGGTTCAAATACTGAACTTTCTTCAGCTAACGCACAGGTCAAACAGGCATTAGGGTCTTTGAGAGCTGCACAGGCAAATCTTGAAAAAACTATTCTTCGCTCTCCTATTTCAGGGACGGTCAATTCGCTTAGTGTTAATTTAGGTGATTTTGTTGGCAGTTTTACTGAAATTGCAAAGATCGCTAATAATAATGCACTTGAAATTTCCAGCTTTGTCGGTGAAAGTGACTTAAGAAGCATTACGGTTGGTAGCGAAGTGGTTATAGAAAATGAATATCCAGGAATAGTCACACATGTTGCAGCAGGTATTGATTCAAATACGCAAAAAACTGAGGTAAAAATCGCAACTGAAACAGCTCAGCTGACAAATGGAGATACTGTAAGAATCGTCATTTATGTTGCTACTGATGAAAGTGAAAATAAAACTATCCTTCTTCCAATTACAGCAATCAAATTTAGTGCTGAAAATGGAGCTGTTTTCACCGTCAACAACGGTGAGCTTGTCGCACATCAAATCACCATCGGAGCAGTGAGAGGTTCAAATGTTGAAGTGCTCACAGGAGTAACAAGTGACATGGAGATTGTCGTCGATGCACGTGGACTATCTTCAGGTTCTAAAGTTGAATCAGTCAAATAAGTATGTGGGAATTTTTCATCAAAAATAACAAGTTTGCTTACTTGTTTCTCATAGCATTAATGAGTATTGGAGCGTACACAGCCCTTGCCATTCCTAAGGAATCTGCCCCTGAAGTTATTATCCCTGTCGGAATTGTAACCACAGTTCTACCTGGTGCTCCAGCTGCTGATGTGGAGGCACTTATTACAAACGAGATAGAGAGAGGTCTAACAAGTCTTGAGAACGTTAAGCAAATTACTTCAACGTCACGTGAAGGTGTATCGTCGATAACTGTGGAGTTTGAGGCTAGCGCTGATCTTGATACTTCAATTCAAGACCTCAAAGACGAAGTGGATAGCATCAAACAAGAATTACCTTCAGACGCTGAAGATCCATTTGTTACTGAAGTGAATTTTGTTGATCAACCAATTATGACTATCGCTTTTGCAGGTGATATAAGTGACTTTGCATTCACTGAGCTGGCTACTGACATCGAAAATCAGCTCGAATCAATTCCAGGCATTTCACGTGCAGAGTATGCTGGGGTACGTGATCGTCAAGTTACGGTCATCGTTGATCAGGCTTCACTGCTTAGATTTGATATTGATTTAAATCAGGTAACAAACGCGCTTCGAAATGCAAACCAGACTGTACCAATCGGGCAGATACAAAATAATGGAGTTTCTTACAATGTCGCGTTTGAAGGTGACATAAGTGACAGTTCACAAATACCCGACATCAGCGTTACTACTCGTGGTGGACAACCTGTTTTTATTCGTGATCTCGCTACAATTGAAGACGGCCTCTCAACAGCTCGTTCACTTACCCGACTAAGTATCGACGGAAGTCCGTCTCAGAAAGCTATTAGTTTTAGTGTCTATAAGCAAACAGGTGGTGACATTACTGCAATAGCTCGAAATGTAAATGAGCGCATAGACGAACTTAAGAAACCAAACCAACTACTTGACGGCATCACAACACTCACTGTGCTGGATGCGGGAAAAGATATAGAGACCGACCTTATTCGTCTTTCAACTTCTGGACTGCAAACAGTTGTGCTTGTTGTACTTCTACTTATTCTGGCTATTGGATGGCGTGAAGGACTACTTGCCGGCACCGCGATACCTTTGTCATTCTTGATTGGATTTATTGGTCTTTACTTTTCTGGCAATACAATTAACTTTTTAAGTCTTTTTGCACTTATTCTTGGAATAGGTATTTTAGTTGACTCAGCGATTGTTATGGTCGAGGGGATTAACCGAAGAATGAAAGAAGATCCAAACATAGACAAACAACAGGCAGCTCTTGATACAATTCGAGAGTTTAGTGCTCCACTCATCTCAGGAACACTTACAACAGTCGCTATGTTTGCGGGACTCTTCATAGTTTCGGGTGTCATTGGACAATTCATTGCAAGTATACCTTTTACACTCATTTTCCTGCTATTTGCTTCAATGTTTGTTTCGCTTGCAATTATCCCACTGTTTGCAGCCAGCTTTTTGCGACGCAGAAGTTCAACGGTATTAGAAAAAAAACAAGTTGAGTATGCACACAAACTTGAGAGTTGGTACAAAAAACACCTCGGGGCAATTCTTGACGACTCTAAAAAGCAATATTTATTCCTTTCAGCACTGAGTGCCGCGCTCGTAGGTTCAATTTTTCTGGCAGTAAACATCTTTGCTGGTTTAATCGCTGTACCTCTTGTGTTCCTAAGTACGTATAAAATTTACTCTCTGCAAGAACGCAAAGGCTTTGGCGAATTTATGCGATTTGTGCTTTGGGCTCCAGCTACTGCAGCGATTATCACTATATCAATTGTGATTGCCTCTTTTGCTTTCCCGACAGTGAATCTTGTAAAAGTAATATTCTTTGAGCAAAGTGACGTTGACTATGTCATTGTTGAAGTTGAAAATCCCGAAGGTACAACGAAAGAAGTTACTGACATAGATATTCGACGTGTTGAAGAACTTCTCTATTCAGAAGATTACATTGCTTCATTTGTAACAACTGTGGGCAGTGGCAGTCAATTCGGCTCGGGTGGCTCTGGTGAAAAATTTGCAAACATTTTTGTTACTTTGGATAGCGAACGCACACTCACAAGCACTGAGATTGTTGAAGAACTTCAAACCACTTTCTCTCCGCTTCGCGACATTAAAGTCACTGTAAACCAACCGAGCGATGGACCTCCAACTGGAGCAGCTATTGTAGTGAAACTAGTAGGTGAAGATCTCACACAGCTCACCACTATTGCCAATCAATCAGCTGAAATTCTTAAGGAAACTGAGTATGTAACAAACGTGCAGACAAGCACAAATAGCAACAATACGGAGTTCGTTCTTTCTTTAAACAGAATCAAGGCTTCATCGCTTGGTCTTGATCCATTTACAATTTCTCAGGTTGCGCGTACTGCTGTATATGGAGTTGAGGCTACGTCACTCACCACAATCAATGACGATGTTAATGTGGTTGTCAAACTCAATGTCAGCAATACTGCTGCAGCGACTAGCGAGACAAGTAACGTGGCAACAGTCAGTGACCTTAGTCGAATTGCAATTCCGACAGCAACTGGAGAAGTGCCACTTTCTAGCCTTGTTGATATTTCACTTCGTGAATCAAGCACCATCATCAACCACGAGGAAGGTGATCGATTTGTCTCAATCACAGCACAAGTATCAGCCGAAGGTAATGCTCGTGAAATCCAAACGGCTGTTATTGAGAAAATTAAAGCTGACTTAGCTATCCCTGAAGATATAGTAATTAGCACAGGTGGAGGTGAAACTGAAGAATCTAACGAAGCATTTATTGAAATGTTCGTTGCCTTAATCGTTGGTATTGGACTTATGGTTGGGATTCTTGTATTGCAGTTCAACTCGTACCTCCACACACGCTATGTACTTTCGATTTTGCCATATTCACTCATTGGTATATTTGTTGGTCTTGCAATCACAAGAAGCCCTCTTTCCTTTCCTTCAATGATGGGATTCATCGCCCTGTCAGGAATTGTAGTCAATAACTCAATTCTGCTTATAGACATGATGAATCAAATGAGGATTAAGGAATCACAAAAAAACGTGCGCGATGTAGTCCTTGATGCAGCAAGTAGCCGACTGCGTCCAATTTTGCTCACTACAATCACTACGGTAGCAGGAATGATACCGCTCACCTATGCAGGAGATTTATGGGCACCGCTCGCGTATGCAGTAATGTTCGGACTTCTCTTTTCTGTGATCATCACACTTGTACTCATTCCCATTGTGTACTTCAAGAAACCAGGAAATGTGGGTTAATCAACATTAAGTCACATATAAAAATCCGCATACATCTGCGGATTTTTATATGTTTTAAGAAATCACACTCAAGGTGACCGAGCTCTAAAAAACGTTCCTTGGCTTATTGTTTTTTCTAAGGTGTTGCAATACTGCATTTATAAGCACTACTGCTGAAACTATAGCGAGCATGTAACCTACCGCAAATTGATAAAAGTAGAAATCTTGCAGACCTAGTGACATCAGAGCCATTATCACACCCATTGTGTACCATGTAGCTGCTTGAATTGCTGGGCCAAATTTGCTGGAGATTACATGTTTTGTCATCAAAAAAGCATTGAGATATAAAACAAAAATAAGTGTCCAAAACGCGACTTTGAAACTAGACATATACATCACCAAGTCAGACTGAGAGATGTAAATTGCTGCGAGAAGTAGCGTAGTGACAAGTATCGCTACCATGGCAACTCTTAGCACGACGTACACAACTTCCATAAGACTCCGCTCCTGTTCGTCAATTTTTCCATCTTTAAGTGCTACAAAAAAATTTAGTACAGCTAGTGTCGAAGATCCAACACCCAATGACACAGCCATTGCTTGCAGGATCGACAATAATATTATTGATATTTCCATTACATGTATCATAACAAATTTGAGGGTCTTAAATTGATTTATAAACAAAAAAGACCAAAATTGCAAAGCAATTTCGGACTTACAACTAAGCTACTTGTGGTGCTGTCTGTTTAAATTCAGGAGGCAGCCTGTCGCATGCGCAGAAATATTGCGGAATAATGAAGATACAAAAGAAACATGCACAAATTAGTATAGATAAAAACGCACTACGCTCATCTATTACACGCGTAGCAGCAACTGTCGCAAAAATTATTAACTGCATTAGCACTCTAATCATAAAGTAGGTTCTAAGAATATTTAAACCCGTTGCCGTATTTCTTTTATAGGAATCTGCATGTTTTTTTACAGATGTATACGCTAACAGACCTAAAAACACAAATTCAGCAATAGTAAAATAATCGAAATCTAGGTGAATAACACCAACGATTATTAGTGAAATTTGACCGACAAAGAATGACACCATTGCTAGAAATGGTGGTGTCTTGCCTGTATACCACTCAATATT